>JBBRMT010000312.1:0-4553 GCA_038230695.1 Chloroflexia bacterium
GTGGCCGGGGTCATGCCCAGTTGGGCATCGGCGCTGGTATAGAGGCTGGCGGGATTGTAACCCGCATCGTAAATCGCATTAGTCACGGTTTCTCCTTGCTTCAGGCTAGCCTTCAGTTGGCCGCGCCGCTGGCCGAGGGCGTACTGGCGCGGGGTTACGCCAATCAGCCGCTTGAAGGTACGCTGCAGGTGATAGGGGCTGACCCCAATCTCGCGGCCCAGCGCGGCCAGGCTGAGGTCGGCATCGGGATTGGCTTCGATGTAGCGACAGGTCCGCTGTGCCATCTCAGCCTGGGGTTCAAGGTCGCGCTGCGGTTGGCAGCGCAGACAGGCACGGAAGCCTGCTGCGAAGGCTTGGGCGGACGTAGCGTAGAATCTGACGTTCTCGCGCCTGGGGGTGCGAGCCGCGCAGATGGGGCGACAATAGATGCCGGTAGATAGCACGGCAGTCACAAACTTGCCATCGGCGCGGCTGTCCCGCGTCTGCACCGCCTGCCAGCACTGCTGCTCGTCGAGCGTAACCTGGTTGGTCTGGTTGATTACATTCATCACTGGGTTATCCTCCTGTTCTGGCTTAATTATAGCCCAGACAGGCGGCTCCATACCATCGGATTCTTGCGTTCAATGTGGCGAGTTTGTATCGTTTCCATCCACAATCTCTAGCTTGTGCGGCAGGATTTGCAGCCGCGTCATCAGTTTGTTAATCATAACAGTAGCCGCATCGAGCGCGGCCTGTTTCTGCCAGAGCAGGGCGTAGACGGCGCGTAGCTCATCTTCGTAGGCTGCCTGTTGCGCCGCCATTTGTGCCAACCTATCTGCTGGCGCGTCCATTTTACGCGATATGTATCTACTCATTGCAATAAACCCCTATCCGCGATATTGCCCTTCTTCCAGCAGAGCGTATGGCTGGTTACATTATATACCATACAGGTATAAACGTCAAGACTATCTATACCATTAAGGTTAAACCCTTAAGCATGAATGAGCTATGGTATAATCTGGATGAGGAGGGAATAGAGCTATGAGCATGAATGAGTTGAGTCTGCTGATCAAACAAACGAGGGAGCGCAAGCAACTTAGCCGGGCGCAAGTGGCCGCGCTGGTGCCGAATCTGAGCCAGAAGATGATGAGCGACATCGAAACTAATCTGGTTTACCTGCCCGCCCCTGATCTGCTGCGCGGCATTAGTAAGGCCATCGGCTTGCCATACGCTGATATGCTAGATGCTGCGGGCCTGCTGCCGCTGCCGGAGGAGACCGATGAAGCATTGGCCCGCCGCCTGGCGTTGATTGATTATCTGCGCTGGAACTACCGTCCCCGTGACCCGCAACGCATGGCCGAGGCGGTAGACGCGCTCATTCAAGGTCTTCTGGCTGCAGAAGGTAGGGTCGGGTCCGGGCAGAATCCCGCTGGCCGATAATCCGGCGTAGCGGCGGCGGCTCGGTGTGGAACACCCGACGTTGCTGCCGCTGCTCGGCGGTGGATATCGCCACGTAACGCTCGGCATAGGCGAACAGGTCGCTGCGGTAGCGTTCGCTGCGGCCTTTACCCTTGAGAAAAGTAATTACCCCAATCACAACATCAAGCTCGGTCTGGTCGAAATCGGATGCTTTCAAGGCCATGGGCGGCCACCCTTTCGTTAACTAGAACAAATGTTCTGCAATATGAGCGTATTATACCAACGATCTTGCAAATCTGCAAGGCTAAGTCGCACTGCCAGCGTAACCTTGACACAAACTCAATGCCAGCCGTATAATGAGCAACAGAAACGCTGATTTGCTACTCTTTTCAACCCTGGTTAAAGGCGGGTAACTTCTGATGGATGACCATGACGATTTTCTGCCGCTGTTTCCGTTGAATACGGTGCTGTTCCCCTATATGTATTTGCCGATGCACATATTCGAGGAACGTTACAAGCTCATGATCAACAATTGTCTGCGCGGCAATCGCGGCTTCGGTGTGCTGCTGGTTGACGATAGCGAGGACGGGCGCGGTATGCGCCCCTACGATATTGGCACGGTGGGGCGAATTACCGACCTGAATCGCCTAGGCGATGGCCGCTTCAATCTGATTCTGCAAGGAGTGCGCCGCTTCCGCGTGCTTGAGTACGATACCAGCCAGCCCTATCTTAGTGGCAGGGTGGAATTGCTGGAAGACGAACCGCAGCTAACCGCCCCGGCCCTGGTAAGCGCGGTGAGCCGAATGTTTGGCGATTACCTTAACACCCTGCTAAACATCACTGGCCAGGATACCCGAAATATCACTCTGCCCGACGATGCCGAGGTGCTTTCCTATCTGGTGGCCGACGGCTTGCAGATAGAGTGGGGCGAGAAGCAGGCGTTGCTGGAGCTAGTCTCCGCGCAGCAGCGGCTCGATGTCGAAGCCACTATCCTGCACAAAGAGGTGGTGCTGCTCAAACGGCTGAAGACCATTCCCACCCGCCTGCTGGATCACGAACGCGATGCCTTTTCCCTGAACTGAACTTTTGCCAGGAGCGTAACATTTCATTGTAAATATACGTATAATCATGTATCCGCAGAGGGCGAACAGCAGTTCGCCCCTACAGATGTACGACAATTAGAAGCGGCTGAGGGTTCAGCCGCTTGCCCTATACAGGAGAGAACGCATTACGTTCATGCCAAGACGTGTTCAGTAGAGGCGAACCGTTGTTCGCCCTGGTTGGATATGCAATGCTAACCATCGAGCATGATCATCTGATTGACGACCAGGGGCAAACCGTTGTCCGCCATGATTGGATGTACAATCGCATGAGGCGCGACCTAAATACAGGAGGCACCGCAGTGAGCGATAAGATTTCCACCAAAAAATCAGCCAGACAGACAGCAGCATTGCTCGGCGGGCTGCTGGCCGTTACCATGTTGCTGTTGGCGATAGTGGCTGCGCCGCACGCCAGCGCCGCCCCCTCCAGCCGCAGCAGCGCTAACCTGCCCGCCCAGACCGGTTCAGCCAAGAATCTGACCGACCCCAATGCCAATTATGTCGCCCAGTATATGGCTAGCAAGGGATACACTGTATCCGATGTAGGATACCTGAAGGACAGCAATGGCAACCTCAATACCGATCAGGTTGCCGTGATCATGAACTTTGCCTCCACCAAGTACGACCCCAGCGCCGGGCTGCCCACCACCGATCAGGATACCATCAACCAGGTGGTACTCGGCTTCTACGCGCTGCATAAGTATTTCGTCAAACCCTCGACCCTGGTGGTGGCCTTGACTTATCAAAACAACTACACCTTCGTCTTCGCTGCCAACGCCTCCGACTGGCAAACGGTGCTGAACAATCCCAACGATACCAATCAGGCCAATAGCTTCTGGCAGACTGTTACCAGTAATTTCATCATCCTCGATGCCAACGGCAACCAGGTGGATGCCACGGGCTTTAGCAACAAGAACTTCAACGGTGGTAATTTCACCGGCCAGAACAATGGCCCCACTCCGCCCACCAACAACCCGACTAACAATCCGGTTGACCCCGCCAGCAGCCATAACCCCGGCGCGGGCTACCTGCGCCTGATCCCCTCAAGCGCCTACCTGCCCAGCAGCGGCAGCGGCTTCTACCTGATTAGCGTAGTCAGCGACAAAAACTATAACCCAGCATCGGGACAAAAAGTGGCCTTCTCGCTGAAAGCGACCGGCAGCCAGGAGCAGCGCATCAATAGCGTGCAGCAGACCGACAATAACGGCACCGCCCGCGTGGCAGTTGGCAGAGTCAATGGCAACGGCCAGCTTGCGGTAAAGGTAACTTGCGCCGCCAGCAACGACCCCACCTCCTGCGGCGATGTCACCGTAGACGGCCCCGCCTCAGCAGTGGTGCTGGTGGGCAGCGACAACCTCGATGCCACTACGGGCAAGCAGGCGCTCAACGATGCGATCACTGCTCAGGGTTACACCGTGGAGCAGGTGGATTATCAGGAGAGCAAGGATGTAACCGGCAGCACCATCGCCCAGCCGGTGCTGGTGGTAGACATGGCCGCGCAGCAATACAACCAGACCCTGCGTAACGAAATGTTTAGCGGCTTCGGCACCATGTTCACCATCTTCCCCAAAGCGACAAATGGATTGCTCGGCCTCGTCTACGCAACCGGCGGCAAAACCTACATCCTCGTCTATCAGGTAAACCGCAGCGACTGGCAAAGTTTCGTGCAGGGCAAGACCGATGAGGCGGGCTTCTGGAAGCAAGTGACCCTCGGCCAGGTGCTGGACGCGCAAACCGGCCAGCCAGTGCAGGGTGGCGGCGCGGATTTTGTCAACAAGAACTTTGCCAGCGGCAGCACAAGCGGCGGTCAGACCCATAGCCGTCAGGTGGAGACTACCTTGACCGTCGAGAGTTGGGGGACGCAGCCTACCGATGCCAACATCATTGTGCCGCTGGGCGGTTACGCCGACAGCTTCACCGCGACCGCTCAGGGCAGCGAGGGCAAGGCATGGAGCATCTACTCGGTGGAGGATACTTCGCACCCCATTTACCAAAAAAAGAGCGCCAGTGACGGCAGTGGCCTGAGTAAACTGTCGCTTCCCAGTGGCAACTATA
>JBBRMT010000313.1:0-4500 GCA_038230695.1 Chloroflexia bacterium
AATCGGCTGGCACATAGATGGTATAGGGCCGCCGTTGGCCTAGCGCCACACTCTCCAACTCATACTCTACCAACCTGCCTTGCGCCTGATCTGATCGCCGCTCGGTAATCGCGGGTCGCTGATATCCCGGCATCGCCAGGGCGCTGCGGTCGCCCAGCCCCGACATCCCCAGGCGCGGGTTAAGCGGGTCGCGGCTTATCCGCACATCGGCGTTCTGTATCGCAGTGAGATCGCCGAGGATGCCATCCTGCGGCAAACTGGCAAGCAAGTAATCGAGCCGCGCATCGGGCGCAAACTCTTGCTGGTAGTGCAGCCACCCGCCGCCGATTGGCTGCATCATCGCCCGCCGCGCATCCCAGCCATTCCACTCGCCACCCACGCCGACGATGCGCCCAGGCGCTGCGGCAGCGACGAAGTGCGCGGTGTTGCCCTCGATAATCGGTGTGCCGCCCTGCGCCTCGATATAACGGGCAATGCGTTCGGGATTAGGTACGCCGTTTGCCAGGCTGGCTACGAATTCGCTGAAACTGGTAGGTGCATCCATATTGTTCCTCTCCTTAATTGCTGCACTTATTCTACCATACCGTGAAAATTCAAAAAGATTGGCGAAACCTCTTGCATTGTTATACGTTATATGCTATAATGGCTCATACGATAAACACCGTAACGACGGCAGTTAACCAACCACCTTTTTAGTTTCAGGAGAGGAGCATCGCAGTGAAGACCAACCTACGTACTACCCCCCCCGTATTCTGCTTGTTATAGCAGTTGCGCTTTCAGTTCTGCTGACCTCTAGCGCATCGGCACAGCAGGCTATGAGTTCTGTGTCAAGTGTACTTCCACCCGCACAGCCAACCTCCAACAGCGACAACACCCTACCTTCCCCTCAATCTACCGCGCCCGTATCCAACAAAGGGAACTTTGGGCCCAACTCGCCTCTAGGCTGTCACGATTTTGCTGATGTAACCCCCGACTTGCCATACTATGAAGCAGTGCAATATCTAACCTGCAAAGATTATGTCCATGGCGATGCCGATGGCCTCTAACACCCGGGGCGCAACGTAAAGCGTGCAGAGTTCGCAACGATGCTTGTAGCAGCCTTCGCTTGGAGGAAGCCATTGACACCTTCAAGCGGGCAAAGCTTTACCGATATGCCACCATCGAACCCTTTCTTTGTGGCAATAGAAACCGCCCATGCCTACGGTGTAATCAATGGCTACCCTGATGGTACGTTCCGACCTTGGAATCATATATCTCGTAGTGAAGAAATTGTAATACTAGTCAACACTGCTGCCTTCCCTAGCTACAATCCACCGAATCCAGACTTTGTTGATGTGCCAACAAATTATTGGGCTTATGTGGCAATTGAAACAGCATATCAACAGAGCGTTGTGCAAGGTAACAACGGTTACTTTTATCCGGGAGCCTTGGCAATCCGAGGTGATATCGCCAAGTTTGTCTTCAAATCATCGAATGGGCCATCCAACGGTATGCTGGGTCATTGCTGTCGTTATTCACCAGATGTTGGGCAGTATGAGGGTTCCAACAACATGGTTTATGATTACGTCAACCCCAGCGGCCCGGTTCAACCCATCATCCCTGGTGGCAGGATGATCGGCAGCCACAACTACCCCAACTCGTACGTGAAGGCTGATGTCGTAGACATCAAGTGGGAGCCGACCGCCTTGCAATGGCTGAAGACTCACGAAAACGACAACTACCCTAATAAGCTCTCAGCATCGATCGTCTTCCATGCCTTCACCGCAGGCACCACCGCCTGCACGCCGGGCTACTGGACCGGTATGTTCACAACCCTACCTGACTTTGCCCCATTCTACTTCAAATCAGCTTGCTATCTCGATAGTGCAGAGGTGCGAGTTTTCATGAACACGATGCAGAACCTACGTAGCGATACCACATATAGTGTTCATGCTGAGTTTGCAGTAGATGGATCGGTTGGTCCTGGCTATACAGGCAGCATCAACGTTGATAACTACTGGTTTGAGAGAACCCGAGACTTGGTTTATCACCGCGATTCGATGAATCGGATGTGCTACTCCGGGTCGAACCTAATCCCGACCTGGTGCCGTTAAGTGCCTCTGACAACGCAAGGCATGAGTACAACGGGAGCAGAAATCACCCAACTACTAGAACAAAAGCAAGAGACAAGGAGATTACACCGTGCAAACAGTCACACCCACACACAAGCGCTTGCCACTGACTGCCGCCGTCCTGGCGCTGGTCGCACTCGCAGCTCTGCTGGTTGCTGTGGCCTGGCAGCCACAAGCGCAACTACCAGCGGCCCAATCAGCAGTTACCAGCAAGGTCAAGCATCCTGCGCCGACCTACCTAATCCTTGGAACTGAAACTCTACCTGGAGAGAAGGGGGGGAGTATAACCATACCAGTCTATAGAGCTAATCTCGGCTCCTGGCAATATGATGCATCTCCTAAAAAGGAGTTCGGCCAAGATGTTGTCTATCTAGGCATCAGATACGACGATAGTAGCGTTGCCAGCCTCAAAGCATATGTAGAGATCAACAAGAAACTCGCTGCCCAGCTAGCGGCAGAGGGTGGCACTGCCCATGTAATGGTCACGTTCCGCTCCTATATAGCGCCAGAGCAATTCCGCGCCTGGACAAATAGATACGGCATCAACCTCTATGAGATTGAAATGCGCGGCATGGAGGCAAATGGCTTGCGATCCACCAGTGCTGTAAGACCTAATATGCCGGGTCAACCTGACCCACTGCTGCAATCTTCAATTGACCGGCAGTTCGCTGCTCACAGACCGGGCGACAAACCAGCGACCTTCAATGGCATATTTATGACCAGAGGAGAGGTGGATGCCAGCCAACTTACGTCAATCGCCAACGACCCGCTGGTGTTCCTTGCCGATGTCACTACAGAATACGCAACCAGAGACCTGGCTGCCGCCCAAGTCAAGGGGGCCGACAAAGTAAGTAGTGATGAACACTCACCCATCTGGCGGATGGAAGATTATGGGCTGCAGAACTTCCGTTAGAATATTCGGCTACTATAACACGAGGGGCAGCCGGGTGGCTGCCCTTCCTGCTTTATGATATAATCGTTATATGAAGACAATTGAACTGGATAACGCTACTGCGCCGCTAGCTGAATACGCCTACAGCGTAAATGGCGAACCCTTTGTACTTACAGTAGAGGGACGGCCCGTCGCTGCACTTGTCAATCTCGAAGAGGACGCGGTTCGTAATCTGCTTCAACTGTACACCGACAAGCTGGCCGAGGATGAGCGGGTGATTAAGGCGTATCTGAGCTAACGGCAAAAATCCTTGACAGCATCGGGCGGATAAGGTATAATATTCCCTGCGGGCCGCTAGCTCAATTGGCAGAGCAACTGACTCTTAATCAGTGGGTTATAGGTTCAAGTCCTATGCGGCTCACCAGCGCGAAGTGAAAAGTTGAAAGTGGAGAGGCGTTTAGCCCCTCCACTTTTTTTGTGCCTGAAATTATTGCAACTCAACTAGCATGATTGCGCTACTGGCGTTGGCACGTTGAAACTTGCGACAAGCATTGATGCGCTGGGTAGCATGGAAGCTCGCTCCCAACCCTCAGAAACTCGGCAAGTGGCGACGTACCCTCCGCCGTTACCAGCCCTTCACCCATTAGCGGTATCGTTTAGTATTGTACCAAATCGCATTGGTGATACGGTAAAATCAGCCTTGTTGGCCCTGCGCCAGGGCGGGCCACCGCCCCTACGATTTACTCAGCACTCAGCGCTCGGCACTCGCGTAAGGCCATTCGATTGCCACAGTTGGTGCAGAAGCGCTTGTTGGCGGCGTTTAGCGTGCCGCAGCGAACACAGCGCACCTGGGCGGCAACAGGAGGAGGCGTTGGTCGCGGGTCGGGCAGCGGCTGTGAGACACCAGCCAGGCGACTACCACAGTTGGTGCAGAACTTGCGATCGGCGCGATTGAGCGTGCCGCAGCGGGGGCAGGCTTGCTGGCCGAGCGGCGGCTGCGCGAGCGGCAAGGGTTGCGAGAGGGGTTGGCGCAGGTTCGCGCCGCAATTGGCGCATAGTTCACGGTCAACCCCATTCAGCGTCTGGCAACGCCAGCAGGCAATCTGCGAGGGGGCGGGCGGAGGGGTAGGAGTGTAGATCGGTTGTGGATTGGTCGGTGGATTAAACTGCGGCGGGGCGAACGGCTGCGGCGCAGGTGGGATGTAGCCTGGCGGATTTGATTGCGCTGGCGGGCTGGGCAGGACTGGTGAAGGCGGGTTCGACTGGATGGGCGGGGTCTGCTGGGATTGTGGTTCGCTCACTTGCTGCGGCATAATTGTCGCGGCGGCAGGCAAAGGCGTGGCCGACGGCTGCGCGTGAACCGGGTTGGAAGGGAGGGGCAGACCACTGGCAACCCCCAGGGTTACACTTTCGCGCAGCGCCTTCAGGTCGTCAACATAAGTGGTGGGGCTGAACTGGTGTCCGCATTGATAGCTGAGGTATGATAGCCTGGTATCG
>JBBRMT010000314.1:0-4498 GCA_038230695.1 Chloroflexia bacterium
GATCCGCAAGGCGAGGAAAACGGCGACGATGCCGACCGGCACGTTGACGAAGAAGATATACTCCCAGCCAAAGCTGTCGGTGAGAAAGCCGCCGATAGTGGGGCCGAACACCGGCGCGAGCAGCACTGGTATGCCGACCACCGCACTAGCGCCACCCCGCTCTGCGGGTGGAAACGCGCTGAAGGCAATCGCGGTCGCCAGCGGGAACAAAGCGCCGCCGCCAATGCCCTGAATCACACGGAATATAATAAGCACGGTCACGTTGGGAGCCAGGCCGCAGAGGAACGAGCCAATCGTGAATAGGGTGAGTGAGATGATGAACAACCGTTTGGCCCCGAAGCGGTTGGCGAAGTAACCTGCCACCGGGATAATTGCCGCCTGGGCCAGAAAGTATCCGGCAATTACCCACTGGATGTCATTGAGACTGGTGTTGAGCGCCTTCGCCATGGGCGTGAGCGCCACGTTTACGATCGTATTGTCGAGTACCGCCATGAACAGACCCAACGCCGCCGTCAGGGCGACTGCATATCTACCGTATGTCTTTGCTGTTTGCACTTACCTACCTGTATCCTTTCCCACTTGGCGCATATTGATGCGCCAGGGCTATATAATTGCCCAACGTAGCGGGCGTAAGCCTTACGCCCCTATCTCCGTCGCTCCCCAGGCCACCAGATAATCGTGCGCTGCCTGCTGCAAGAGCTGCTTGCCGCGTTCGCGCCCGCCTATAATACGATCATTCATCGTCAGGCTAACCAGACCAACCACTGTTGCTTGTACGATTTGCATCGCGTCATCTACGCTCTCTACCTTCGCACCAGCCCGCCGCAGCAGTTGCTCCATCGTGTCGCGTACCGCGAGGTATACCTCGCGCCGCTCTAGCGGGGTGTCGGTCATGCCGCAGCGGATGCCACCGATGCCATACATCACCTGGTAGAGCTCGGGCCGCTTCCAGGCGAACTCCCATTGGGCCATGATACCCGCCACAATCTGCGCGTTGGGCTGCTGCTCACTGGCCCAGGCTTCCTGCAAATCCTTGAGTAGCATCTGGAAACCCTCGCGCTTTAGCTCTACCAGGATGGCTTCCTTGCTATCGAAGTATTCGTAGATACCCGCCGGGCTGTATTCCACGTAATCCGCCACTTTGCGAATAGTGACTGCAGTCCAGCCCTCCTGCACTGCAATCTCGCGGGCTGCTTCGAGGATGCTGCGTCGCATCTCCTGCTTTTCGCGCTCACGCCGTTGTTTCACTACCATTGCTGCTACCTGCCAATCTAAGTTTAGTTACCGAACCATGTCCGTTTGCCGAACTTTGTTCGGCGAATTATAACCCACTTGCCTAACAATGTCAAGGGCTTTTCGCCGAGTATGGTGAAGTTATTGGCTGGCTAGCATCGTACCAGGGCGGGTCACCGCCCCTACGATTTACTCTATTACCTGCTGTAAATGGTATGAGTCCCACCACCTGTGGTTGGACTCGAAATCAGGGCTAGGCCGTGGGTTCCTGCGGAGCGGACTTTGGAAGCAGCCAGACGAGCGCAAGGCAGAGCAGAGTGATGCTGCCGACTACCGCGATGCTGGTGGTGAAGGCTTGCGCTGGGCCGTGGGAGGCAACCTGGCCGAAGTAGATGGTAGTGACCACCGCCGAGCCAATCGCGTTAGCTATCTGCTGCACCGCATTGAGCGTACCGCTGGCGCTGCCCGCCTCCTCCGGGGCGATGTCGCCGATTGCCACATCGAAGATGCTGCCGAAGCAAGCGCCCATGCCGATACCCAGCACAAAGTTCGAGGGAGCCAGCGCCCACACGCTGACGTTAATGCCCGCTATCATCACCGTGGCCCAAAGCCCCACCGCCGCGATGAAGGTGATGAGCAGGCCGCCGACAATCATCGTGCGCCCCAGTTTTGCAATCAGCGGACGACCTACGATGGAGGCGATGATGAGGCCCACCATCAGCGGGATGATACTGAGCGCCGTCTGCGAGGGTAGCAGGCCGAGCGCCGTCTGATAGAACAGTGAGACCACATAGGTGAAGCCGCTAATCGCCGCGAAGAAGAACAGACCGAGCAACATTCCCACGCTGAAGCCGCGGTTTCCCAGCAGCGAAGGCAGGATGAGCGGTCTGGTGGCGACGCGCTGGCGGATGGCGAAGCCGACGAGGAACATCACGCCCGCGATGATGCTGAGTATCGGCACTATAGTCCAGCCAGCGGTCGAGCCTTCGATTAGCCCGTAAATAATCCCCAGCATACTCGCAGCCAGCAGCCCTGCGCCCAGGCCGTCAATCGAAACATTTGGGTCAGGTTCGTCGTGCGGCAACAGCTTAACCGAGGCGTAGATGCCGAAGCCGCCGAGCAGGATGTTGAGCAGGAACATCGGTCGCCAGGTCAGACCTGCAATGTTGGCGTCAATCAGGAAGCCAGCCACCAGCGGGCTAAGGACGGCAGAGCCACCCATCACTGGCGCGAACACGCTGAACGCCGTCGGCAGCTGTTCACGCGAGAAGGTGGAGATGAGGATGCCGAAGCCCTGCGGTATCAGCAGCGCGCCGAAGCCACCCTGCAGCAGGCGGCAGACGATTAGCATGGTCGGGTCAAAGGAGAGCGCGCACAGCAGCGAGGCAACTACGAAGCCCCAGATACCAATCAGGAACATATTGCGCCTGCCATACTTGTCGCCCAAGCGTCCACCCACGACAAGTAGCACGCCCATCGCCAGCGCGTAGCTAGCGCCCAACCACTTAATCAGCCCCTCGCCGCCACCAATCTCACGCACGATGGTTGGCGCACCGAGATTAGTGATGGTCGAGTCCATCAGGTCGAGTACATCGGCGATAATCACAATTGCCAGTATCCAGCGCAGGCGGCTGGTCAGCCGCGCCGGGTTTTCGTTCGATGCTTCGCTCTTTACTACATCATCTTTTACTGCCTCGGCAATTGCCATATTCGTTTCGGTATTCATATGCTTGAAGCCCTCGCTTTCGCAAAATAATAAGCTATTAAAGTCATCAGTGTCAGGAAGGTCGCGAATGGCATATCAAGCAGTCAAGAGCGTCTTGGCACTTAAATAAGTAATTCTGTCGGCTTCCTGTAGTGTTGCAGACGACCCTCTTCTGCTGGGGGTGCGGCAGGGGTTTGCAGGAAGCCATTGATGAATACCTCCACTGCCCAGTCGAACCTGGCGCTTTCGCCAGTTACCAATTCCTTGCGTAGTGCGTGAACGTTAGGGTATTCGTCAGACACTCTGCTGATTCTCTCCAGTGTCCGCTCGAAGGTGCCGCCATCGTTGTGCCGCACCTCCGACTCGGCTGCCTGAGAGATGACATAGAGGTTGAGCAGGTCCACCGCCCACGCTGCTGCCTGCCTGGTGATACCCCCTTCCAGTAGCAAGCCTAGCATTGTCTCGACAAGGCGTAGCGCGTTGGGGCCAGGAAGCACCATCATCTGTGCAATCTGGCCTATACCTGATTGGTTGTACATTGCCAACACATACGAGGTTAGCAACGCGGTTAGGCGTTTGCGCCAGTTACCCTCGGTCGGTACCTCAACCCTGCCTAGCACTTCCTCAAACATCAGCTCGTGCAGCTCACTCAGGTTAGTGACATATACGTACAGGGATGCCGCCCCTGTGTCCAGCGCAGCAGCCACCTTGCGCAGGCTCAACCCTGCTATCCCCTCCTGCCGCAGGATATCCAGGGCGGTGCTGACGATTACCTCGCGGCTGAGTGGGTCTTTAGCCGGGCGGTTGCGGCGGCTGATGATTCGGCGTGGTTCTTGTCTGTTCATATTAGCAGTATAGCATAACGAACGGTGTTTGTCAAGAACGGCGTTCGTTAAAAGATGTACATCGCGTTCTTGCAAATCAGCTTTCATGCTAATATGCAAGGCAAAGCCTTTGCCGCGCCAAACCTTGACAGAGCCGCCCCTTGCATGGTATTATTAGTCTGGCAATACAAACCATGGTATAAGAGTTCAGCATTACAATTCAAACAACCCAATCAAGCTTTTCTAGCCAGATGGAGGCATATCCAATGAGCGATACCCTTGTTCGACAGCAGCAGACCGCCGAGACCTTCAACGCCATCATCACCGCGCCGGTCGAAACCAAGATCCTTGATATTACCGACGATGCTGCCAAGCAGCTTTGCACCCTGGTGGCGCAGCAGGAGACCCCCGACATGGCCTTGCGCGTGTTCGTCTACCCCGGCGGTTGCAGCGGGATGCAGTACGGCATGGCTCTCGAAGACCAGATTGCCGAGGATGACAAGCTCATCGAGATGAAGGGCGTGCGCCTGGTAGTAGACGAGTCGAGCATCCCCTACATCGTTGGCAGCGAGATTGACTACGTTGACAGCCTGATGGGTGGTGGCTTTCGCATCTACAACCCCAACGCGGTTAGCTCTTGCTCCTGCGGTCACTCGTTCGACACAGGCAGCGATGGAGCAGAAGCTCGCTCCTGCAATAGCTGCCACTAACCAAACGCGGCCCTACTCTTGCCGCC
>JBBRMT010000315.1:0-4351 GCA_038230695.1 Chloroflexia bacterium
AATACTGCTTCCGCTTGTCCGTTCAACAATCCGATGTCAGTTCGGTTTTTCTTCAGCATTGATGGGCCGCACCACTCGGAAGCTCGCTCACAACCCTCAGTAACCCTGCACGCGGCGGCCCATACCCGACACAGATAGCGCTTCAAGATTCTCCCTCACCCTAACCCTCTCCCGCAGCGGGGCGAGGAGATCAAGCTGCACAGGTTGCTATTTCTTGCGCCCCCTTCCCTCGCTGAGTTATACTATACCTATGCGCGAACTGGCGGTGGAGGCAAAAGCCGAGGAACAGACCCAAAGCAGCAGCGGCAGGCTGGGGCTAGTCTCTGCCCTGATGCTGGTCACGTTCCTGGCCGCGCTGGACATTGCGGTAGTGACGACCGCGATGCCCACGATTATCGGGCAACTGGGCGGTTTCGAGTTGTACGCCTGGGCGGTATCCGCCTATTTGCTAACTAGCACGGTGAGCGTGCCGATCTATGGACGGCTGGCCGATGTCTATGGCCGCAAGCCACTGCTGATGAGCGCCATCGGCGTGTTTCTGCTCGGCTCGATGCTGTGCGGACTGGCGGGCAATATGGGGTGGTTCATCCTCTTCCGCGCCGTGCAGGGTATCGGCGCGGGCGGCGTTTTGCCAGTGACCACCACGATTATCGGCGATACCTTCGACGTGCAGACGCGGGCGCGTATCTCTGGGCTGTTCAGCGCGGCGTGGAGTGGGGCGGCATTGATCGGCCCGCTGGTGGGTGGCACCCTGGTGCTGATCAGCTGGCGACTGATCTTCTACGTCAACGTGCCGCTGCTGCTGCTTGCCGCCTGGCTGGTTTGGCGCGGCTTGCAGGAGCCAGGCCGAGTTCGCCGCGCGGGACAGGTAGATTATGCGGGCGCGATAACGCTCACCATCGGGGTCAGCGCGTTGCTGCTGCTCACCGTGATTGGCGGTGGCGCAAAGGGTATCTCCGGCTGGCTGGCCTGGCCGACAGCGGCGATCAGCGTCTTCTTCCTCGCTCTGTTCATCGTGGTGGAGCGGCGTAGCGCAGCCCCGCTCTTGCCGCTGGCTCTTTTTCGCGGGCGGCTAATTACGGTCGCGGCGCTGATGTCCTTTGCCTTCGGCATCATCCTCTTTGCGGGCGATACCTACATCCCCATGTATGTACAGGGCGTGCGGGACGGCGACGCGCTGCTAGCTGGGCTGACGCTTACGCCCATCTCGCTGGGCTGGCTGGTGGGCGCAACCCTCAGCGGCAGGCTGCTGCTTCGCATCGGCTACCGCGATACCCTGCTATACGGCGCAGGTCTGATCGTGATGGGTACGACCCTGCTAGCGGGGATGCCAGGCGGCGCGGCTTGGTGGTACATGGTCGCTTTCGCCCTGACCCTCGGCCTGGGCATGGGCCTGGCGACCACCGCGATCCTGATTGCAGTGCAGGATAGTGTAGAGTACGAGCGGCGGGGCGTTACCACCGCCCTGATTCAGTTTGCCAGCAACATGGGCGGGGCGCTGGGGGTGGCGCTACTGGGGGTTGCGCTCAATACCAGCCTCAACCATCAGACCGCCCGCCTCGCCAGCATGGAGGCGCAGTATGCCGCCCAGATCGCCAGCTTTAATGGGGCGAACGACTTGCTCGACCCGGCCCGCCGTATCGCGCTCAACCACGACCTGCTTGGAGGGCTACAAGGCGCTCTAGGCAACGCGCTGCAGGTTGTCTACATCGGTGTGCTGATTGTTGCGGGCCTGCACCTTTGCGCCGCGTTGTTCTTCCCCACCCTCAAGCCCATCGCCAAATCTAATCCCCGATAAGCGGCTGTAACAATTGTTTACAGCCATCTAACCCTCAGTTCACACAAACACCCCCATCTGGTTCACCTTTCCCTGCACTATAGCTTGCCAGTGCGGTATAATATAGTGATTAGCTGAATGTCGGAGTTACGTATAGTCTACCATCAGGTGGTCTACGTAGAGGCGAATAGGTGTTCGCTCTGCTCCTTAGCCTATTAGGGGGAATAATGTCCATTCTACGCAAAAAGTGGTTTCTGGCCTTGCCGGCTCTGGTGTTGGTAGTGGGGGTGATTATCATCAACCCGTTGGGCATTGGCAAGGCAAGTGCGCCTGTATATGTAACCGAGAAGGTGCAGCGCAGCAATCTAGTAGCCTCAGTAAACAGCAGCGGCAGCGTGCAACCCGCCTCCGACGTGAACCTGACTTTCCAGAGCAGCGGGCCGGTGCAGAGCATAATGGTGCAAAATGGCGATGTGGTGATGACTGGCACGGTGCTGGCCCAGCTTAATACTGATGATCTTAAGCTGCAAATGGAGCAGAGCCAGGCCAATCTCAACCAGGCTAAAGCCAATCTCGACAAGGTGAAGGCGGGGCCAAGCGCGAAGGATATTGCCAACGCCCAGGCCGCACTCGACTCGGCCAAGGCCAGTCTCGACAAAGTGAAAACTGGTAGCGCCACTGCATCCGATGTGGCCGCCGCACAGTCGGCGCTTGACTCCGCCCGCGCCAACCTGGCCCATGTCAAAGCTGGGGCGACCGCGCAGGATGTTGCCGCTTCCGCTGCGGCTGTGCGTCAGGCGCAGGCCAACCTCGACAAGCTGAAGCAGCCAGCCACTGCAGCGGATTTGCAAGCTGCCCAGGCTGCGCTCGATTCCGCCATTGCCCAGCAGGCCAAGCTGAAGGCGGGGCCGGATGCTAGTACCCTTAGCGCGGCTCAGGCTAAAGTTACTCAGGCGCAGAGCAACCTCGATAGCACCAAGGCTAACTACGCTACGCAGAAGCAGGATGCACAGGTTGCGATTGACCAGGCCGCCAATGCGGTGCGTAACGCGCAGGATAACCTCAGCACAGTTTACAACCAGACTCATGATAACAATGGCAACTTCAAGTCCGACCCGCCGGGGCATAGCGGCTACTATGAGCAGCTATATAGCCAGGCGCAGCGCACCGAGCAGGATGCCGAGGGGGGGCTGACTAAGGCCCGCAACGCGCTGGATAGCATCAAGCAGCAGGAGATTGATGCGGTCAACTCCGCGCAGACAACCCTGAACGACGCGAAGACCGCCCTGGCACAACTCCAGGCTGGACCGACTCAGGCGGATCTGGCCCAGGCCCAGTCGGCGGTAGAGCAGGCAACTGCCAGCCTCGTTAAGCTGA
Organism: Chloroflexia bacterium; assembly: GCA_038230695.1. Lineage (GTDB taxonomy): Bacteria > Chloroflexota > Chloroflexia > QHBQ01 > QHBQ01 > QHBQ01. The sequence goes on from JBBRMT010000315.1 coordinate 3,155, forward strand.
AGGCGGGGCCGTCCACCGCCGACCTTGCAGCAGCGCAGGCGGGGGTGGATCAGGCCAACGCCAACCTCGCCAAAGTCAAGATGGGGCCGACCGCTGCGGATATTGCCGCTGCCCAATCCCAGGTGGATCAGGCGGTTGCCAATCTCAACAAGGTAAAGCAGGGAGGCAGCGCCGACGATGTAATCCAGGCACAGGCGGCGGTCGAACAGGCGCAGAATACTCTCGCTGACCTGAAGGCAGGGGCCAAGCCTGAAGATGTGGCAGCGGCACAGGCCCAGGTAGATCAAAGCCAGGCCGCATACGATCAGGCCCACTTGCACCTCAATAATGCCACTCTGACCGCGCCGTTCCAGGGCGTAGTGGTCAACGTGCCAATTACCGTGGGGCAGAACGTAGGCGCAGGCACAGTAGCGTTGAATATGATTGACAGCCGCGAGTACCATATTGACGTGAACGTGAACGAGAGCGACATTGCCGGGGTGAAGAAGGGCGCAGCGGTGAACATCACCTTCGATGCGCTGCCCAACGCTGCGCCAATCACTGGCACGGTCAAGTTCGTTTCGCCCAAAGGCTCCACCCAGGCTGGCAACGTGATTGCCTATCTTGTCACCATCGTGATTGACAAACAGCCGGACGGCTCCACGCTAAGGGCGGGGCTGACCGCTAATACCGCGAGTGCCACCGCCCAGAAGAGCGCGGTTCTGGTTGTTCCTAACCGACTAATTCGCACCGAGGGCAACGATAACGTTGTCTATGTGCTGAAGGGGCCGCAGGCGGTACGCACGGTGATTCAACTGGGGCTGTCCAACGACGATAGCAGCGAGATCCTCAGCGGGCTGAACGAGGGCGACCTGATCATCACCAATCCGCCCGCCGCCCGACAGAGTACCGCTAAGATCGGTGGCGGCTGATGATCACGGTCAAGGATCTGGTTAAAACCTACAAGATGGGCGATTTGGAAGTCAATGCCCTGCGCGGGGTGAGCTTTACGATTGACCCAGGCGAATTGGTGGCGATCATGGGGCCGTCGGGCAGCGGCAAGTCCACGCTGATGAACATCCTCGGCTGCCTGGACATCCCCACCAGCGGCGAATACTATCTTGATGATAAGGAAGTGTCGAAGCTGAACGATGATGAACTTGCCGATGTACGCAATCACAAGATTGGGTTCGTCTTCCAGCAATTCAACCTGCTGCC
>JBBRMT010000316.1:0-4295 GCA_038230695.1 Chloroflexia bacterium
GCCCAATGAGGGCGAAGGTAACGCCAGCGGCTGCGCCCAGCAGCGCAGGTAGCGCGGTTTGCACTCCGAGGTTAGCGCCCAGTCTTGCCATCTATGCGATTCTAGTTGCTTGCGCCACCAGCCCGCGTGATCGGCGGGCCGATGGTGCGGAAGTCGCGGCAACCGCACTGGTAGGAGCCACCACTGCAGAAGCAGTCGCAGCACATATAGTAGCCTGGCGCACGGCCACGCCCGCTGCAGTAGCTGCTCCAGCAACCTGTCGGATAGTAGATGCGATTGATGTAGCACATATTGCCATTATCCATATAGCAGTCTGCGCCACGGCAATTGCTGCAATACGGCCCTGGTGGGTAGCAGGTGCAAGCGTTATTATCGGCCAGCGCCTTGCCCTCGTTCAGTCGCCCCAGCAGCAACGCGGCGATGATGGCGAACACAGTGGTGCTGGCCTGCTTGAGGAAGGCGCGGCGATCAATCGCCCGCGCAATCCCCTCGGCCAGCAATCGGGTCTTGTTATCCTGTGGCATCCAGCAACCTCCTAAAACGTATCTCGCCTACGGGCGAGGCTAATTGGAGTAATACTCCCTCCTCATCGGGGAGGGCTGGGGAGGGGTCCGAGTCGCGCTGCAATCCCCCACGCCAACCCCTCCCGGTGGGAGGGGAGCGTTAATTGGCGCTTACTTCGATTGGCTGGCCGGACTGTGGCGCCTGGCCGGTCTCCGCCTGTTGCAGATAGGCTTCCAGGTTGGTGCGATTGTTCGCCAACCCCTTGGCCTTGACCGTGCCATCCGGCCCCAGCAGGAATACGAACGGCGTGACCCGCGCCTTGTATCGCTCCATAATGCCGCCCTCATTGGCGATGGTGGTGAGGGTTGAGCCGGTTTCCTGCACGTAGTTCTTACTCTCCTCATCGGTGGCGCGGTTAATCCAGAGGATGCGCACCTTGTCGGCATGATCCTGCTCAAACTGGGTGGCCTGGGGCAGCAGCTGGCGGCATGGGGCGCAAGTAGGCGCACCAAACACCAGCAGCAGATAGCGTTTGCCATCGAGCCACTGACGCATCGTTACCTGCTGGCCGAACTGGTCATAGCCCGTAAAGTCGAGCGCCTTGCTGCCCACCGCCAGCCCATCCCGCGAAACCCCCGCAGCGGTGCCAAGATACTGCTGCCCCAGTTGGCGATAGAGCAGCACTACAAGGAATGCCAGCGCCAGCACCACCACCCACAGCACGATATAACTAACTAGCCAGATACCTTCCATGATTGCTCCCTGATGAAGAATGAAGAATGAAGATTAGCAATGACTCCTCCCCCACCGGGGGAGGTTGGGAGAGGGTGCGTGCTACGCCGCCTGCAGCGTCTGCTTGATGTAACCTAGCGCCCGCCCGCCGAAGACGATTAGCGCCACTGCCAGCGCGGCCATGATGAAGACGATAATGCCATCTGTCGCTGATGGGTAGCTGCCCTTGCGCCCCAGCACGATGTAGTCGAGCGCGATATAGCCCACCGTGCTGAACGCCAGCAGCAGCGCGAAAACCAGCAGCAGGAGATTGCGCCCAAAGGCGGCCCAGTTCAGCGTATCCGCGCTGAAGCTGCCGAAGCAGTGACAATTCTCGCGTTTGCCGCGCAACACCTTGCTGCCCACCACTACGCTAAACACTGCGAACATCGCCGCCGCCACTGCCGCCGCAAACGGGGTGAGTAGTCCGACTACTAGCAGCCCGCCGATGCTAACTTCTACATAGGGCAGCAGCCTTGCCGCCACCCGCGCCAGCGGCAAGGGCAGAAAGTTGACCTCGGCAATTACTGCCGCCGGGTTATGTTCGATCAGCTTGCCCACCCCGGCTACCAGCAACACACCGCCCAGGCAGAGGCGAGCGAACAAAATCAGGTAGGGTGATGCCAGTATCTCATTCATTTTCAATTACTCAAACGCGATTAGGAGAGCGTAGATGAGTTCCGCGCTGCGCCGCCTCGCCACGTGCCAACACTGTGAAGCCTCGTGTGCTTAGAATATCACACCCCGGTATAAGTGTCAAGCCTGCGCCAGCGGCAAAGGTTATGATATAATGGCCCTATGCCAGCGACCCCTTTCCTAAAATGGGCGGGCGGCAAGGGCCAATTGCTCGGCCAACTGCTGCCGCTGCTGCCCACCACTTACGAACGCTATATCGAACCGTTCCTGGGCGGTGGCGCGTTGTTCTTCGCCATCGCCCCCGCCCGTGCCTTGCTTGCCGATCTCAACCGTGAGCTAATCGTCACCTACCAGGTGGTGCGCGACCAGCCCGCCGCCCTTGCTGATCGCCTCGCCGAGCATCGCGCCTGCCACAACAAGGAGTATTACTACCGCGTCCGCGCCGAGCGGCTAGACGATCCGCTTGAAGTGGCCGCCCGCCTCATCTACCTGAACAAAACCTGCTTCAACGGGCTATATCGGGTCAACCGCAGCGGCCAGTTCAACGTGCCGATGGGCAGCTACGTCAACCCGCGCATCTACGACCCCGCCAACCTGTTCGCCGCCGCGCAAGCCCTCGCCGCCGCTGACCTCTGTGCGGCAGACTACCGCGCCACGCTGGAGCAGGCTCATGCTGGCGACTTCATCTACCTCGACCCTCCCTACGTGCCACTTAGCGCCAGCGCGTCCTTCACCAGTTACACCGCGACCGATTTCGGCGAACGCGACCAACGCGAACTCGCTGAGGTCTACAGCGAACTCGACCGGCGTGGCTGCTACGTGATGCTGAACAACTCGGCCACCTCGTTGACCCGCCAGCTATACGCTGGCTATGAGCAGCGGGTAATCCCCGCCGCCCGTGCGATCAACAGCAAAGGCGATCGGCGCGGGCCGGTGGAGGAACTGGTAGTGGTGAATTATGCAAAAGAAAGGAATATCATACCATGACTGACCAACCTACCATCCCCTTCGCTCACGACTCCGCTGCCGCGGTGTGGCGGCCCAGCGCCGAGTACATCGAGCGTAGCCGCCTGCGCCGCTTCATGCAGCAGCAGGGCATCAGCGACTACGCCGAACTGATGCGTCGCAGCGCTAGCGACGTTAGCTGGTTCTGGGATGCAGTGGTGAAAGACCTCGACATCCAGTTCTACAAGCCCTACACCCAGGTGGTGGATACCAGCAAGGGCATCCAGTGGCCGCGCTGGTTCGTGGGCGGTGAGTACAACTATGTCCACGACGCGCTGGACAAGCACGCTGCCGCCAACCCCGACCAGGCCGCGATTATCTACGAGGCCGAGGAGGGCGACGTTCGCACCCTTAGCTACGCCCAGCTATTGGCCGAGGTCAACAAGCTGGCGAATGGCCTGCGCGAACTGGGCATCGGCAAGGGCGATCGGGTGGGCATCTTCATGCCGCTCTGCCCCGAAACCGCGATTGCCACGCTAGCTTGCGGCAAGATCGGCGCGATCTACATCCCCATCTTCAGCGGCTACGCCCCTACTGCCGTCGCCAGCCGCTTGCAGGATGGTGAGGCGCGGCTACTGATTACTGCCGACGGCTTCTTCCGACGCGGCAAGGCGATCAATATGAAAGAGGTGGCCGACGAAGCCGCCGCGCAATCGCCCAGCGTCGAACACGTCCTCGTCTACAAGCGAGCAGGACGTAGCGACGCGCCGTGGACGGTGGGGCGCGACCTCTGGTGGGATGAGCTAGTTGGTCACCAGTCGGACAAATATGAGACCGAACGCACCGATCCTGAAGACCCCTATATGCTGATCTATACCAGCGGCACCACCGGCAAGCCGAAAGGAGCGCAGCACGTCCATTGCGGCTTCCCGCTGAAGGGCGCTCAGGATATGGCCCACTGCTTCGACGTGCAGGCGGGCGACATCCTGTTCTGGTTCACCGACATCGGCTGGATGATGGGGCCGTGGGCGATCAGCAGCACGCTGATGCTCGGCGCAACCGTGTTCCTCTACGATGGCACGCCCGATTATCCCCACCCTGACCGCGTGTGGGATATAGTGGAGCGTCACCGCATCACCCATCTGGGCATCTCGCCGACCGCGATTCGTAGTCTGATGGGGCAGGGCGAAGAGTGGGTGAAGCAGCACGACCTCAGCAGCCTGAAGGTGCTGGGTGGCACCGGCGAGCCATGGAACCCCGAACCCTGGCGCTGGTACTTCGAGAACGTGGGCGGTTCGCGCTGCCCGATCATCAACTACAGTGGCGGCACCGAAATCAGCGGCGGCATCCTCGGCTGCGTCACTCTGCTACCAATCAAGCCGATCAGCTTCAACACCGCCATCCCCGGCCTGGCCGCCGACGTGGTGGACGTCGCAGGC
>JBBRMT010000317.1:0-4260 GCA_038230695.1 Chloroflexia bacterium
CGCTTCCTCGATGCTGTCACCGTTGTGGAGGCCGTCCGTGCCGCTTGACCCCTCGATTAAGAAGGCGCTGATTATCGGCTCCGGCCCTATCGTGATCGGTCAGGCGGCGGAGTTTGATTACGCTGGCACCCAGGCTTGCCTGGCGGTGCGCGAGGAAGGGGTCAGCGTCGTGCTGGTCAACTCCAACCCCGCGACGATCCAAACCGACCGCGACACCGCCGAAGCCGTCTACCTGGAGCCGCTCACGCTTGAGAGCTTGACTGCGATCATCGCGCAGGAGCGGCCCGATGGCCTGATTGCGGGGATGGGCGGGCAGACCGCGCTCAACCTGGCGGTGGCATTGGACGCGGCGGGCGTGTTGGCCCGCTACGGTGTGCGGCTGCTGGGTACACCCCTCAGCGCCATCCAGGCGGCGGAGGATCGCGAACAGTTCGCCAACCTGCTTGCCCGCATCGGCCAGCCAGTGCTGCCCCATGCGGCGGTAACAACCCTGGCTGATGCGGAGCAGTTCGCCCACGCCAACGGCTTCCCGCTCGTCATTCGTGCCGCCTTCTGTCTGGGTGGCACTGGCAGCGGCGTGGCCCATGACGTTGACGATCTGCATAAACTGGTCAGTGCGGGATTGCGCCTCAGCCCGGTAGGGCAGGTGTTGTTGGAGAAGAGCGTACTGGGCTGGGCGGAGATCGAGGTCGAAGTGGTGCGCGATGGGCGCGGCAACGCCATCCAGATCTGCAACATGGAGAACCTTGACCCGATGGGCGTTCACACCGGCGAGTCTATAGTGGTCGCCCCCACCCAGACCCTTGCCAACGCAGACGTGCAGCGGTTGCGAACCGCCGCGCTGAACATCATCGCCGCGCTGGGAGTGGAGGGCGGCTGCAATTGCCAGTTCGCGCTCAATCAGCAGACTGGCGAAGTGGCAGTCATCGAGGTCAACCCCCGCCTGTCGCGTTCGTCGGCGCTGGCATCAAAGGCCACCGGCTACCCCATCGCCCGCGTTGCCGCTAAGATTGCGCTCGGCTACACCCTGGACGAGCTTCGCAACAGCATCACCGGCGCAAGCGCGGCATTGGAGCCAGCGTTGGATTACGTGGTGGTCAAGATACCGCGCTGGCCGTTCGACAAGTTCCCCACCGTTGACCCCCATCTCGGCGTGGGCATGAAAAGCACTGGCGAGGTGATGGCAATCGGGCGCAGCTTCGAGGCCGCCTTGCAGAAGGCGATTCGCAGTCTGGATGGCCGCGCCAACCTGCTCGAACCCGATGCAGCGATGCCTGACGCGGCGCTTGAAGACGCGCTGCGCCGTCCAACCCACCAGCGGCTGCGGGCGCTCTATACCGCACTTGCGCGGCGCTGGTCGCAGCAGCGCATATGCCAGCTTACCGCTATCCACCCCTGGTTTGTGCAGCGCATCGCCACCATCGAAGCGGCCAGCCGCGAGTTGACACTAGGCACGCTGCCAACCCTTACCGCCAAACGGCTCGGCTTTGGCGACGAACGTATCACCGGCGGGCGAGAAGCGCGACAGGCCGCAGGCATCCGCCCCGTCTACAAGATGGTGGACACCTGCGCGGGCGAGTTCGCCGCCAGCACTCCTTATTTCTACTCCACCTACGATGGCGAAGACGAAGCCGCGCCGATAGCTGGCCGCAAAGCGATTATCCTGGGCAGCGGGCCAATCCGCATCGGCCAGGGCATCGAGTTCGACTACTCGGCAGTCCATGCGGTGCGCCAACTGCGGGCGGCGGGAGTTGGCGCAATCATGGTCAACAACAATCCCGAAACGGTCAGCACCGATTACAACATCAGCGACCGCCTCTACTTCGAGCCGCTCAGCGTCGAGGAGGTGTTGAACATCGTGGCACATGAGGGCGACGGCTTGCTGGGGGTAATCGCCCAGTTCGGCGGACAGACCGCGCTCAACCTGGTCGCGCCCCTCGCCGCGAATGGGGTGAAGATACTTGGCACTCCGCCCGCCGCCGTGGCGATGGCCGAAGATCGCCGACAAACCGGCGAACTTGCCGCCCGCCTCGGCCTGGCGATGCCTGCCTGGGGTACGGCTCATACCATAGATGAAGCGCTGGATGTTACCGCGCAAATTGGTTATCCCGTGCTGGCGCGACCCTCCTACGTACTGGGCGGGCGGGGGATGCGGGTGGTGCGCAACGAAGCAGCGCTGGTTGCCTACTTTGCCAGTCTCGATGCCGCCCTCAGCCGCCACCCGCTGCTGATTGATCGTTTCCTGGAGGGGGCAATCGAACTGGATGTGGATGCGGTTAGCGATGGGCGCGATACCCTCTGCGTGGTGATGGAGCAGGTGGAGTACGCGGGCATCCACTCAGGAGACAGCGCCTGCGTCTACCCGCCGCACACCATCTCACCCGCCATCGCGCAAGAGGCGGAGCAGGCGACGGCGCAGCTGGCCGAGGCGCTGGGCATCATCGGGCTGATGAACGTGCAATACGCGCTGCATGAGGGGCAACTCTATCTGCTGGAGGTGAACGCCCGCGCCAGCCGCACCGTGCCGTTCGCCAGCAAGGCGGCAGGCGTGCCGCTGGCCGCGCTGGCAACCCAGGTCATCCTCGGCACCCCGCTGCGCGAACTGGATGCGACGCTGCGCCGCGACCGCGTGGCGGTCAAGCTGCCGGTGTTCCCCTTCCGCAAGCTGGCTGACCTTACCCCGCTACTAGGCCCGGAGATGCAGAGTACCGGCGAAGCGATGGGCCTGGCCGCCAGCTATCCGCTGGCGTACGCCCGTGCGCTGCAGGGTGCGGGTATATCGCTGGCTGGTGGCGGAGTTGCATTGCTATGCGGCGCGATGGATGCGTGGATGCAGGCCAAGCTGCAGGCAGCTGGGTTTGCCGTGCAGGAGGTGGTCAATGCGCTGACCGATGGCGAGGAACTGCTTGCCAGTGGTGTGGCTACGCTGATTGTTTGTATGGTAGAGCAGCCAGACGAGCCAATGCGCCACCTGCTGCGGGCCGCTGCCGCTGCTGGCGTGCCAGTAATAAGCGACCAGCGGGCGCTCGATGCTTATCTCTGCGCCTGCCAGACGCTTATCAATGCTGCGCCGATGGCGTTGTAGCGGTCAAAAGCGGTGAAGGGCAGTAGTGGTGGGTATAATCCGCCGCCTGCCGAGTTACTGCGGGTTGGGAGCGTAGCCCCGAGCGATTGGGCGCATCAATGCTTATAGCAGGTGTCAATGTGCCAACGCTATTAGCGGTTGTACGGATGGTGGTGGCCGCGATAAACGCGGCACAGGTGGTTGCAGACTAACCGCACAACCTGCTCTATAAAGTTGGCAGCAGGCAAGCAGACGACGAATCTTAGTAGCATTGCAACAAAGGGCTACGCCCCCAACCCCCAGTAACCACGAACGCCGCCTGCATTCTTGCAGCGGCGTATCATTGGATGTTTGTATTTGCGGGTAATGATAAGCGCAGTGGGAGGTGGGCAATTGTTTAGTAGCAACTCGCAACTTGCTACTCGCGCCGCGCCCGCAGCGAGAAGCTCATAGGGATTGATGTGCTGCGCTCTGGCAACCACCAGTGGCCTTGCTCGTCCCGCTCCATGCTGGGGAACATCTTGAAGAAAGTGTAGGGCCACTCGTGCAGGAACTCGATGTGTAGCCCTTGCGCGGTCAGGGCGTTGATGATCTCGCCCAGCGAATGAATCCAGCCGTATTCGACGAAGTGGTAATCGGCAGCGGTGGCGTAGGAGCCGTGCGTATCGAACTTGAGCGGTTCGCGTTGCTCCCAGTAGGAGTAGAGCGGCTCAAGTCGCCTCTCCACTTCCTCGAAGGCCATCGAAGCAGGGTGCTGTTCGCGGACGTAAAAGACCCCGCCCGGCTTGAGGAAGTGGGCGATGACCTTGCCCCAGCCCGCAATGTCGGGCAACCACCAGAGCGCCCCACCGCCAGTATAAACAATGTCAAACTGGCCTTGCAAGGCAGTGGGCAAGTCGTATAGGTTGGCGGCCACGAAGTTTGCGTCAATTCCCAGTTCGCTTGCCAGTGTGCGGGCCAGGTCAATCGCCGTCTCCGAGAGGTCTGCGCCAGTCACTTTCGCGCCGTGCCGCGCCCACGATAGCGTATCCAGCCCAAAGTGGCACTGCAAGTGTAGCAGCGACTTGCCCGCCACGTCGCCCACTTCCGCTACTTCGGTGGGACTGAGCGTGTCGCGTCCTGCCTTGAAACCGGCCACATCATAGAAGTCTGACTTTTCGTGCAGTAGCGTCCAGTTGTCCCACAACTGCTTATTA
>JBBRMT010000318.1:0-4256 GCA_038230695.1 Chloroflexia bacterium
ATGGCAGCAGTGTCGAAGTCTACGAGGTTCACCCAGCGATGTAATCGTGTAGTCTAACAACTTGACTCATTCAAAAGTTCGATCAACTAAGCCCCCAGCGGGGAATGTTAGATCAACTAAGCCCCCAGCGGGGGTTGGGGGAGAATGTTGCATAGCACAGATGCTTGGGTAGGCACGTAAGGTATATCTTGCTTACTTCGGCATTAGTGCAGGGCAAGATTCTCCACCAAACCCCCACTGGGGGCTTAGTTGATCTAACATTCCCCGCTGGGGGCTTAGTTGATCGAACTTTTGAATGAGTCAAGTTGTTAGACTACACGATTACATCGCTGGGTGAACCTCGTAGACTTCGACACTGCTGCCATTGTCAAGAGCGGGGCAGCCCTTAGCCATCGCGGTGGCGGCGTTCAGGTCGTCCGCGCTTAGGATTGAGTAACCAGACAGGCCGGAGGGTGCGCTAGCCTGGACGGTGCCATCCAGGGCCACTCCAGACGATTGGCTAAAGGGATTGCCAGCATCAACCAGCGCTGCGCCCAGGCTGCCAAACCACTTGCTCCATTCCGCCATCATCGCTTGCCGTTCTGCATCGCTTTGCGCCATCCCGCCGCCTTTGTACACCAATACATAGATTGCCATTATCGTTCTCCTCTTAGTTGGGCGGCTTTAACCCACGAAAGTAACGCTCAAGCTCTCCAATGCGCTAAACTGGGACGATCTCCGCTTGCCCAGTCTGGGGCTAGTATATCAGATCGTGTTGGGGCGGCAAGCGCTATCTGAACCCTTTGCCCCCTGAGTCGCGTAATATATGTGCAACCTATCTTTGCATTTCAACGTCTATATGTTATAACAGAGTTGTAATTATGGTGGTATGACTGTCATTGCATTCAGCACTAACCACCAATCACTAATCACTGCTGCCCGGAGCTAGCCCATGAGTATGCGGATTATTGACACGCAGGCGGTCTACGAAGACTTGCTGACCGACCTGCGGAGGCTGGAACGTCGCCTGCGCTGGCAGGAGGCGATGCGCGGCCTGCCCATCGCGCTCGGCGCGGGCTTTGCGCTGGCTGCTATTATCGCCGCTGCGACCCGCATCTGGCCGCGCTACACCCCTACCGAGGTAGGCGAACTAATCGGCGCAGCGGTAGCCCTGGCCCTGGCGCTTAACTTTATCTTCGCCTTTCTGCGCCCCCGCCCCCGTATCGAGATTGCCCGCCGCATAGATCAGGCGATCGATCTGCATGAGCGCCTCAGCACCGCCGTTGATGCTCACAATCGCAAGGCTCAAGGCACGATGGTGGCTCTACAAGCTGCTGATGCCGCCCATGCCGCTAGCAGCGCGGACATCCGTCACGCCTTCCCGGTGCGCTTGAATGGGCGCGACCTCGCCTTCAGCCTCGTGCTAGCCGTGCTGCTGCTACTGGCGTTGTTCGCCCCTAACCCGCTAGCGGCGGCGGCCTTGCAGCGCGAGGCGGTAAAAGCCACCCAGCAGCAGGTTGCCAGCCAGATTCAGCAGGTGCAGCACGACATCGAGCAAGCCCCTAATGTTGACGACCCGGTGCGCCAGCAGTTGCTCACCGAAATTGCCGCCTTGCAACACGACCTCGCCAATGGCACCCTCAGCCGTGAACAGGCGCTGGCGGAAATGCAGCAGACGGAGGACAGCCTGAAGAAGCTGCAAGACCCCGCCAGCCTGGCGGAGAAAGAGGCGCTCAGCCGTCTCGGCCAGGAGCTAGGCAAGTTCACCGATCCAGCCCTGCAGACAATCGCCAATAACCTGCAACTGGGCAACCTCACCGCTGCCGCGCAGGGTTTGCACGACCTCGCCAACAACCTCCCCAACCTACGCCCGGAGCAACTGACCGGCCTGCAAACCGCCCTCGCTTCGGCGGCGCAGGCGCTTGCTAGCATTGACCCCAAGCTCTCTGCTGCGCTCCAACAGGCCGCCACCGCACTGAAGAAGGGCGACATAGCCGCCGCGCAGCAGGCGCTGGGTGACGCTTCGGGGCAGGTGGCTGATGCCGCCCAATCAATTGCTGCGCAGCAACAGTTGCAGCAGGCGCTCGCTCAGGTGCAGAGTGGGGAGCAAGCGGTGGCCCAGGCTGGGCAGCCCACCCCCCAACCACGCGGCACCGCCGTGGCCGATAGCAGCAACCCTGCTAGTGGCAATGCCCCCAGCGGCAACCAGCCCAGCGCGGCAGGCACACCCCAGCCCGGCCAGCCCGGCCAGCCGGGCGGCACACCCCAGTCGGGCAGTCAGCAGCCAGGCAGCAACCCGCAGAGCGGCAGCCAGAGTGGGTCGCCCAGCGGCAGCAGTCCCGATCAGAGCAACTCGCAGCCAGGGAAGGGCGGCAGCGGTGCGGGCGGCAGCCTGGGCAGCAGCGACCCTATCTACGCCCCTGAGCCTATCCAGAACAACCCCAGCGGTACGCCCTTGCCCATTGGCAACAGCAATAACGGCAACGGCAGCGGTGGCGGCAAGCCCATCGGCCCTGGTAGCGGCAGCGGCGCAGGTGGCAGCAGCGCGGGCAGCAGCGGCGGCAACGCCAGCGGCGCACCCCAGGTGCCATACGCGCAAGTCTACAAGAAGTACAGCGACCAGGCCACCAGCGACCTGCAAAACAGCTACATCCCTCAGAACCTGAAAGGCTACGTGCGCGACTACTTCACCTCTCTAGCCCCGCCGCAGTAGCGCATCTCTGAGTGCTGAGTGCTAGGAGCACTATCCCCTCGCCCCGCCGGGGGAGAGGACTAGGGAGAGGGGCGCAGTTGAAGCGCATCACCGCCCATCGCAAGCACCGCTGTTGATGTAATTTAAGCAAAAAGCCCCCAGCGGGGGTTGGGGGAGAATCTCGCCATATCGTTAATGCTGAACGTGTGTAGAGCCTTTAGCCTTGCTTCGACATTTCGGCGGGGCAACATCTCTCCCCCAAACCCCCGCTGGGGGCTTAGTGTTTTACCAACCACACGTTTTTGCAATGTTCGGGAGACCCAGATTTGTGTTGCAATCAGGCTGATGAGGAAGGAGGCGCTTGCTATGGCTCAGTCAATCGTTCGCCGCACTATTATAGATATGGCTCTGCGGCGGCAACGCCCCGGCAGCGGTAGCAGCAAGGAGTTTTTGATGGAGCGGACAACCCACGTAATTTGGCCCAACCTCGATCCTATCCTGATGCCCATTCATTGGGCGGTGATCGGAGGGGCAGCAACGCGCTTGTATATGCCAGAGCGGGCTACCCATGACTATGATATTGCCATTAGCCCTGCCGATGCTCCAGAAATTCGCCAGCGTTTGCGCGAAGCTAGCTATGTTTATGTTGCCGAACTGAAGGCTGGCGGCTCGACCTGGCGCGACCAGGATGGGCTGAAGATTGATGTAGTCGAACCTGCAGATGAATGGGTCGTCACTGCCCTAGCGCAAGCGCAGAATAATAGAGATGGGCAAGGGCTGCCAATACTTCCGTTGCCATATCTTATACTGCTCAAGCTAAAGGCTGGCAGGTCAATAGATATGGGCGACCTCACCCGAATGCTCGGCTGCGCCGACGAATCGGCTCTAGCCGACGTTCGCGCCGTCATTGCCCATTACTCGCCCGAAGATAGCCCCGACCTCGAAAGCCTCATCCATCTTGGCAAGCTGGAAGTGGATAACGCTTCTTAACCAACTACCCTCACCCGGCCTCTCCCGGTGGGAGGGAGGCATTGCAACTTTGTTTCCTGGTCATCGCCGCATTTCAATTCATCACTCATCACTCATCACTGTTTTTCGCCACGCTGCATCTACCTGCGCCTGCGTCTGCGCGATGCTGCCACTATTGTCAATCACTATGTCGGCACGGGCTAGCTTCTCGGCGAGGGGGGGCTGGGCATCGAGCCGCATCTGGGCCTGCTCCGCGCTTAGATTGTTGCGCGTCATCAGCCGCGCCCGCTGCTGCGCTGCGTCGCAGACCACCACCCACACACTGTCTACCCGATCGCCCAGCTTCGTGCGCCCCTCCAACAGCTTGACCGCATCAATTACAATTACCGCATATCCCTGCCGCTCGGCTTCGGCCACTTCATCCCAGATCAGCTTGCCAATTGCGGGGTGGGTTATATCCTCCAGCTTCGCCAGTTCCGCCGCATCGCGGAAGACGATTTGCCCCAGCGCGGCGCGGTCAATCGTGCCATCCTCGCGTACCACCGTCGGCCAGTTGGCAACCACCTGCGCGTATGCTCCACCGTCCGGCGCGAGTACCCGATGCGTTCCCGCATCC
>JBBRMT010000319.1:0-4209 GCA_038230695.1 Chloroflexia bacterium
CTGCGCGACTGATGTACTCGCTGGCGGGCGGGGATGCAGGCGCTGCGCCCGTAGGCGCAGCGCAAGGGCTTCAGCGGTAGTCAATCTCCGCTCTAGCCCTTCACCCCGGCATAAGTTGAGCCTTGTACGAAGTAGCGGGAGAAGAAGATAAAGATCAGCACCGCTGGCACTGTATTGAACATTGAGGCGGCGAGGATGAGGTTGATGTTGCCAGTGTACGCCCCCTTCAGCGAAGCCAGACCCACAGTGAGCGGGAACTTGTCCTGAGTGTTGAGCAGCACCAATTCATTCTGGAACGAGTTCCACGCGCCCTGAAACTCGAGAATGGCAAGGGTTGCCAGCGCCGGTTTTGCCAGTGGTAGGATCACCCGCCAGTAGACAGTGAACAGTCCTGCGCCGTCCATTACCGCCGCCTCTTCCAGATCCTTGGGGATAGCGCGGAAGAACTGGGTGAGCAGGAAGATGCCAGTTGCGCCGACTGCGCCGGGGATGATGATCGCCAGGTAGTTGTCAACCAGCCCCATCTTGTTGAGGATGAGATACTTGGGGATGAGCAGCACCACGCCCGGAATCATCAGCGTTGCCACGATCACGGTCAGTACGAGCTTCTGGCCGGGGAACTTGAGTCGGGCGAAGGCATACGCTGCAAGCGAACAGAGGAACAGTTGTAGCACTACGTGGGTGCCAGCGAGGAAGACGCTGTTGATCAGCCATTGAGGAAACAGAGAGTTGCCGTTCTGGTCGGTAATTTGATTCCAGACCAGGCTGTAGTTCTCCGCGTGCCACTGGGTGGGCAGCAGGGTAGGTGGCCAGGCCAGCACCTCAGCGCCCGTCTTGAACGAGCCAAGCAGGGCGAGGATGAATGGCCCCAACAGGATAACTGTCATCAGCGCCAGCAGGAAGTAGCGGACAATGCCCAGAATGATGCCTCCAATGGTGGGGCCATCCTTGTGTTGTCGCACCTGCTCGACCGCCGAGGCGGGTATGGGTCGGATTCTAGCTTCAGTTGCCATTGCGGTTGCTCCTTTCGGTCGAGTTAGGCGGTTGCATCCTTGTCGAGGAAGCGTCGCTGTACGATGAAGAACAGGAATATGATAATGAACAGGACGAAGCCGATCGCGGCGGCGCGGGAGAGGTAGTTATCGTTGAATGCCTCATAGTAAATGAGGTAGGCAACAGTCATGGTCGAGTTTAGCGGGCCGCCCTGATTGGTCATCAGGTAAACCTGATCGAAAACCTGCAGCGTGCCAATCGTGCCTAGCACAGTTACAAGGAAGATGATGGGGCGGAGCAACGGCAGGGTGATGCTCCAGAAGGTACGCAAAGTGGTCGCGCCATCGAGTTTGGCTGCTTCGTACACTTCAGGGGGAATATCTTGCAGCGCGGCGAGGAACATAATCATAAAGGTTGGCACAGTGGTAAAGATGTTCATCGTCATAATCGAGGGCAATGCGGTGCTGGTATCGTCGAGGAAGGCGATGGTCTGATAATGGATGCCGAATATCGGGCCGAGGGTATGGTCGTTAATCCAGCTGATGGCGTAGTTGATCACCCCCTGCTGCTTGTACATCCAGAAGAAAATCAGTGAGATTACCACCGAAGCAGTGACGCTGGGCAGATACCAGGTAACGCGGAAGAAGTTGCGGAACCTGATCTTGCTGTTGAGGATGACTGCGAAGATGATCGCCAGCCAGGTTTGGAAGAAGACGACAATAATCGAGAACAGGACAGTGTTGCCTAGCGCCTTGTAGAACAGCTTATTAAGGATGTTGCCTATGCCACCAGGGGGCAGGCTGAGTACCCGTGCGTAGGTGTCAAAGCCGACGAACTTAGCTGAACCAAGGTTGAGCAAACCTGCATCGGTAAAGCTGATGAAGAAGGCGTAGATCATCGCCCCAAAGGTGAACACGCCAAAGATAATCAGGGCGGGCGCGATGAAAAGCCAGCCGGTGAGCGCCTCCTTGGTCTTGCGGTTCATACCTACGCGTGGAGCGGGAGCAGCCTGGATAGCCATACCTGCCTCCTTATTCTAGCCAGTTGTTGGTCGAGAGTGGGCCGAAACCCGCTCTCGACCAACCTGGGGAGAGCAACCTACTGGTTGGCGAGTGCAGCGTTGATGCCGTCATCCATCATCTTGAGCGCACCCTGTGGATCGGTCTTGTTGAGGAACAGGGCGGACATGGCATCGCTCATCGCCTTCTGGATGTTGGCGGTTGCAGGGCCGTAGTAATCGGCCACGCCATAGCTGGCGGTGTTGTAAAGGACGGCCTGGGTGGGGTTCTGCGCCAGGTAGGGGTCGTTGCTGAAGGAGTTGAGCGTGGGCAGAGCGAAGCCGATGTGCATCACTGCGCCCTCGTTGACTGCGCCGGTCAGGAACAGTACCAACGCGGCGGATGCCTTCGGATACTTGGAATCGGCGCTGGCCGACCAGGCGTTGGTGAACAGCAGGTCGCCCTGCTTGCCGGAAGGAGCCTTGGGCAGCGGCGCGGCCTGGTACTTGATGCCGGTGTAGCCATTGGAGGGGTCGGCCAGGTATGGGATCATCCAGCCACCTTCGATGGCGAAGCCGATGCGCCCTTTGCCGAACGCCTCGCCCGGCCAGCCGGAGCTAAGGGTCTTCGGCTCGGCGGCGGTGCCGTCCTTGATAAAGCCGTAGTACCAGGTCAGGGCATCGAGAGCCGCCTTGCTATTGATCGCGGAACTCTTGCCATCGGCGCTCAGTACGGTTGCGCCATTAGCGAGCGCGAACGGCAGCCAGCGGGCATAGTCGGGGGGATGCGAGGTGCCGAAGACCTTGGTGTTGGGGTCGGTACCCACGGTCAGTTTGGTGGCGAGCGCCTTGTAGTCGTCCCATGTCCAGTTGCCACTAACGGGCGGCGCGGTTGCCCCCGTGCTGGTAACCATGGCGGTGTTGTAGAACACCACGATGCTGCCGAAGTCCTTGGGGATGCCGTAAATCTTGTCGGTGCGGCTGAAGATGTTGATCAGGGCTGGGAAGTAATCAGTCTTGCTTACCCCGGCCTGACTCATGTAGGGGGATAGTTCGAGTAGCTTGTTGGCGTTGATGGCAATGTCGGCCAGTGGCGGGTCTACATAGAAGACATCAGGCTGCGTGCCTGCGGAGAGCTGGGTCTTGATCTTGGTGTCGTACGCATCAGGGCTTGGCTCGTAGGTGACTTTGATGTTGGGGTATACAACCGCGAAGCGGCAGAGTTCATCCTTGGTGATCTGCTGCTCGGAGGGGTTGCCCCAGCCGGAGACACGTAGGGTTGCGCCATCTTCCACGGTTATCTTCTTGACCGAAGTAAGATCAACACCCTTGGTGGCGCTGGCGCAGGAACTGGCGTTAATGCTGGTGGGCGGCACTGGGGTGTTGGTTGGCGGGGTGCCAGGGGTGTTGGTCGCCGATGGCGGAACGGGGGTGTCGGTGGCGCTACCACCGCAGGCTGCCAGAAACATGGCAACTGCCACGAGCAGGGTTAGGGCCGACAGGGTTCGATGTGAATGCCTCATTGCTCTTTCCTCCTGATGGGGTTGGCGCATCGTCGCGCCGCTAATCTTAGGCTTGGCTAAACGTTGAACTTTCCTCTTTGATGCGTTGCACTCTGTTATCCCTCTCACACCTCCCTTCTATCATAGCATTGGTGTCAACAGGTTGTGGGCTAGGCCATCAGACTAGTTCGATAGCGATGCCTTTACTCTTGCCGCCAATCTCCACTTTATCGTGGCCGTTGGCCCGCTCGATCAGCAAATCAATACGCCGCTTGCCAATTCGCAGATTGCAGATTTTAAGGGTGTTCAGCCAGCTCGGCAGGCAGGGACTGAGGATTAGCTTGCCCGCATGAGCAACAGGTTGCAGGCCGATGATGCTCTGGGTAAACAGCAGAGACGCACCCGCCGCCCATGCCTGGGGGCTGCAACTAACTGGATACTCGGAAGGGCGGCTGTGGTAACGACCCTCGCGGGAGGAGCCACAGAATAGTTCCGGCAGACGATAGTAACGAAAACGCATCCCCGCCTCGAACATTTGCGAGACGATCGCGTTGGCCTCGTCGTGAAAGCCATAGCGCTTCATGCCCGCGACAATCAACGAATTGTCGTGCGGCCAGATGCTGCCGTTATGGTAGCTCATCGGGTTGTAGTTGGGGTCGCTGCTGCTGATGGTGCGAATGCCCCAGCCACTTGCCATGTCGGGCTGCATCAGGCGAC
>JBBRMT010000320.1:0-4201 GCA_038230695.1 Chloroflexia bacterium
AACGCGGGCGACGTGGTGTTGGATCCGTTCTGCGGCTGCGGCACCGCGATTATCGCGGCAGAGAAGCTGGGGCGGCAGTGGATTGGCATAGACATCACCCACCTTGCCATCGCCCTGTTGCGTAACCGCTTGAAGGAGACTTTCAACCTGGAGCGGGTCAAGGTGGTGGGCGAACCGCAGGACGTGGGCGCGGCGCAGCAACTGTTCCACGACGATGCCTATCAGTTCCAGTGGTGGGCGTTGTCGCTGGTGCAGGCGCGTCCGCTAGGCGGACAGGATGGCAGCCGCGAGGGCAAGAAGGGGTCGGATCGGGGCATAGACGGGGTGATCAGCTTCATTGACGACAACAGCGGCAAGCCAAAACGGGCATTGGTGCAGGTGAAGGGCGGCCACGTCAGCAGCGCCCAGGTGCGCGACCTGCGTGGCACGATGGAGCGCGAGGGGGCGGCGCAGGCGGTGTTCATTAGCCTGGAGCCGCCCACAAAAGAAATGGAGCGCGAAGCGACCGCAGCAGGCTTCTACCACTCGCCACGCTGGGAGCGCGACTATCCCCGCCTGCAACTGCTTACCATCGAGCAACTGCTGGCTGGCGCAACGGTGAAGATGCCGCCCACAGTCAACACCTTTAAGCGTTCGCCCGCCGCCGAGCCGGGCGAACAAATGCCGCTGATCGGCTAAGACAGAAGGCGGGTGGTAAAAGGCTAAAGGTGGAAGGCTAAAGGAAGCACAACAAAAGGTGAAACCTTCCCTCAAGGCTGGGGAAGGCTTCACCTTTTGTGGCGACTGAGCTAACTCAGCGCTTAGGACTCATCGCTGCTACTTGGATGGCGGGGCGGTGATGTCGCTAACCTTGTTGACGTTGGTGATGGTGTAATCCACCTCGGTCGCGGTCGCGCCGCTGCCGCTGATGTACTTCACCTGGCGGGTGGTGTTGTCGCTCTTTGCCACCCAGGCATCTATGCTTCCGCCGCTGTAGGAGTAGTTGTAGTGGGTGCAATCTTCGCCACCGATGCTCTCGCTGCCCACGCTCTTGTAGCCAGTGTAGCCACTCAGCGAGTCAGATGTACTCTTCATGATGCTGGTGTAGCCGTCAATCGTGGCGCTGCCGCCTGCGCCGGGAGTTTTGATGTAGGTGGTGCCATCGGTGCTGATGTAGGCATCCTGGCCGATGATGATGTAGGTAATCGAACTCCCCGCGCCCTGAATTGATAGTTTGGCCTTGTCGGGGCGGATGATGTCGCCGCTGATTTTGCTGGTGGTGCCGCTAGAACTCTCGTTGAGATCCAGGTGGAAGCTCTTGACGCTGTCGAGACTGGCGACATTGATGCTGCCATTACTGGCGCTGCCACCGCCGCTGCCAACGCTACTCTGCGTGGTTGGTGTAGCCTGGTCGCCGCTGCCGCTACTGGTGTCAGTGGTGGGAGTGCTACTGCTGCTCGTGCCGCCGCCCAGCCCGCCGAGGCCACCCGCGCCGCCATTCACATTACTGGGTGCGGTGATGTTGAAGGCGCCGTTGATGTTGCTCCACTTGATGGTGATGTCGGTACTCTTGTCAGTGGTAGACACCTTCATCTGGCAGACGCTGGAGCCATCATTCGCTGCCCAGAGGTCAACCGTACCATCGCTGGAGCTGCTGCCTGCGCTCAAGCTAGAAAGCGCGTTCATGCTGGCGGTCATGTGATGGCAATCAACGCCGTTAATGGTCTCATTAGCAGGATTGCCATCCTTCAATGCGCTGGCGGCCTTATCTACATCGGCGCTGTTGAAGCTGTTCCACATATTGGTGAACGCGCTCATGCCGCTGGTGATGCTCGAACCCGCGCTGCCTGCATCAGTGAACGTGGAGCCGCCATCGGTGCTGAGGTAGGTAGCGCTGCCAACCGAGATTACCTGCACGTTCGTGCCTGCAGCATTGATGGTCAGGTTGCTGTTGTTGTTGGCGAGGTCAATATCACCCTTCATGCTAATGTTCTGCCCACTGGCAGCGCCACTCAGGTCAATGTGATAACCCTTGACGTTCTTCATGCTAGTGGCTGTCTGCTTCAGCAAATCGCCGTTCGCGCTGCCGCCGCTGGTGTTGCCACCGCCGCTGCCGCTACTGGTGTCGGTGGTGGGGGTGCTTGCGCTACTGCCGCTGCCGCCACTGGTGTCGGTGGTGGGGGTGTTGCTGCTGCTCAAGCCACCGCCCAGGCCACCGAGACCACCCGTGCTGCCCGAAGTGTTGGCGGGCGCGGTGATGTTGAAATTGCTGTTGAGCTTGCTGTACTTGATGGTGATGTCTGTACTCTTGTCGGTAGTGGTTTCTTTTATCTGGCACATACGGGAGCCGTCAGTCGCCGCCCACAGGTCAACCGTGCCGTCGGTAGTGGTAGCGCTACCAGAAGGGCTGAGGCTGGTGAGATCCTTTGTACTAGCTGTCATGTGCTTGCAGCTAACGCCATCAATGGTCTCAGTAGCGGGGCTGCCATCCTTAAGTGCGCTGGCAGCCTTATCTACATCGGCGCTATTGAGGCTACTCCAGATGCCGGTAAACTGGGACACGCCGCTGGTGATGCTCGAACCTGCGCTGCCCACATTGGTGAAGGTTTTGCCGCCATCAGAGCTAACGTAGATGTTATTGCCGACAGATGTAACCTGAAGGTTCAGACCTGATGCGCTAATATTCAGGTTGCTATTCTTGTTGGTAATATCTATGTCACCATTCATTGACAGGGCGGTGCCGGATGCAGTGCCGTTTACGTCGAGGTGATAGCTCTTGGCGGCCTTCATGCTGGCCGCGCCTGCCTTGAACAGATCAGCGTTGCTGGAATTGGCATTGACGTTACCGCCACTGCCGCCCGACTTGTTGTTGAGCAGGAAGTAGCCACCAACTCCGGCCACGATTAGCGCCAGGACGATGATCACGGCGATGATTGGGCCTGCCCCGCCACCCTTCTTCACTACGGTGGTTGACTGCACTGGCGGCGGCACAAATGGCCCACCAGTCTGATAAGGCTGCTGATACTGAGGCGGTGGCTGGTAGCCGGGCTGTCCATACTGGGGAGGCTGTTGGTAGCCCGGTTGCCCATACTGCGGCGGCTGGCCGTAGGGTGGTTGCTGATAACCCTGGGTGGGCGGCTGTGGTGGATAACCCTGAGTGGGCGGCTGCTGAGGGTAGCCCTGGCTGGGTGGTTGCTCATACTGCGTTGGCTGTGGTGGATAACCCTGAGTGGGCGGTTGCTGATAGCCACCCTGTCCGTACTCTGGCTGCTGGGGATAGCCGGGCTGCTGGGGATAGCCCTGGGTCGGGTCATTTGGCGACGCGCCGGGGTTATTGGGGTTATTATAGCTGGGCGGCTGGCTAGGGTCTTGCATCTAATGCCTTCCTTTCACGTTTCCTTAAAATGCTCTAGCGCCTGATTACTGCGCGGTTCATATCAATACGCAGCGGTAAGGAAAATGTTGCACTTAGTATAAGTGGATCGTGATGGCCTGTCAATAGATGTGAAGGAACCGATCAAAGTAATAGCGCATTCGTTTAGGAATGCGCCACTAATCTAAAATCAAAAATCTGCAATCTAAAATCCGCTTGGGGTGGCTGGCGGGGCTCGAACCCGCAACCTCCTGATCCACAGTCAGGCGCTCCGCCATTGAGCTACAGCCACCATATTGGTAATGCACTCACCCCAACCCTCTCCCAGAGGGCGAGGGGGACGACACAGTTGAACGCCAGCGATGAAAGGCGAGTAAGCCGGGTTTTGTTTTAGATGACCATTTATCTCAGCCCGTTGCTGGCGGGCTGGCCGACCCGTTGCCAGGTGCGGCTGCTCTCGACTTGTGACCGACTCGGCGAGCTACCGTCTTGTGCGGCCAGTTCGGAGATTGCTGCGGGGAGGATTGCCCTTTTCACTCCGCCGGTCTGGCTTGCGCCAGGGTAGCGGCAATTGTCTCTGTTGCTCTCAGCGCGGGCCGAGGCCAACGCTGCCGGTGTGGACTGTCAACGCCCCGCATGGGACGCTGCCCTGACTCGTCGCCAGGCACCCTTGCTCTATGCAGCCCGGACTTTCCTCTGGCATTGCTGCCAGCAGCCATCCTGCCTTTCATCACGCCACTTGCGTGGGCGCGCTCAAGCACCTTATTATACACTATTGCCCCTGATTGTGCAAGGATTAATACGGCAGTAACTGTTCACGGTTGGGGTACACGAGTTTTGGGGGTAACA
>JBBRMT010000321.1:0-4177 GCA_038230695.1 Chloroflexia bacterium
GCGTAGGTAATACGATAGACGGTGCCATCGCCATTGTCGCGGCTAACGTAAAGCGCCCCATCGGGGCCGACCGCCAGGCCAGCGGGCCGCCAGATGTTGTCGGGCGGGGGGAATGCGGAGGGCAATGCGCCAACCGCAAGGTCAATAGTGGGCGGATTCCAGTGATGGCCGGAGTGGGACGCGAAGGCAGGAATGTAGACCACTTTGTAGCCAGTTGGCACGGTGCGGTTGTAGGAGCCGTGGAAGGCGACGAAGAAGCCCTGCTTCCAACTGTCGGGGAAGGCCACATTGGTGTTCTGCGAGAAGGCCAGGCCCAGAGGCGCGCTGTGCGCCTGCATCATCACCACCGGCTGCACCATCCCTTTCGAGCAGTAATCGGGGCGGGGTGGGAGAACACGGGGGTCGGGAGTGCCATCGCCATAGCAGTAAGGCCAGCCATAGTATTGATGCTGCTGTACCAAATTGACCTCTTCGGGCGGCGCATTATCGCTCAGGTCGTCGGAGCCGTTCTCCACTGACCATAGTTCGCTGGTGCCGGGGCGGAAGGCGAGGCCCACATCGTTGCGTAGCCCGCTGGCGTAAGTCTCGAACTGACCGTTGAAGAAGCGCGATACAGCGGCGCGGCGGGGGTCGGTTTCCACGCACACGTTGCACGATGAGCCAATCGAGATGTACATCGCGCCATCTGGTCCATGTATCACCGTGCGGGTATAGTGGCCGCCGCCTGAGGGCAAGCCGCTAACCAAAGTCGTCTGGTTGGATGGGCCGCTGTCGCACGTAGCCTGGTCGAAGCGGTCAACCTCGGTGCGTGAAGCGACATAATATTGGCCGTTGTAATACTCGATGCTGTTAACCGGGTCGGCCATGCCGCTGTTGAATTGCACCACGCTATCGGCCACGCCATCGTGGTTACGATCGGGCAGGCGGGTGGTGTAAGTAAACATACTGCCCGCGAACAGATCGCCGCACGCGCCGAAGGTGAGCAGTCGCGCCGAGCCGAGGCCCGCTGCGAACACACTTATACCAAACCCGACCGGCATGGTGATCACAGTCGGCCCATTGTAGACGCTGCGATACTGGGCTGGCACCACCACCGTCACCGCCTGCATCGGCGGCTGGGTGAAGGCAGCATCGGTTCCCGCCTGCCCCGCTGCGCCCGCATCCGCGCTCGATGGAGAATTAGCGGCTGGCTGGCTCAAGTCGCAAGCCTGGATCAACAGCAAACAAACGCAGGAGACGAAAGCAAGCGCGATAACGCGGCGGTAAGGCATGGCGGGCCTCCAAGAAGATAGCGGGTAGAAGATAGCGGGTAGAATAGGGTTGTAAGCTGCCTGGCATCGCTGCTGCTATTATAGCGACAAGCGGGGGTGCGAACAAGGGGGCATAGCAAAAGTTCCCGGCGTAGATGTGCCAAAACGCAAGCCCCATCCAAATTGCTGGCATTGAACTTGACAAAGCCGCCTCACGTTTGCTATAATACTTTTCTGTAACCAAGCGTTACGGACAAGCAATCGTTTTGCCCTATTTCCTGCCCAGCTACCCGCGTGCGGGTTGGCGTTGGGCATATTGTTTGACTACAACATTTTGGCAGGGCGCTTTGCTTGCGCCTGAAGTGGGAGGAATAACAGTGTTCGCAGTAGTAGAGACAGGCGGCAAGCAATACAAGGTTGCCCCCGGCGACCAACTCGATGTGGAGCTTCTGGGCATCGAAGCCGGTCAGCAGTTCGACCTCGGTCGGGTGCTGATGGTTGGCAGCGATGGCGGCGAGGTGCTGGTTGGCAGCCCGCTGGTAGATGGCGCACGAGTGGTTGCCACCGTGGTTGCTGAACATCGCGGCGATAAGCTGATCGTATTCAAGTATAAGCCCAAGAAGCGCTATCGCCGCAAGAACGGCCATCGCCAGATGCTAACCCGCGTCAACATTGACGACATCTTTGCCGATGGCATTGCCGACACCCAAAAGGCAAAGGCCACCGTAGCGCCCGCAAAGGCAATTGTTGCACCCGTTGCACCCGTTGAGACTGAACAACCAGTAGTCGTGTCTAGCGCACCTAACGAGACGACCACCGCGCAGCCAGTTGTGGAAGCGGCTACCAGTGAGCCGGAGACGGTTGTCACCACCACCCCTATTGTAGAGGTGAAGGGCGTGCCAACCAGCGATACCAGCGGCAGCGGTCTCGACCTGCAGGACGCGCTCAACACCGATATAGAGACCGCAGAGGGCAAGGCTTAGGACTGTTTGGCGAGGCGAACAACGGTTCGCCCCTGCACAGCAAACTTGAATTCGGATTAGCCCTTAGCTATTGTAGAAAGAGAGAATACCAATGGCTCACAAGAAAGGCATGGGCAGCAGCCGCAACGGACGCGACAGCAAGCCCAAGATGTTGGGCGTGAAGCGTTACGACGGCCAGATCGTCACCAGCGGCACTATCCTGGTGCGGCAGCGCGGCACTCGCATCAACCCCGGCCTCAACGTCGGCGTAGGCCGCGACCACACTCTCTACGCGACGATGGATGGCAGCGTCAAGTTCGAGGCCGACAGCAGGATCAAGAAGCGGGTCAGCGTCATGCCCCTGCAACTAATTAGCGTCGAAGAGCAGTCCGCCGCAACAGGCGAAGCTGCTGCAGTATAAGTAGCGCCCGTAAAGGTTCGAGTTCCTAACTCAAACCTCAAACCTCAACCCTCAGCACTGAGGAGATGGGATGACCAACGCCCAATCCAAAAGGTGGTCAAATGGAGGCAATACCGTGAAGGAAAGTATTCACCCGAAGTATGAGACAACTACAGTAACCTGCTCGTGCGGCACCACCTGGGAGACGCGCAGCACCAGGAAGAATCTGCGCGTTGATGTATGCAGCGCGTGCCACCCGTTCTACACTGGTGAGCAGCGCATCGTGGACACCGCTGGTCAGGTCGAACGCTTTATGCGGCGCATGGGCAACCGTGACACCGTTCGTGAGCGTGCCGAGCAGCAGGCCGCAACCGCGCAAGCAACCCGCCAGGCTGCCGCTGCTCCCCAGCCCGCCAAGCGTACCGCCCGCCCTGTGGCTGCCCGTCCCGCCACGCCGCGCCCGCAAGCCGCCGCGCCGAGCGATGCGCCAGCCGAGCAGAGCGAAGCCTAACCGCCAATCAGATTGGGGCGCACAGCAATGTGCGCCCTTTTTCTTTTTGTGCTAAAATACGCGGGTTGCAACCCCAATGCCCAGGAGGAGAGATAATGGTAGCGCGTGAGATACCGAGCGGCGGCTGGATCGAGGTGATCTGCGGCAGTATGTTCAGCGGCAAGACTGAGGAGTTGATCCGCCGCGTGCGCCGCGCCGAGTACGCTCGCCAGCGGGTGCAGGTGTTCAAGCCGATTATTGACGACCGCTTTGCAGTGGAGAAGGTGTACTCACACAGCGGCCTCAATCGCGGCGCGTTGCCGGTGCAGGATAGTGGCAGTATCATGCAGGCGCTGGAGGACGGCACTGAGGTGGTGGCGATTGACGAAGCCCAGTTCTTCGATGCCGGTATTGTGGACCTCTGCCGCAGGCTGGCGGAGGGGGGTAAGCGGGTTATCTGTGCGGGCCTCGACCTCGACTTCCGCGCCGAGCCATTTGGCCCCATGCCCCAGCTAATGGCCGAGGCCGAGAGTGTGGACAAGCTACAGGCTATTTGCCTGGTCTGCGGAGCGCCAGCCAGCCGTACCCAGCGGTTGGTGGATGGCCGCCCAGCCCGCTACTCCGACCCCATCATCCTGGTGGGCGCAACCGAGAGCTACGAGGCCCGCTGCCGCGCCCATCACGAGTTGGTGAGGGCTGAGTGATCGTGACCTCAGCTTTATCATTCACCATTCACCTTTTACCATTCAACTATGGATGCTACCCTTACCGCCAGCATAACCCAAACCCGCCGCATTGCCATAGCCCCGCTAGTCGGCGTGGCGCTGGGTGCGATCGCGTTCGTGGTCTACTTCGTCACCCTGTCGCCCACCATCAACTTTATTGACAGCGGCGAACTGAGTACCGCCGTCTACACCCTGGGCGTGACCCACCCCACCGGCTACCCGCTCTACACCCTACTGGGCTGGCTGTTCACCCACCTGCCGCTGGGCGATGACCCCGCCTGGCGGCTCAACCTGCTCTCCGCCATCTTCGCTGCCGTTGCGGTCGGCCTGTTCTACGCGCTGGTTTACAA
>JBBRMT010000322.1:0-4140 GCA_038230695.1 Chloroflexia bacterium
GACCCCAGCGCCTGAATGATGGGGAAGCGCGGCGCAGTTGATCTGCAGCAATGGCCTCCCGCTTGATTGCGGCTGCGGCGATTATTCGAGCATTGTCCGGTATCGTGAGAGGTGTATCCGAAGCTGGGCCACGATAATCCTCGATCAACACCCGTTCCGAGTTACTGGTTTTATCATCCATAACCCAATTATACCACATCGTAGTGGCGGGTAGCACTCGCCCAGGTGATGTCGCACCAATGCCACCCGTAGGCTACGCAACATGGGGTAGGGGCGAATCTCATACGCCCGCTTCCCCTGCATCAATGCTCATAGTGAATCAGCACTGCCGCCCAACGTTTCCGCGTTTTCCGCACTCATTCCGCGTCTTCCGTGATTCTAACCGCCCCAGCGTCGGCGCTTGCGATAAGCATTGGTTCGCTACATCTGGGCATATACCCTGCGCCCCTACGTCCGTTTTATCCGCTTCTCCGTTGAACCGCATCCGTTGGCTCTGCCGTTTATCCGCTTTTGCAATCCGTTGGCTCAACGGATGGCGATGAACATTTGTGCGCTTCGCCATTCTCCCTCATCCTGCCTACCCACAGGGAACCCCACAAGGGGGTTTCCTGCTGGGAGAGGTGATAAAACGGATGTAGCGCCAAAACTCAGCACTCAGCACTCAGCACTTAGCACTTCGCAAAAACCTTGCCCATCCCGACCAAATATGGTATACTTCCAGTCGTGCCATCCACATTCTGCGGGTGGCGCAAATTGCACGCCCTCTGACTGTCGGGCGGTGGGCCAGCCACGCTGGCTTCCCTGGCAGGTTGAGGAGTGGCGGAAGAGATTAAACCACAGGCTGTATGTAGGGGGCAAACCGCTGTTTGCCCGCTGCCGCCAGCCGCTAATCTAAAAGGAGACACAGTGACCAGTAACATTATGCAGCAGGCCGGTTATGCCCCTAGCACTACCCCGCTTCAGAACAACAACGTTTCGATGAAGTCCCTGCTCGAAGCCGGTGTCCACTTCGGACATCAGACCAAACGCTGGAACCCCAAGATGCGCCCCTATATCTTCACCGAGCGCA
Organism: Chloroflexia bacterium; assembly: GCA_038230695.1. Taxonomy (GTDB): domain Bacteria; phylum Chloroflexota; class Chloroflexia; order QHBQ01; family QHBQ01; genus QHBQ01. Next base: position 1,070 of record JBBRMT010000322.1, read on the forward strand.
ACGGTATCCACATCCTCGACTTGCAGCAGACCGTCAAGGGCTTGCAGGATGCCTATCGCTTCGTTGTAGACCTGACCGCTAATGGCGGCAAGGTCATCTTCGTCGGCACTAAGAAGCAGGCGCAAGATGCCGTGCGCGAGGAATCAATGCGGGCGGGGCAATTCTACGTCAACAAGCGTTGGCTGGGGGGGATGCTCACTAACTTCAGCACCATTCGCAACCGCCTCAAGCACCTCGCCGATCTGGAAGCCCGCCGTGACCGGGGCGAGTTCGAGCGGCTGACCAAGCTGGAGGCCAGCAAGCTGGAGGAAGAGATAGCTCGCCTCAACGGCGTGCTGGGCGGTATCAAGAATATGCGCGAACTGCCCGACGCTATCTTTGTGATTGATACACACAAGGAGCGCATCGTGATGACCGAGGCGCTCAAGCTGGAGATCCCCGTCGTCGCTATCGCCGATACCAACTCCGACCCTGATGAGATCGCCTACCCCATCCCCGGCAACGACGATGCCATCCGCGCCGTGCGCATCATCACCGCCAAGATCGCCGATGCCTGCCTCGAAGGCCAGGCCCGTGCCGAGAGTATGCGTGCCGATCGCATTGCCGACCGCGAACGCAGCGCGATGGAGCAGGAGAGCGACGAAGCCTACGCCGCCAACCAGGCCTAGTAACTGGGGCGTGATAATCACGCCTCTTATACACGCAATTTTGTAGGGGCGTGATTTATCACGCCCTTGCCGTGAAGCAAAGGAGATAATTAAGTTGGATATTACCGCACAGATGGTCAAGGAGTTGCGCGAGAAGACTGGTGCCGGGCCGAAGCAGTGCAAGGATGCGCTGGTTGAAGCCAATGGCGACATGAAGAAGGCGGAGGCCATCCTTCAGGAGAAGAACCAGACCCGTGGCGAGAAGCTGATCAACAGTGGCCGCGAAACCAAGCAAGGCATTGTCTACGCCTACATCCACACCGGCGGCCGCATCGGCGCATTGGTCGAGCTTAATTGCGAGACCGATTTCGTGGCCCGCACCGATGGCTTCAAGCAGTTGGCCCACAACATCGCCCTGCAGATTGCCTCGATGAACCCCCGCTTCGTGGGCCGTGAGGAGATCATCGGCGAAGAGGGCAGCGCCGAGGAGTTGGCTTTGCTGGAGCAACCCTACGTCAAAGATCCGAAGAAGAGCGTGCAGCAGCTGATCAAGGAAACCATCGCCAGCACCGGCGAGAACATCTCCATTAGCCGCTTCGCTCGCTTTGAAGTCGGCGGCGCGTAAGGCGCACCACTATGGATAGCAGCAGCAAAGCAATGCCCATCGAGCGCCTGCTCAATATGGGGCGCGAAGAGGACGAGACCCTCACCATCGCCGATGCCAGCATCGAGACGGTCAACGTGGATGCGGACAGCGAAGAAGTTGGCGCAGCCCTTGCCCCCGGCGTGCAATATCCCCGCGTGCTGCTCAAACTGAGTGGCGAGGCGCTAATGGGCAACGGCAAGGCCAGCATTGACCCCGCCATCGTACAGAGCATCGCCCAGCAGGTCAAGCGGCTACGTCAACTCGGCGTGCAGGTAGCGATCGTAGTGGGCGGCGGCAACATCTGGCGCGGCCTGGCCGCCGCCTCGTCGGGTATGGATCGCTCCACCGCCGACTATATGGGGATGCTGGCAACCGTGCTGAACGCGCTAGCTCTGCAGGATGCGATGGAGAAGGTTGGCGTGTACACCCGCGTGCAGACCGCTCTGGCAATGCACGCGGTGGCCGAGCCATACATCCGCCGCCGCGCCATTCGCCACATGGAGAAGGGTCGCGTGGTTATCCTTGCCGCAGGCACCGGCAATCCTTACTTCACCACCGACACTGCCGCCGCCCTCCGCGCCCTCGAAGTGGGCGCGAATGTGATCTTGATGGCGAAGAATCATGTGGATGGGGTTTACGATGCCGACCCCCGCTCCCACCCCGATGCGGTCAAGTTTATCCAGCTAGATTACGGCGATGCCATTCGTCGTGGTCTGAAGGTGATGGACACCGCCGCACTGGCCCTCTGCATGGATAACCGGATGCCCATCCTCGTCTTCAACCTTGAAGATGAAACCAATATCGAGCGAGCGGTGATGGGCGAACCTGTCGGCACCCTGGTGTGGGACGAAGAAAGCCTCGCAAACATCGCCTAAACCCCTCCCCCAAAGGGGAGGTTGGGAGGGGGAGTACAACAAAAAGCCTCTCCCAGCTAAACCCCTAAGTGATGAAGGGCAGCAGCGGTAGGGATAAGCCACCGCTCGCCGAGCTACCGAGGGTTGGGAGCGTAGCTCCGATCACTAAAGCGCAAACACAGCTTGTCGAAAGCGTTAATCCGCCAATGGGTCTAGCATCGGAGCTAAACTGGGCTAAGTAAATTGCTTGCGATAGCGTTGATGTGCTTCACCATTCTCCCTCACCCTGCCTCTCCCAGCGGGAGAGGGGACGGTAATTACTCACTAATCACTAATCACCCAATCACTCCCTAAAGAGGAGGGCATATTATGGTCGAGGACGTTCTTTCCGATGCCGAAGCCAGGATGAAGAAGAGCATCGAGGCGCTGCATCATCATTTGCAAACCATTCGCACGGGCCGCGCCCAGCCCGCGCTAATCGAGCGGGTGCAGGTCGAATACTATGGGGTCAACACAAACCTGCGCGACCTTGCTACCATCACCACGCCAGAGCCGCGCCTGCTGGTGGTGCAACCCTTCGACCGCAACTCGTTCGGCGCGATCGAAAAAGCCTTGCAGAAGTCGGAACTCGGCCTTAACCCGACCAACGATGGCAAGGTCATCCGCATCGCCATCCCCGCGCTCACCGCCGACCGCCGCCGTGACTTGACCAAGCTGGTGAAGAACCATGTTGAAGATACACATATCTCCATCCGCAATATCCGCCGCGATGCGCTTACCGACCTGAAGGAGTTTGAGAAGGAGTAAATGATCAGCGAGGATGATCACAAGCGGGCCGACGAGAAGGTGCAGCATCTGGTGGATAAATATATCAAGGAAGCCGACCAGGTAGGCAGCGCCAAAGAGCAAGAGCTGCTGGAAGTC
>JBBRMT010000323.1:0-4138 GCA_038230695.1 Chloroflexia bacterium
ATAAGGGTTTTCAGGGCGGGGGTATCCTGACCCTGACTCCGGCAGAGGCGCTGGGGCGCGTCGCAAAATAGAGAGCAAGCAGCGACGAGGTGCTATCGTCGCTCATTTAGCCTTTGATGACCTTCTGCCCATCCTTGCTCCGCTTGATGTTGGGTGTGGATAGGTGGATGACGAAGCCCACCACGATCATTAGCAGCAACGCGCCGATGGCGATCTGGTAGCCCAGCCGCCCGAAGGTCTTGGGGTTGAACAGGAACAGCGTGCCGCCCCAGATCAGCGGGCCGATTACCGCCGCGAACCGCCCCGTAATGTTGTAAATCCCCATAAACTCGCCCAGCCGCTCCGGCGGACTTAGCTCGATCATCATGGTGCGGGCCTCCACCCACACGCTGCCCAGCGCGATTCCGGCTAGCGGCGCGATCACAAACTGGAAGATGATCTTGTCGGTGAACACGATCAAAGCGACGAACACCACCATCCACAGCAGCAGCGAGATGATTAGCCCCTGCTTGCTGCTCAACCCGTCGGTGACGTAGCCAAAGATAGCCGAGCCGATTACCGCCGCGACGATCGCCGGGGCCAGCACCGAGGTTGCGTCTTTGAAGCCGACCACCTCAGTTGCGTAGACCCCCATGGCAATAATCACCGTGTTCATTGCGTCGGTGTAGAAAAAGTTGGAGACGAGGAAGGGAAACAGGCCCGGATAATCACGGGTATCCTTCAGGGTGCGCCAGGTTTGGCTCAGGCTGTGGCGCAGCGAACGCCAATCGAAGCGATAATCGTTCGGCTCGACCTCCTTCACCATTGTGCTAGCCGCTTCATCCTTGCCCACATCAGTCAAGCCGCGCTCCAGGCCGGGGCGCAAAGCATCACCGCTGGCCTCCTCCGCTTCGATGCGTCCTTGAGCGGTGAGCCGCACCTTGCGCTCCTTGACCAGAAAGAAGCAGGGTATGGCAAACACAAGGTAGAGCAGGGCTGAGGGGATGAAGCCGTTTTGCTCGAAGCCCGCAGAAACATTGACGATTTTGCCTACCACCAGGCCGCCCGCTAGCGCCCCGATATAGCCAATCCCTTGACCCCAGCCGGATATTGTCCCCCAGGTAGTGGTGGTGCTGACCGAGGGCAGCAGCGAGTCGTAGAACAGCAGCGCGGTTTGATAACCAATGTTCGACAGCACGTAGAAGAGGATAATCAGCCACAGGCCGCTGCTAGGGACCAGCCCCATACCCACCGCGAAGACGATCGCGATTAGGGTGAGCGCGGTTAGCCAGGGCAAGCGTCGTCCGCCACCGCGATCACTGAGCGCACCCACCAGCGGACAGGTGAAGGCGATCACCAACTGGGCGAGTGACTGCGGCACGCTGTATACCCAGTCATCCTGGCCCAGGTTCTTGACGAACAGGGGGAAGTAGACGCTGACGATGTTGAAGGCGAAGAAGTGGAAGGCGAAATCGTAGAGGATCCAGCTACCTGTAGAGAGAAACGAGGGTTTGGCTTCCTCGACCTCGACGCGAAGGTTGGCGGGCCGGGCGATTGACGACGCGCTCATGCAATGACCACCTTTCGTGAGAGAACCTGGCTGTTCTGACGCTGAAGGCATTATAGCACAGGCAAGGACATTTTATCGGGTTGGCAGCGCTGATCTGGTATAATATAAGGGTTGAATATGGGTCAAACATAGAGGATGAATAGCGCAATGATTGCAACAGCAAATCAGGAACTCAAGTTTATAACCAGAGCCAGCCAGGGGCGACAGAGTTTCTGGTCGCTGACCCTGCCTGAACTCGAAAAGGTGATGGACTGCTGGGGGCAGCCCACCTATCGTGCGCGGCAGGTGTTCCAGTGGGCGTATAAGGAATTGGCCGACGACTTCAGCCAGATGGGCAACCTGCCCCGCGAGTTGCGCGAACGACTGGCCGAGGCTTACAGCCTGGTCAACCTGCAGCCAGAGCGCGAACTGATCAGCAAGGACCGCCAGACCTATAAGGCGCTGCTTGCTCTGCCCGACGGCCAGACCATCGAGGCGGTGCTGATGCTCTACGAGGCGCGGGCCACGGTGTGCGTCTCCAGCCAGGTAGGATGCGCGATTGGCTGCCCCTTCTGCGCCACCGGGCAGATGGGCCTGCAGCGCAACCTGAGCGCGGGTGAGATTGTGGAGCAGGTGATTTACTTCAGCCGCTTCCTGCGCCGCTGGCACGCAGGCACGGCGGGCGATCTGGGCGACGGCATTACCGTACCAGCCGAGATCCAGAACGTTACCAACCTGGTGTTTATGGGCATGGGCGAACCGCTGGCGAACTACAACAACCTGTGGAGGGCAATCCGCAACCTCAACGCCGCGCATGGCCTGGCAATGGGCGCACGCCGCATGACGGTCAGCACTTCGGGTTTGGTGCCGCGCATCGAGCAGTTTGCCACCGAGCCGGAAGAAGTGAACCTGGCGATCAGCCTGCACGCCGCCAACGACGAACTGCGCGACCAGATGGTGCCGATCAACAAGAAGTGGCCGGTGGCGCGGCTGATGGAAGCGGCCCGCACCTACATCGCCACCACCAACCGCCGCCTCAGCTACGAGTGGGCGCTGATACAGGGGGTGAATGACGCGCCGGAGCGGGCTGAGGAGCTTGCCGTTGCCATCAAGGGCCAGCTATGCCACGTCAACGTCATCCCGCTCAACCCGGTGAGCAACACGCCCTTCCACCGCAGTAGCCGCCAGCACATCCACGACTTCCAGGCCGCGCTTACCGCGCACGGCATCCCCAACACGGTGCGTATCGAGAAGGGTGTGGACATCCAGGCCGCCTGCGGCCAGCTAAAGGCCGAGCAGCAGGGACTCACGCCGAGCGCTGAGTGCTAAGGTTTGAGTTTGGAGATTTGATGGGCGCAGCGATGCACGCGAAGCTAATGCAGTTCCTGGTCGCGCAGGGGGCTAGCTATCGGCTGATTGAGCATGAGGCAGCGGGGCTATCCGCCGAGGTGTCGCGGGTGCGCGGCACTGACTTGCATCAGGATGCCAAGGCGCTCGTGCTGGAGGTTAGCGGTGGGCCAACTGCGTATGTGCTGGCGGTCGCCCCCGCTGATTATAAGGTGCATACCAAGCGGCTGCGCAAACTGGAAAGCTGGCGCGATGCGAAGCTGGCCGAGCGCGACACGGTACGGCAACTGACCGGCTGCGACATCGGTGAGGTGCCACCCTTCGGCAGCCTGCTGGGGATGCCCACCTATGTTGACGAGCGCCTGTTCGACAATGCCGAAATCGCCTTCAACGCGGGCGAGTTCACCTCCTCGATCATTATGCCCGCCGCCGAGTATCGGCGCATCTGCGAAGCTAGCGTGCTGCTATTCGCCCGCCAGCCGGAGCAAGAGGATTGACGCTGTGGCAATAGCAGATGTACAATAGCGACGTAGAGTTTGACGGTTATCTGTTTGCTAAGGAGGCAGTGATGCTGAACGTAATGGAGGACATTACTAGCATGGCCGGGTTGCGCGAGAACCTCGACGAGATTATGGCCCGGGTGAAAGAGGATGGCGGCCCGCTAGTCATCACCGAGGATGGTGAGGCGGCGCTGGTGCTGCTCTCGGCTGAGGAATACCAGAGCCTGGTCGGGCGGAGCGAGACACAGGAAATGATGGCGATTGCCACTGAGCGGGCAGGAGATGTAACCGACCTTGAAGACGGCATCGCTCTCTTTTACAAAGAGGCGGGTCTTCAACCACCAGATAAGCGGCGCTAAATAACATGGCTAAGAAAATAACATTGGCTACCCTTTGCCGCCGCGAAATGGTGGAGGCCGCCAACTTTTATCGCAACGCAGACGGTGACGAGCTTGCCACCCGCTGCGCTGATGAGCTTGCTAATACGCTACGAAAGATAAGCAGTCAGCCGCTTAGTGGCTTGAACATCGCCGGTGCGGCGGCAGGTTGGCGACGCAAAAAGGTGCCACACTTTCCCTATCATTTCTACTACAAGTATGACTTCACTGACGGATCGCTCTATGTTTTCCTGCTAAGATATGCAGCTAAGAAGCCGTATGCTGCTTCAACCTTGCAGCACATCGCCAAAGAACGCCGCGACGATACAGTAGACATCGGCAATGGGCAATGAAGCCAGAGCGTACTGCGACCTATCTGGCAAAAA
>JBBRMT010000324.1:0-4116 GCA_038230695.1 Chloroflexia bacterium
ATGTGGTATTGACATCACCAGCCGCCGGGTTGATGCTGGCGTTTGCGCCACCGGGTGCGGGGGTGGGTTGCGGGCCGCTGCGTGGCACCAGCTTGAACCAGGCGATCGCTTCGTGGCCGCTCTGGGTGCCGTGGAAGGTTAGCGCCCAGATGCCCAGCGCAAAGTTACTCTGGGTGGGGATGGGCAGGTTGTCGAAGCGGCCATTGGGTGAGCCGGTAAGCGGCTGCGCGGTGCCAACCACATTACCGTGCGGGTCGGTAAACCAGAAGGAAACGCTTTCACCAGGGTTGAAGCCGTCGAAGTTGAAGGTGAAGGTATCGCCTGGGCTGCCACAGTTTGGCGAAACCGAGGCGCTCTGCGGCGCGGGGATACCGCTGCAATCAGGGCCAGACCCCGGCGTGTTAGTCGGGCCAGGCGGCACTGGCGTGTTGGTTGGGCCGGGCGGCACTGGCGTGTTGGTGGGCGGTGGTGGGCTGGCTGCGCCAACAGAGAAGTAGGCGACCGAGCTATGTTTGCTGCTGCGCCCGTAATATGTGACGGCATAAACCCCATTGCTGAAGCCGCTGCTGTCTACGATTAGCCCGCCGATGTTGCCATTTACGTCAGCAGCCTGCGATGGGTCGGGCAAAGGGGTGACAACGTTATCGCTGAGGCGGGTGGTCCAGGCGACCACGTTCTCGCCCGCGCTCATGTGGGTGACATTGACGCTGAACTTCGTGCCAGCCGGACCGCTGCTGGGATTGATGGTGGCATCAATGTTGGGCGGCAGCGACGGCGGGCCGGGCGGCACGGGCGTAGCGGTGGCGGCGGGCGGAGTGGGCGTAGCGCCGTTGCAATTGATCGCCGATGGGCAGTTGAAGTTGCTATAGTATAGCCAGTTGAAGTAGTGGCTGCCCACATTGCCCATCTGCAAGCGGAAGCCAGCAGGCAGGCTGGGGGCGTAGACCAGGGTGCGGCGCTGGAACAACTGGATCAGCACGTCGGTGGGCTGGCCCGCAATGTGAACGTGCGCCCAGTAAGCGTCGCTAATGGGGTAGCCGAGGACGAAGACCCAGTTGATGATCGGCGCGGTGACAATTGCGCCGTTCTGCACAATCGGTCCTTTGGCGTTCATGAAGTCCCACATGGCGCGGGAGATGTTGTGGCCGAAGATGTCGCTGTAGGCAACGATCTGGGCTTGCGCGTCGGTAGTGGGATGCTGGAAGGTGCTGCCATCCACGTTGAGACCGCCGGTGGCGAAGCTGTCCAGGTTGGCGGCAGCGTGGTTGCTGCCCAGGGTCAGCGAAGCGACGCTGCGAAAGCTGGCATAGGTGGGGGCGTAGGGATCGTTGCTATCGCCAGCCACGATCTGGGTGGAGGGGGTGCGCGGCACGTAGCTGCTGTCGCCTACCTGCTGGTTGCCTGTCACCATGTCCAATACCAGCAGCCCGCCGGTAACGAAATACTGGTTAGTGCGATCGCCGTTGGGATTGTTGATCTCCATGCGGCCCTTGTCGAAGTATTGCACCAGGCGGCTGCCGCTGGGAGCCTGGTCATAGCGCTCATGGTTGATAAAGCCAGGGTTTGGTCCCCAGAACCAGGTGCGCTTGACCGCGCCATTAGCGACCAGCGAGTCGGTGACATTCCACAGCGAGTTGAAGGCCGAGTCGGCGAACGGCTCGGCCCGCGCCACGTTAGGGTGCAGGGCAGGCACGAGTACCGACATCATGAACAGGGCAACCAGGGTAACGGTAAACCAGCGTCTCTTCACCACGGTATTACTCCGTAACTCTTGATGCGACAAGAACGGGCGCGGCCCGCAGGCTGGCGCATATGGCCCTTGCGCCGACACGCCCATGCGGATTTTAGATTGCAGATTTGAGATTGCAGATTGTAACGCAGAGGCCATCCTCGTCGTTAATCTGCAATCTGCAATCCGCAATCTGCAATTATTGTATCCACCCATAGTCGCGCAGCAGTTCGCTGCCGAGCAAGCCGAGCGACACCTTGTAGGGGTCGGGCAATTCGGGGTGGTACTCGAAACGGTTGCGCTCGAAGTATTGCACGGTGTAGCCGTTCTCAATCAGCTCCTCGGAGATGGGGTAGCCGTAGATGGCGAGGCCGCCGTGCTGCTGCCAGTATTTAAGGAAGCCACTGCCATTGCCCAGGCTGTGCTGCGTCTGCGGGAAGTAGACGTAGTCGGTGGCGCTGGGGAACGCCTGGCTGGTAGCAAAGTTGCGCCCATTGGTCAGGCTAACCCCCAGCAGGCCGAGCAACACCTGCTGGCCGGGCGGGTTCTCAGGGTGATACTCGAAGCGATTGCGCTCGAAGTATTGCACCGTATAGGTATTGCCGTTGGTCTTACTCTGTTCACTAAACGGCTCGGAGAGGGGATAGCCGAACTGAGCCAGGCCGCCATGCTGCTGCCAGTAGCTGAGGAATGGGTCGCGCAGGGTGTGGCCGGTGGGTGCGAGGAAGGCCACGCCCTTCTGATGGGGGTCGGCAACGGTATGGAAGGCATCAGGGCGCGGGCCGGGCGCGGTGGGCGCGGTCGGGGTAGTGGATGGCCCAGGCGCGGGCGGCGTGGGCGTGGCGGCCTGTGGCGGGGCGGTTGGTGATGGCCCGCCCACTGGTGCGCCACTAGTGATGGTGATTGAAGCGGCGGCATCACGGTGGCTGCCTCTGCCGTAGGCACGCACGGCGTATTCCTCTGGCGTGTCGCTGGGCGACGGGTCAGAGGGTAGGACAGTGTTCAGGCTGAAGTTGCCGCTGCCATCGGCGTTGACGTTACTGAGGTCCTTGCGGTGGCCGTCGGCGTAGACGAAGTAGACCTCGATGCTCTCGCCTGCGTTATAACCACCACCGTTGACCGTGACCGCACTACCGGCGGGCAGGCTGTTAGCGGAGAGATTAACGCTAGCTCTGGCCTGATGTGCCGCAGGATCCTGGGCGAACTGCAAGGCCCGCAGTACGTTGAGCCTACCATAGCCGTAGTGTTCGTCCCATCCAGGAGTGCCTTCATCGTCCGCGCTGTTTATCAGCAGGTCGCGGATCTGCTGGTTACTGAGAGCCGGGTTGACACTAAACATCAGTGCAGCAGTAGCGGCCACCATCGGACCAGAGAAGGAGGTGCCGTTCTCGGCAGCGTATGTATCTACACCATTGACCCGCGTGGGTCCCCAGATACCGACACCCGGCGCGGTGAGGTCCACATAGGGGCCGAACGAGGAGAAGCCGGTGTAGGCATCCTGACGGGCAGTAGCGCCGACGGCAATTGAATTGTGGAAGCCAGCGGGATAGTTGGGCTTACCGTTAGGTGTGTTGCCGGAAGATGCGACCACGACTACACCCTTGCTCCAAGCATAATCAACCGCGTCGCCCATCGCAGCGTCGCGGTCGGGGAAACCCAGGCTCATGTTATCCACGCGTGCGCCCTTGTCAGCGGCGTAGCGGATGGCACGAACTACCACGGTGGTGTCGGTAGAAACGCCATCCTGGTAGGCAATACGCAGAGCCATAATCTTGCAACCCCAGCAGATACCAGCGATGCCAGTGTTGTTGTTGGCGTTAGCGGCCATCACCCCAGCGGTCAGCGTGCCATGACCAAAGTCATCCTGGTAGTTGTTGTTGTTTTCGGCAATGTTGTAGCCTTCGGCAACCTTACCAGCCAAGTCGGGATGGCTAGTGCTTAGTCCAGTGTCAATGTCGGCGATTACGATGTTAGTGCCAGTGCTAATCGCCCACGCCTGATCCGCTTTGATCTGCTGGATATACCACTGCTGAGGATATATGGGGTCGTTGGGAGGGACGGTTGCTGCGCTCGACATCGCGTTGGGCGCGGCGGGGAGTGCGGTAGCCGGGCTGACTGCGGGGCGGTCGAGGGTGTAGATGTTATTGGGCTGCACCGCCGCTACGCTGGGGTCGGCCTGCAAGAGGGCAGCAGCGGCGGCCAGGTCGGTGCCAGCGGGGAGATTAAGCTGGTAGCTGGTGGTGCCAGGCCAGATCTGGTAGCCGCTATATGCGCCGACGCGGGCAAACAGGTCATGCAGGGCGGCAGAGTGGGTAGTGAGTACGATGAGGCCGGTGCTGGCATCGGGGTGCAAGCCGAGCGCAAACTCAGTAGCGGGGTCGCTCATC
>JBBRMT010000325.1:0-4072 GCA_038230695.1 Chloroflexia bacterium
GATATTGCTGGCAGGGCCAACGGTAGCAGACCTGAACGCTCATGCGGCGGAGGGCCATCGCGTGCTGCGCCAGGGCATATCTCGCAACGGTGAAGATATTGACGCGGACCGCGCCAGGCTGGAGCAGCTGGGGGTTAGTGGTATCAAGGTAGAGAACAAGCCCTGGGGCGACCGAGTGATGACCGTACCAACTCCCGAAGGTCTCACCGTCACCCACACGGTGGGCGTAAAGCGCAGCGTGGAAGAAGACATGGCGCTGCTCACTAGCACACCGCAGCAGTTGGAGGATGCGCTAGCCGGGCTGTCGGAAGCCGACCTCGACATGAAGCGCGAAGCGGATGGCTGGAGCATCCGCCAGGTGGTTCACCATAACGCCGATGCCCACGTAAAGTTCCTGGTCGAGATAACCACCGCTCTCAGTGAGCCGGGCAGCCACTATGCCCACAATTGGCGGGCCAACGAGATGGCTGACACCCGTCTGCACTATGGCGAACGTCCGATTGACAACGCGGTTGCCCTCTTCCGCGCCAGCAGCCTCAGCGTCGCCCAGATGATCGGTTTCTATCCTGACTACCGCGAACTCGATTACATGATCCACGATGGCCGCGACCCCCACAGCGAGGGGCAGAAGCAGAAGGTGAGCGATACAGTGCGCGACATGATCAGTCATGGCCTGGAACACATTTACGAGGTGGAGGGCATACGCAAGGCCAATGGGAAGTGACTGGTGATTGAGCTACTGCGATAATGGCAACTATAGCAGGGCGCACTGATGAGCGCCCTGCTGATTGATCGGTGACGCTGCACGATCATTAGTTAACCTAAGTGGTGGCGGGGACACATCATCGCGCACCCATACGCCAACGTAACGGTTGGTGAAGCCGCCCAGCCGCGAGTAGTAGGGATAGCTACGCAGCAGGCGATAGCCACTGGGCGACTGCTCGGTGACAATATAGCGATTGCTAGCCTGGTAAGGGGCCTTGTACCAGACTTCCCACTCGAAGCCGAGCGACACCGCAGTGGGCATAACTTCGGCAGTGAGTAGCGCCTGACCGACCTGCCAGCGGGCAGTGGCATGGTCGTTGTAATCGGCTTGCAGCAGCACGCTGGCAACGGCGAGGAAGATTGTCCCCGCGATTACGTAGCTCCAGGCCAGCCTGCCCCATGAAGGGCAGCCGCGCAGGGCAAAGATGATCAGCATCGGAATGAAAGCTAGCAAGTAGCGATCAAAGATCACGCCGGTGAAGGCGAAAGTGACGAGCGCAGTGAGCAGGCCGAATAGATAGATAAAGGTGATAGGCGGCAAGCGTTGCCGCCTGGGTAGGGTAACGGACGATGTAGCGGAATTTGCCGATTCCGGTTCTTGCGCTTTACGCTTTTTGCTATGCGGCGGCAGCCAGGTTAGCAGCGCATCGGTTAGCCCATCGCTCAGTCGGGCGAACAATAGCAGGCCGAGCGCCAGGCCAAAGATAAATAGCGCGTCCCAGAAACCATCGCTCATACTGATCGGCGAGTAATACACAAAGAAGTCAAAGCCACGCCGGGTCAGGATATTGCCGGGGGCATCAAAGATATTGGGGAGGATACGCGGTAGCCCGTTGTTGGATTGGTAAATGGAGGCCAGCAACGCTACCGCGCCGATGGCCGCCCAGCCGAGCAGCAGTGAGCGCCTACGGATACGCAGCAACGGCCAGGTAGCGAGGCCAAGTAGGGGCAGGCTGCCTAGCACCCGCGTGACGAACACCACCACCCACGCTGGAGTGAAGAGGAATGCGGTGCTACCTGGTTGCAGGCGGGAGACAAAGTTTTCCGGTTGTGATACCTGCCAGACCAGGTAAGCAATGGCAAGAGAGGCAGTGGGCAGCGCCACCGCCAGCGCAGTTCGCCACCGCCAGCGGCGATCGAACAGCAGGTAGAGCAACACGGCGACAGGGATAAGGATACCGAACTGGCGAATGAGGAAAGCATAGCCCGCCAAAAAACTGCCTAGCCACAACCAACCATCCATACCGCGTCGAATCCCGCGCAGGTAGCAGAGGCAGGAGTAGAACACCAGGGCGAGGAATGGAACCTCGGTCATGTACACAGAACTGAGATGGAAGTAGAGGGGATTGAAGCCGAGCAGAGCGACACCCAGCAACGCGCCAGCGGGTGGAATATCGAGGCTACGCAGCAGCAGGTAGAAGCCAAGCAGAGCAAAGAGTGAAACTATGAGAATGAGGATGGACAGCGCGGTGAGGCTGGAGCCGAAGGCCAGGCTCCACAGCCAACCCCACCAGATCATGCCAACCAGCGTAGGTGAGGCGATGTCGGGCTGGGTATAGGTGCCATTTGTAATTAGCTTTTGCAGGCCGGTGACATAGAAACATTCGTCAGAGATGGGGTAAGCGCGGGCGGGGGTAAGCAATAGAGCAAGCAAGGCAAAGACGAGAGCGATGAGCAGCAAGTTGCGAATATCTACCCGATGCGATACAGGCAAAAACCATGTTTGCGGCTTCAAATCGGCGCTGAAGGGCGGCATTGTATCACTCCCTGGGGCGGCGGGCGCGGTAGAGCCTGCCCAGCAGCGGCAGGTAATCGTAATCCCATGCCCCCACGTAGTTGACCAGCCTCCCTCCGAACCCCTGCTTGAAGCGATAGACCCCCCACAAGCCGCCGCGCACGTTCTGCTGCTCCTCGCCCTCGTGGGCGGCCTCGGCGGCAACGATGTCAGCGGGTATACCCCACATATCGTAGGCGGCGCAGCCCTGCGATTTGGCCCACTGCATTGCCTGCCACTGCAATAGGTGGTTGGGCATTGCCGCCCGTCCGCGTTCGCTGCTAGCCCCGTACATATAGATACCCTCCGGCGGCTGGGCCAGAGCGAACAACCCGCCAATCGGCGTGTCGCCCTGCTCCGGCAGATGAGCGAGGAATAGCGCGGCCTGTCCTGATCCCTGCGGGCCGAAGATGCGGAAGGCATCTTGATAATATGCCAGGGTATGGATACCGAACTGATCCCGAGCGGCGGTTTCCTGCATCATCGCATAGAAAGCGGCCACATCGGCGGCGTTGCGGGCCTGGGTTATCTGCACCCCTTTGCGCTGGGCCAGGCGGATATTGTAGCGGGTCTTGGGCTTCATCGCCGCGAGGATGGCATCTTCAGCGGGGCTAAGGTCTACCGTGATGGTGTTGCGTGGCTGCAAGGGCGGCGCAGCGACGAAGCCGAGGCGGGTGAGCCGCTGGCGCAGGTTGGGGTCGTCTTCGCAGTTAGGCTCAATAGTTAGGGTGATAGCGCGGTGGCGGCGGGCATGGTTGTGAATGGCTTTGTGCAGTTGGCGAACCAGATGCAGATCGTTCCAGTCCACGATTGGCCCACGCGGTATGTAGGCGAGGCGCAGCGGGCCGAGGTTGCGATATAGCAGCAACGCCCCGGCGAGGATACGACCCGGCCACTGCTCCACCACCGCGATGCGGTAGGGCTGCCAGCCGTGCTGCTGCTTGAGTCGCGCCCAACCATCGGTTTGCAGCAGGTGGCCGCCCTGGGCGCGAACGAAGCCATCCCACTCCTCGCCCTGAGTTGCGTCTACTACGATGCTGTGGCGCTGGCTGGTTGCCAACTTAGCGTTGCTCATTGGGGGGCAGGTGGAAGTGAGCGGGTGGGGTGGCCGGAGCGCAATTGCGGAATATCTCGTTTATGGCGCTGACTTCAGTAAACTGGTCTACCACGGCGATCAGGTCGTTGGAGGTGCTGATGCCGAAGCTGATTAGCTCGAAGCGGATGCCGCGCATCTGCACCGCCTGCACCAGCCGGATGAAGTCGCCATCGCCGCTTACCAGCACCACCACATCGAGGTTCTGGGCCATAGTCAGCATATCTACGGCGATTTCGATGTCCAGGTTGGCCTTGATGCGCCCACCCTCGTACTTGTGGATGTCCTTGACTATGACCTTGTAGCCGTTGGAGCAGAGGAAGTCTATGAACTTGCGCTGGCTGGCGTTTTCAGGGTCAATGCCGGTATAGGCGCAGGCGCGGATCAGGTGCCGCCCGTGTACCGCATGTTCCAACAGGCGGCAGTAGTTGACCTCCACC
>JBBRMT010000326.1:0-4065 GCA_038230695.1 Chloroflexia bacterium
AAGCTGTTGCCGGAGGATGGGGTATAGGCGGCCAGGGTGTGCGCCTGAGCCACCATCTTCGCCATCTCGGCGCGGGTGATCAGGTTGGTGGGCTTAAAGGTGCCATCGGGATAGCCGCTGATTGCTCCGTGCTGGTGGACGGTTTCAACGAAGGCGTAAGCCCAGTGCGTGGCTGGCACGTCGCTGAAGCTGGGGCTGCCAGGGGTGTAAAGCGACCAGCCCTGCGCCAGAGTCAGGATCTTGGCGAACTCGGCGCGGTTGACCGGGTTATTGGGCAGGAAGAAGCCGCCTGGATAGCCGCTCATTATGCCCTGACGAGCAAGCGCGGCAATATAGGTGTAGGCCCAGTAGCCGGGACAGACATCAACGAAAGGGCCACCGCAACTGGTGGGCGAGGCGATCGGTGTGGGGGTGGCAAGCTGGCGGGCCTGGCCGGAGTTGGGGTCAATCATCAGACTCGACTCGTCTACCACCTCGAAGTCGCTGCCCTTGATGCCACCGATGCTGTGCAAAGTGTCGTTGTTCCAACGGTCATCCTGGGTGCCGGATATATACCAGTTGCTGCCATTGTCGGCGACAAACATCCCGTAATGCTTGAGCGCGGTGAGGATAACCTGCACATCGGGCGGGTAGCTGCTAATATCCACGTTGGCCTTGAGCCGCACCCGCAGACCCATCGGTGGCTCAGGGAAGCCGCCAGTGCTGGTGTCGTGGCGGGCGGGCCAGATATGCGCCTGCTGGGTGGCGTTCACGGTGAAGCGCAGGGCGTGGTTGATTGCGCCTGCGGCAACCTCATCGTAGCGCACCAGACCAGGGAGGATGGGCAGGCCAGCGGCATCGGCGGAGGTCCAGACATCGGGGCGCAGCGCGTTGGAGTTGAGATCCCACATCGCGCCGGAGCCAGCGGTCCAGCTGCTGCTTTGTGGATAGCTCGACCAGGTTTCGTACAGCTTGCAGGTGCCGCTCTGCACCGTCAGCACGTGGCGATCCTGAGTGCTATTAGGGCCGCCCTCGATAGGCGCGGTGAGGGGCATGGGATAGGGGCCAGGGTCGCTCTGGTCGGAATAATCGAAGCTAATCGGCAATAGCGGCTCACTGCTGGGGACGACTTCGTAGGGGATGCCGAACGGTGCGCCATTATACAGGCCAGCGCCGAAGTCGGGGTGCAGGCCAGTGTTGAGGCCAATGTTGGCGAGGTAGGGTGAGTTGGGGTCGCCCGGCAGGTCGGTGATGTCGCGGTTCCAGATATTATCGGCGGGGAACAGGGGGCAGCCGCCGGTGCCATTAGGCGAAACGAAGTCAGGCTTTGGGGCTGCAACCTGAGCAGCTACCTGGCTGGCGAGCAAGGGAATGAGAAGGGCGAAGAGGCTGAGTAGGGCAAAAAGACGAGCGATACGGGGGTGTGGGATAGACTTATTCATGGCTATACTCCTTCCAACTGGTTGTTATCCGGGTTATGTGGCGCGGAACACCAGGAGATACGTAGAAGCATAGCACCGCTTGGGCGTGCCTGTCAATGAGTAATTAGTCCCTATCAGGCGCGGTACGACCAAAAGCCCTCCACCCATAAGGGCTTGTCGTTACCCACAAGAGGTGAAGGGCAGTAGAGGTGTAGATAGCCCGCCGCGTGCCGAGTTACTGAGGGGGGGGGAGCGAGCTTCCGATCGGTTGGACACCAATATTGCTTATTGCAGGTATCAATGTGCCATTGCAGGCAAGGGTGGCGGCGCAAAGGGGCAGCATGGGACGATTTCCCTATCCTTGATGCTGGGCAACCCGCGTGCTGAATCCAGGCCGGGGTGGCGCGACAAGCAAGGGCTACGCCCCCAGCCCCCGGTAACTCGGCACGCGGCGGCTTATCCCCAGCTCTACTGCCCGTTCACCAGGTGAATCGCGCTCACTGGTATCACTTGCCCTGCAAGTAGCGGTCTATGCCATTTGCCACCCCCAGGGCGGCGAGGTCGTTGTGGGCAGTCATAAACTGGCGGTCGCTGGGGTTGGAGAGATAGCCCATTTCGAGGATGAGCATCGGGGTGTGCGAGTCTACTGCGTAAGGCTGGCGACGGTTGTAGAAGGCATAGTAGCCGCTCATGTTGCGGGTGATAGCGTAATCGCGGGACAGGCCCGTGGCCGCACCGTATTCGATGTAGAGATCTGCAAGGAAGCGGCGGTTGGCGGGATTGTTGATATAGTGGGGATAGGCCGCCTTGTAGCCGTGAACCGCAGTGTCGCTATCGCCGTCGGCGTGCAGGGCGATGAAGGCATCGGCCTGGCAGCCAATCGGCACAGTGGCAGCCACGACCCGTACATCGTAGCCCCGCGCCCGCAGCAGGTTGGCGGCGCGGTTGGCAATATCGAGGTTGACCTGCCACTCGGCCACTCCGCCTGCATATGCGCCGTCGTTGCGGAACTCGGCAATCTGGTAGGGCATCTGGCTACTCAACCAGTGACCCGCCTGGATGACCACGCGGCGAGGCGTGGCGGGGGCAACGGTAGTCACGGCAGTGGGCGCGACGTAAGGCACAGCGGTAGCGTTGGGGTTGGACGTGGGCGTGACGAACGGCACGAACTGACCGCTGGGTGCTGGCGGCAGAACTGGGGCAGCCGTAGCAGGCCGCAGCTTGCCGTCGCTACCAAACGCGCCAGGGCCGCTCGGCATCAGCAGCGCCTCAGCAATGGCGAAGGTATCCCCATTCGGGCCGAGGGGTGAACGCTGGCCGGGGCGGGGTTGCGCCGGTGTGGTGGGTGGGGCATAGGCGGCCTCATCACAACTTGCCACGCGGGTATTGCCCGCATTAGCGATCGGCATGGGTGGAGGCAGCGTGGGGGCAGCAGGCGGTGAAGGTGGCAGCGGGGGAATAGCCGTCGCAGTGGGTGGCAGGGAATTGGCTGTCATCGAGGGTGGAGGTTGCATTGCAACGGTAGTGGGAGGCGAGGGCATAGGTGTAGCCAGAGCCGAGAAGAACAGCGAGAAAGCCGCCAACGCCGAGCTAATCGTACTCAGCGCCTTCAAGATAGCGGGCATCGGAAACGCCTTTCCAGGATCGCCAATTAGTAGGGGGAAGTTGAAAAGTTGAAAGAAGATGTTTCTGCTTTAACCTCATTCCAATTAGTCCAGCAGAAGGTGTGTTATCGCAGGGGCGCAGATTTATCGCGCCCATCCGTTTTACCCAGGCACTGGGGCGAGGGCAGCCGGACCCAACGGATGCTTCACTGGCGCGACTAATACCAAATCTGTTGGGTAATGGCGTAAAAATTAGCATTGATGCTTTGCACCAGGGCGGGCAGCCGCCCGCCCCTACGATTTGCGGCATTACCCAATGGCAATTATATGATGCCATGCGTAAGGATGAGGCTACATCGCTGGCGGGCGATTCGTCAGTGCTGGTGGGATGCTGGCTTTGGTTATCGCTGCTGGCTTCGCCCAACGGCTGAGTGTTCATCTCGCCGCTGGCCGCTACTTCGGGAGCAGTCGGGACACTAGCCTCAGCGGCGCTATTGGCAGCGCTGCCCATAGTATCCTCATCCTCGGCTTCGTCCTCGTCGCTCCAGTCTACATCCTCATCGGCGCTATCGGAGGAGGCCGCCAGGGTGGGCGCAACCGCTGCCGCCCCCCCGCCTTCCTGCTCTACCTTCAGGCGGGATACGTAATCAGGGTCGGTGGCGATGTTGAGCAGTTCGCGGAAGTGTTCGTCAATCAGGTAGCTGAGGGCGTTGAGCGCGTCCTTGAACACCGACGCTTGCAGGTTTTCGCGTGGCACCTCCACTCCCAGGCAGAGGCGGTTGCTTTTGTCAATCGAGAACTTGCCGAAGCTTACCTTGTAGTTGAGCATCGCCATATGCTCGAACATCTTGCTGCGGCAGGCTTCGTCTATCCGATTGATCAGCGTGGCGTAGAAGTATACCCAATACTGGGTCATACGCACAGTGATAACCTGGTTGGTATAAGTGCCGCTGTAGCGGGTCTCCCAGTCCTCTCCTTCGAGTCGGTGGTAGCTCCAACCGGCATCGCCAAAGAATCCTTCAATGTCCTCGCGGCTTGCGTCTGGCATGGCGGGCCTCCTA
>JBBRMT010000327.1:0-4023 GCA_038230695.1 Chloroflexia bacterium
CATCTTGAAGGTGCTGCCAGGCGGATAGTTGCCGCTGATGGCGCGATTGAACATCGGCAAATTAGGGTCGTGGCTCAGCTTGTCGAAGTCGGCTTGCGAGATGCCGCTGGCGAACAGGTTATTGTCGTAACTGGGCAGGCTCACCATTGCCAAAATCTGGCCGGTATGCACGTCTTCCACGATGGCCGCGCCTGCGCTAACTCCGGCGGCTTGAATGTACTTCTGCAAAGAGGTAGTGACGGTCTTCTGCAAGCCCGCGTCTATAGTGAGGTAGACGTTGTTGCCGGGGACGGGTGGCAATTCGCCGACTGAGGCTATGGGGTTGCCGCCATTGTCCACCTCGACTTCCTTGACCCCCTTGCTGCCGCGCAGTTGCGTCTCCAGGGAGGCTTCAACCCCCACCTTGCCAATATGGTCGCCGCTGAGGTAGATGGGGCGCACCGGCTCGTCGGGGTGGGCGGCATCTACGGGCGGCGGATTGGCGGCGAGGTCGGTATCGGTGACACCACCCATGTAGCCAAGCAGGTGCGCGAAAAGCGTCCCGTCGGTGTATACGCGAATCGGCTCGGTGACGGCGCTGCTGCCGGGCAACTCGCGGCTCCTGGTTGCCACCTGCATATAAACGTCGTGGCTGACGTTGCTTTTGATGATGACCGGGTTCAACGCAACACTGGAATAGACCCGCAGGTAGTTGTATTCCAGTTCGCTGCTGACATGGATGCCGGGCAGGGCGGCAGCGTTCAGCCGAATCTCCTCGGCTACTACATCGCTGACCCCGCTGAATACCATTACCGGGCGGTCGTTACTGAGCGCGTCGCCCAGCTTGCCCGCAATCGTCTTGGCATCCGGCCCGCCTAGGGGGGCGAGCACTTGCGCCAGATTGCTATATACAATATTGCGGGCGGCATCGTCAGCTACCGCATTGTCGCCACTGCCCTGCTTCGGCAACTCCTGCGGTATCATATAGACCACGTTGGGGGCGTTGACCATTGCGCCGAGGCCGTCGAACACCCGCTTCTGGGCGGAGGCTAGCCAGACGTGAGCCAGTGGGTTGCCGCTCTTGCTTGCGGCGGCTTTGTTGATTGCGGTGGCAGCAGTATCATCCACAGCGGTTGCCAGCAGCAGGGGCTGGTAGGGCCGCTGCGGATCTGCGGCAGCCACAGTGCGGGATAGCGATGCGCTGGTTATATCAGGACGGTTGAGCAGCGTTGCCAGACTGGTGTAGAAGGCGGCACGGGCCACAGCTTCAGCGGGCAGGTTGGCAGGGGTAATATAGAGGTCGTTGCCGGTAGGCAGGTCGGTGCGGGTGACGGCAATGGCGTAGCGCGGGTCGTTCTTCACCAGTTGCAGACCATTGCGGTCATAGATAATGCCGCGATCGGGGTTGGTGTAGATGTCGCGCACGGCAGTCTGCTGCGCCTGCGCCTTGTACTTATCCGCCAGGTTGAACTGCATATTCCACAGCTGCAGCACCAGCAGCAGCAGGGATATGCCCATCACAATCTGGAAGGCAGTGGTGTTCAGGGTTTTTTTCATCACGTTTCCGCTCTATGTATATAATCTTGACATTACAGGTGTAATGATGTATAATCTGGTTAGGTACCTAATGGGTTTGACCCCCAGTATATCCTGGGGTATAGAACCTCCTCGGGAGGGCGCACCGCACATCTGCGATGCGCCCTTCCTGCTATATCCAGGTTATGCCATCCACGTTAGCTATATCCAGTGGGTGATATAGTAGGGGAGCAAGCAGGTTAAAGTAGTTTCTACGCCCCTTTTTGTTCATGTGCCTATTTGGCGAAAGCCGCTCATATAGCAGGAATGCAGCCAGGTCTGTAGCTTGCACGTAATAAGAGTGGCGCGAGTCGCGGAAGCTGGGGTCTTCGATCAGATTACTTAGCATTGTTCGTTGCCTTCTCCCCGTATTCGCGGCTGCGGCGGCAAGATTGTAGATATTGAATATCGCATAATCTGCGTCACAGGCAACGAATCGGTCTGGTCAGAGAAAACCATCCCTTTGTCACTGCCTGTTGAACCTGGCAAGCTACCGCTGGCGATTGCCTCATCGAACCTTTGCAGTATCGCATTCCATGCCACAGCAAATACCTTGTAGGTCATTGCCCTTGTCTTGCTTATCTACGACGACGTTGATTATCCTCAACTCCTCCATGTCCGCCAGTTCTTTTGCCAGCGCATGAAGCATTGAAACCAGATCATCCCGACGGAACGAACCAGGCTTCCTTACCATGTCACCAGCATGAATCTCCTGGGCCAAAGGCAAGCCGTACTTTTCCTTTAACCCTTTTCTGAACGTCATCAGGCGGCTGAAGCACTCGCGCCTGTAGTTCTCGTGGATAACGAGGCCAGACAGCACGAAATAGCGGGATGCGGCAGTATTTGCCCCAGGGTCGCCATTACCATCCACATACATTAAGTACAAAGTAGCTTTCTCCTTTGTTCTAACTGCCACTCCATGGGCAACCGCCGCCCCAGCCTACCATCCAGCCAGGATATTAGCGCATAGATCAGTGGGGCAAGCACAACGTCTATGATCAGCGCGGGTAGCGCCAGGCGGAGCAGCACTGGGCCGGGATCGCTACGCAGGATTGCGCCCTGGGTTGCCAGCAGCAGCAGGATGCGGAAGGTGATGCTGGCGATGGCGACGATCGCCAGCGGCATAATCAGGCTGCTCTCGAACAGGTTGTTCTGGCTGAGACTGGCGACCACCGCAACCACGATCAGCAACAGCGAATAGCTGCCCAGCGGCAGGGTGTGGGGGGCAAGTACGCCGAGCAGCACACCGCCGAGGAAGGCCCATACCAGCCCCTCGCGCAGCCCGCGCACCAAGGTGATAGCTACCACCAGCAGCAACACGAAATCGGCGCGTAGCTCCAACTGGCTGACCGTGACCGGAAAGCTAGTCTGCATCAGCCCGCTGAGGAACATCATCGCGGCGATTATCAGGTAGATAAACATAAAGTTGAATGGTAAATGGTAAATGGTAAATGACGAGGACTGAAGGAGATGGGCAGGTTAATCATTCTCCTATAATGGTGGTGGTGCGTTGATCGGCATCTGAACCATGCTTCATTTACCATTCACCATTCACCATTTACCATTATTTAGTTCCTACGTTGATCAGCACGCTGTCGAGGGTATTGGCATCCACGGGAGGGTAGACATCGGCTTGCTGCTCCTGCTTGATATCGAGTTGGTCCACGCTCAACACCTGGCCGATGATGATACCTTTGGGGATACCGTCTGCGCCGCTGGTGATTACGAAATCGCCTTTGCCCACGTATTCGCCGCTGGTCTGGCTCTGCTTGATGTGCTGGAGCGACAATCGCCCGCCCACCTGCCATTGCCCCGCCAGCACGCCGTCGGCGTTGGTGCGCTGCACCTTTGCGGGAATCTTGCTGTTGCTGTCAATCGCCAGCAGCACGGTGGCGCGGTGCGCTTCCACCTCGCTGACCTGGCCCACGAAGTAGCCGCTGGGACTGAGCGCGGCCATCCCCAGGCGCACGCCCTCGGCATCGCCCTTATCAATTAGCAGGGTCTGGCTGGTGCCGTTGGGGTCATGGCCGATAACAGCGGAGGGTAGGTTGATGAGGTCGGGACGTAGCTTTTGGAAGCCCAACTCCTGGCGCAGTGCGTCGTTCTGCCGCTGCAAGTCGAGCAACTTGGCGTTCTCCTCCTGCAGCGATTGATTTTGCAACTTAAGCGCATCGTTCTCGGATTGCAATTGCTGGCTGTCACGCACGGCGGAGAAGAAATTGCCCACGTTCTGTCCCGCCGCGCTGAAGCCCTGCTGCACCGGCGCGAACACCCCGGCCAGCCAGTTCTCCACCCCGTCCAGCTTGTTGGTCGCGCTCAAGCCGATCAGCCCCAGGCTCAGGCTGACCAGCACGATGAGGAGGACTATGGTGCGACCCAGGCGCACTGGCCGGTCGTTCGTCGTTCTCATCGCTGGCTCCTCTCTAGCGCCCGCCTGCCGCCACAGGTCAGCGGGCGCAATACTCAAGG
>JBBRMT010000328.1:0-4014 GCA_038230695.1 Chloroflexia bacterium
CTGATGTTGGCGTTGGGGTGGAACTGGCTGCCGGGGTAGCCGCTGAATAGTTGATGGTAGGCAGCGGCCTCGATGTAGTTATACGCCCAGTGGTCGGGCGGTACATCGCTGAACAGCGGTGGTAGCGGTGTGCTGGTGGCCCAGCCCTGCGCCTGGGTCAACATTCGGGCCGCCTCGGCGCGGCTGATGGTACGCACCGGGTTGAACATATGGTTGCCATCGCCACTGACCACGCCTCGCGCCGCCAGCGTCTCCACCCAGGGGTAGGCCCAACTCCAGGGCGGCACGTCAGCGAAGGTGGGCGCAGTGGGCGCGATTTGCGGCCAGCCCTCGGCCAGGGTTAGCAGCTTGGCGAACTCGGCGCGGCTGATCGGGTTGTTGGGTCGGTAGGTGTTGTCGAGATAGCCGCTGACGATGTTCTGGCAATAGAGAAACGCGATATACTGGTAGGCCCAGTAGCCTTGCGGCACGTCGTCGAGGTGGAATTGGCACGGGCGCGGCGTGTTGGTTGGCTGTGGCGTGGGGTTGCCATAGCGGATGGTGACGGGGATGCCGACTAGCTGCGGCGCGTTGCTGGGGCCGAGGAACGCCTGACCCTGCCAGATGCCACTGGTCATGCCCGGCTTGTTCCAAGCCAGGGTGAGGCCAATCTGCGAACCGGCGGGGATGGTGCCGCTGATCACCGCTGGCGTAAAGCTGAGGTCAGCGCCGCCAATGGTGTTGATGGTCAGGTCGAAGTGGGTGCCAGCCGCCGGGATGTTGGTGCCGTCCACGCGGATGCGGTAGTCGCCATCAGTCACCGGGCTGAGACGGATGAATTCGTCGCCAGTTGCTCCGGTGGAGGAGGCGATTTCGTTCCAGCGGTTGTTGAAGAATTGGTCGAGGAAGAGGTCAATATCGGCATCGTTGTCAGCGTGGGTGGTAAGCTCCAGCGCGGCGGTGTTGGTCAGGGTCAGATTGTAGAACCAGGTGCCGTATTGCACCACGAACAGGTTGTGCAAGGTCTGCTGCTGGCTGAGGCCGAAGGCGCTGGTACGCAGGCCGTTGGGCAGGGTCAGGCCGGTGGTGAGCGTAATCGGCACGCTGCCGCTGGTTGCATTGGTGCTTACGTCCACGCTGGCGCTGCTGAGGTTGACGATACCCAGCGTGTCGGTGAAAGGCTCGGCAGGGGCGAGGCCCGCGTAGCCGACGTTGTGGTGGACGATCTCGTGCGCCGCTTGCACATTGTTGAGGTGGGTAGAAACCCACTCCTCGGTGGTATTGGTGGCAGTCTGAAACGGGAAGATGCCGTTGCCAATCCACGAATCCACACTGCCGCCCAACACGCTCTCACCGTAAGGGCCAAACAGGTTGGGGTAGGTAGTGGAGAAGAAGTCCCACGGGGTAGGGCCAAGCGCCACCGTATCAATATCGGTAGGATAGTGCTGCCATCTGGTGTTGACCCAGAGGAAGTCGTTGCCGCCCACCGTCTGGGTGTTGTTGACGAAGAAATCGCGCCACTCGCCTGCATCGGGCCGCCAGTTCCAGTCAATCGCGCCTCGTACCAGCCCACTATCGAAGGCGCTAGCCGATGGCGGCGTGCCACCCAGGGTGGTGTCCAGCGAAGGGGCAACCACGTTGGCAGCGATGGGGATGGTCTGGGTGTAGGCAGCATGGCCGGGGCTGGGTTGGGTGGCAACCGTAAGTGCGCCCTCGTAAGCGCCGGGCGGCTGATTGGCGGGCGCGGTGAAGCTGGCAACGAAGCTGGCCTGGCCGTGCGCTGGCACCGTAAGCTGGGTCACGCTGAGGTTGCTTACCTCCGACCACGCCTGATGCTTGTAGAAAGTGGCTTTCAGGTTGATGGTGGTGGTGAGGATGTCGCCGCTATCAAAGCGGTGCTGCAGGCCAACGAAGAAGCCATCCTTGACCCGCTGCAAGGGCTGTTGCACCCACATCTGCAAGATGGTGCCAGCATTATAGGCGTAGGCGAAGCGATTTAGTTCGCCGCTCTCGTACTCGCCAGCGTTGACCACCCCGTTGTGGTTGTCGTCGTGCCAGACGATGCCATCATGGTTGAGGTCGTGCCAATTGTAGGCCAGCAGACTCCAACTGCTCTGGTTGGTTAGATAGGGCGAGGTTGGGGTTATTACGCTAAACTGCTGGTAGGGGAAGTAGGCGGTAAGCTGCACCAGGTCAGTACTCTGGGGGATCTGGTTGCTCAGGTTCCATAGATAGTCGGGGCGGCTGAAGTCGGCGGCGCTCTCGTCGGTGATGCTGGTGGAAACCGACCAGTCGAGGCTACCATTCGCCACCAGGTTGTCGCTGCCCAGGTTAGCGGTGAGCGGGGTAGGGCCGGGGTTGTTGAGGGTGAAGCTGCGGGTGAGGGTCAGGCCGGGGGTGATGATGCCGATTGCGCCGGGGCTGCTGCTGCCCACATTCCAGTCCGCAGGGCTGCTGTATAGGCCATAGTTGGCGGCGGCAATGTCCACCGTGCGCCCGGCATCCACCTGGCCCGCGCCCTGGGCAAATACATCGTAGTTGAGGTTCTTCGCGCCGCCCTTGAGTATCTGCTTCGCCACTTCGCCATCGGGGTAGTAGCCGTGCGCCGACTTGTACGCCTGGTATAGCAGCGCGGTAACACCCGCCGCCTCCGGTGTCGCCATGCTGGTGCCGCCCCACAACTCCCAATCGTTCCAGCCATCGTGACCGCCGGATGGGGCTAGCTCATTGATGGGGATGTCGCCGCTGCCCCACGCGCCAACCGATACGATGTCCGGCTTGGGCTGGCCGCTGGCAGTGGGGCCGCGATTCGACCAGGGTTGCACATCATTGAACTGGATCTGATCGGTGCCGCTAATCGGATCAAAGGTGGTGGTTTCGCCGTACTGGGTGGATGCGCCCACGCTAATTACATATGGTGAGGAAGCGGGTGGGGTGATTGTGCCGTAGCCAGGGCCGCCGTTGCCGCTGGCGACCAGCACGGCGGTGTTTGGCGCATACTGGCGCAGCAGCGAAG
The DNA here is from genome assembly GCA_038230695.1 of Chloroflexia bacterium. Classification (GTDB taxonomy): domain Bacteria; phylum Chloroflexota; class Chloroflexia; order QHBQ01; family QHBQ01; genus QHBQ01. The sequence goes on from JBBRMT010000328.1 coordinate 2,996, forward strand.
AGAGATAGCGCGACTGGAAATCCCAGCCATTATCCGCGCCGCCGGAGAAGCCGAAGCTGAGGCTGGCAACCTGGGGATCGTCGCCGCTGCCAGGGATGCCATCGTAGCCATATGTCATCAGCGTGTAAGCGTCGTAGATGGTCTGGTAACTCTGGTAGATGTTGCCGATGGCGATAAGCTTGGCGTGGGGTGCGGTGCCTTGCACCATCCCGCCAATACCGGCTGGTTTGTAGGGTGGGTAGCCGTCATGGTGGCCGTCAATCACGCCCTGCGCCACAATCGAAGAGGCGCACAGGGTGCCGTGATCCTGTCCGTAAGCGAAGCTGCCCATCATCGCCACCAGGCTGCCGTTCGCGGGCGGCAACTCGGCGTAGAGCCAGTCACTGGCGGGGATGGGGGTGTGGCCGTCGGCGACGAAGTAGAGCATCCCGGTGCTGCGGTCGGCGTAGCCGTCACCATTGTAGTCGCGGGTGGTAACCTCGTGACCCTTGTACAGTGGGTCATCGTCGCGGAAGTCGTGGTTGTTGTTGAGGTCTACGATCACGGTATCGTAAACCCCCGCTGTGTGCGCGTCTACCACCAGCACGGCAGGATACTCGTGGTAGGTATCGTAGACCAGGTTCTCGTCGGGATGGATGCCGATGTGGTAGATGCCGCTCTTGCTGGTGCCGGGCAGGGTGTAGGTGTGGCTGATCGGCGTGAGGCCGAGGTCGCTTTCTGCGGCGGTGGTGAACACTACGGTCGCGCCGCTGACGGTCGTGCTGGTGTCAATATACCACGAACCCCAGCCGGCGATCGCGCTGCTGACGTTGTGGCTGATGCCGTAGTTGTAAAGCTCCATGCTCCAGGGGTCGTAGGCTAGCGGCCAGCCATAGTATGGCGAGTTGGGGTTGTCGTCGCGGGCGTAGGTGTTCTGCAAATCGGGATGGCCGAAGTCCACGCCGGTGTCGAGCAACGCGGCCTTCACTCCGTCACCTTTGTAGCCCGCGTTCCAGGCGCTATGCACGTTCATTACGTCC
>JBBRMT010000329.1:0-3926 GCA_038230695.1 Chloroflexia bacterium
CGGGGGGACGCATGCTGACGTTGCGGCCTACCACGCTGGCATCGGTAAAGGCGGGTAGTGGTGGGTCGCCAAAGGTGCTATTGGTCGCGCCAGAGCGATAGACGGGGTGGAGCGCAGGGTTGATCTGGGTTGGCGCATCCGCAGCGTCATCGAGAGAAAGAGGGGCAGCGACAGGCTCGTTCTGCATTACGATGGGGAGGGTCTCACCGCGAATTACGGTAACTTGCCCAGCTGCGCCGTTATCATTCGCAGCGGGCGGCGCGGGCGGGGTAAACTCAGCGGCATCCACCAGATGGCTAGTGGATTGCGGCATTGGTCCCATCGAGGGTGGCGCGGACGGCACCGCACTGTCGTTGGGATTAGTTGCATCATCAGCGGGCTGATCGGCAAGCTGGTCGGGTACGGGGCTGACAGTGAGCGGGGCTTGAGGGATGAGCGGGTCGGTTACTGTTTTCTTCTTTTTTGCGCGACTGGCTGGGGAGGCGGCCTTTATCGTAGGCACGGCGCTGCGAACGGTAAAGCGGGGGTCAGCAGTCTGGCGACCGGCTAGCGCGGCTTGCAGGGCATCGATGAAGGTAGCAATATCGGGGTAGCGGTTACTGATCGGCGCGGTGGAGCGGCCAATGACTTGAGCAAGCGCCAGCGCCTGCGCCGCACTGAGGCTGCGGGCTTCGTTGCTAGCGCCCCCCGCCAGCAGGGTACGGAGCATGTTGCCGAGGGCCAGCACGTCGCCCTGTTCACCCTCGTCCCCACCCACACCGGGCAGGCCGAAGCTGGTCAACCGAGTGCGGCCAGTGTCGTCGAAAACGATACGGGTGGGGTCGAGGTCGTAACTGGGCGATGCGCCTGCCCAACGCTGTCGCGCCCAGCGCAATCCTTCGCCAATGCTATTTACGGCGGCGACCGCCTGCTCAGGGTCGAGCGGCAGCTTGCTATCGAGCGTTGTGCCGCTTACCCACTCGGCGATCAGATAATAAGCGGTTTCGCCGTTCTGATCGGGCGGGTCGCTGCCGCTATCGAGGATGGCGGGCAAGGCGGAGTCGGGAGTAACGCCCGCCAACCCGGCCAGGCGGGCAAACTGCAGTAGGCGGGTTTGCTCCTCGGTGGTGCCGTTGCCGCTAGCCCGCATCAACAACGCTAGCACATCGCGCTGCGCTTGCGTGTCCCATCCCTCGAAGCTCAAGATCCCGTCGCGCTGTTCCAACTGCCGCCGCAATTCGTAGCGGCTGCCCACCTTTTGCGCTGGCATATTTCTCCCACCCCGATCGTGAATGGTGAATGGTGAATGGTGAATGGTGTGCGCAAACGGGAGACCTCGCGCGGATAGTTTGAAAAACGAAGCGAGATCAACTGCATTTCAATTTACCATTCACCATTTACCATTTACTTATTGCCTGCGTCGCTCTTGCTCCTGACGCAGACGCGCGGCCAGGCTTTCGCTGGGCGGCGCTGACGCATCTATTGTACTAGACGTGTCAAGCGGCTGGATCGGGCGTTGCGGAGTGGCCTCAATGGGTGGGGGCGGGGTGGCAATGGGGGTGGGGGGTGGCTGCCGCTGACGATCGCGCCGGATGTTGAACAGGGGTTGCATTGTATTGGCGGCAGGCGCATAGGCAGGGCGAGGTCGGCGGCGAGTAAGCGCGGCGAACAACTGGCGCAGTTCGCCGCCGCTGATCATCAGGCGGCGCACCGCAATATCGAAGGGCAGGATAATAATGGCTAGTAGCAAGGAGAGCGGCCACAACGGGCGACCGGCGGAGGCAGCGATCAGGGTATGCGCCAGCAGGGGCGCGGGATCATCGCTGAGGGTGAGCAGCTTCTGCGCCCCTTGCCCCGGCTGCAAGTTGGGTAGGCCCGCGCTGATCAGGCGTTGCAGCAGCGCAGTGTTCGGCTCCAGGCTGCGATATTCCGCAGGGTATGGCACCGCCAGGCCCAGAGTCTCCGTTTCACTGAAGGCGCTGCTGCGCTGCAACAGTGTGCCGCTGACCGTTACGGTGTCGCTAACCTCACCTGCCGCCCGCACGCTAATGAGGTAGATGCCGCTCTGCGGCGCAGGGAACTGGCCTACGTAACGCCCCGGTGCGCTCTGGCGCAGGCTGAGGGTGTTGGTTATCTGACCGGGCGCAGCTACCGAGGCGGCCATATCCAGACCATTGATATAATCGCCGCCCCCGCCGAGTGCATCAACCGTAATGTTAGCATTGGGACCGTCGAGGGTGACACGCGGTTGCAGGCTGCTGCTGCCTGTTTGCCCCATCGTCCAAATCACCGCCTGCGACCAGAAGGTGCTAAAGTCGGGCCAGTTCACCCAGTCCCTGGCCCAGTTGTTCTGCGCGTCGCTGGTCCAGGCCACCGCCCTGCCCAGGCCGTACTGCCAGGCAGCAAGGATAGGGTCGCCGCTATCGCTGGCGAGAACCAGGCTGGCGAGTGGCTTGGTGGTGGCGGCTACGTAGCCGTAGAGGTTGGGCAACGCCTTCAGCCCTTTGAGGATGGGGCTGGGCGCGGATATTTGAGGGGTGAACTGGCGCTGGTTCAGGTAGGAACGGGCAGCGATATGCGCCTCGCTGGTGAAGATCTGGGGCAGATCCAAGCCGCTGTTGGTGTGATAGAAGCGTCCGCCCGTCTGCTTTGCCAGCGAACTGAGCAAATCGGTATTGATGATCGGGCCAACCCCAATGGTGGTGATGCTGATCTTGTTGTCTATCGCCGCCTTGATCAAATCGTCGTAGTTGTTGTTTACGCCATCCACACCATCGGTTAGCAGGATGATGGCCTTGCTTTTCGCCCCGCTCTGCGCCAGGTTGCTAACTGCCGGAGCCAGCCCGCCATGAATGTCGGTGCCACCACCCGACGAAACGCCGCCGATAATTGCCTGGATGCGGCTCACATCGTCAACTGGGCTGAGCGGCAGCAACTCCTGAACCTGGTCGTCGAAGACGATTACACCAACCGAGTCGTCGGAGCCGAGTTGGGTAACGGCCTGGTCGGCCGCCTGCTTCACCAGGTCAATCTTACGCGCTCCGCCGCCCGCGAGTTCGTCCATGCTGCCGCTATGGTCAATCACCATCTCGATAGCGGTGTTGGGCTGGGCCAGGCGATTAGGCAGGCTCATGTCAATTGGTAGGGCCGCTTCCAGTGGGGTGCGGAAGTAGCCGCCCAGGGCGAAGCTCTCCTGACCGCCAACCGCGACCAGCCCGCGCCCCAGATCGCGCACGTAGCTCTGCATCGTCTCCATCGCGCCGGGCGGGAGGCTGCTGGCCGGTACATTGTCCAGCACCACCGAGTCGTAAGCGGCCAGGCCGCGCAGATCTACCGGGGTATCCTTCACCGCAACCAGGTTGACGGTGACGCTGGCGGCGCGGAGGGCGCTGAGTAGGGGGGCGGCTTCGCCGGGATGACCCTCGACCAGCAGCACGCTGGGCTGGCCCTGGATAAAGGTGAAGGCGCTATATGTATTGTTCTGCGCCGCCGAGTCGGTGTTGGGTTGGTTGGGTTGCAGGTCGGCGCGGAAGGTAGCGAAGCCACGCTGCTGGGCAGTTACCTGGCGGGTGAAGCGATTGTCGCCCTTGGTAAGCTGCACCGGCACCTCAGCTTGCATATTGTCGCCGCTGTAGAGGCGCAGGGTTGCGCTGGTTGCCACGCTGCTGTTGATGGTGATGTTTAGCTCGAATTGTTCGCCCTGGCGCACGTATGCGGGCGCTTGCAGGTTGGAGATGAGCATCTCGTTGCCGGGGCGGTTGCCGACGTTGACCGCGCTGATGCCCGCGCCGCTGGCCGTTGCCAGTTGCGCGGCTTGCTCGGCGCTGCCAGTGGTCTCATTGCCGTCGCTGACAATCACCAGCCGCTTCTGCGCTTCGGCGGGAAAAAACGCCAGCCCTAGCCGCACCGCGCCCTCGATGGTGGTATAGTAGTTGAGCGGTTGGCTA
>JBBRMT010000330.1:0-3897 GCA_038230695.1 Chloroflexia bacterium
CAAACCCCCGCTGGGGGCTTAGTTTGTTAAACTTCTGCCTATGAATGACACTGTGAACAATCCTGAGATGCTAGGGGCGCAAGTGATTGCGCCTGTTCTGTCAGCCCCACCCTGGCCGCTGGTCGGCCACGCCCGCGAGGTGGGCTTTTTGCAGCAGGCGATTCGCGGCCAGCGTGTCAGCCACGCCTACCTGTTCGTCGGCGCAACCGGCGCGGGCAAGCGTAGCCTGGCGGTGGCCTTTGCCCAAACCTTGAATTGCCAGAGCGCAACCAGCGATGGCCGCCCTCGCCTCGCCCCCTGCGGCGCTTGCCCATCCTGTCATCGCATCAGCAGAGGGCAGCATCATGATGTGCTGATGTTGGACATCGAGCGACAACGGGAGCTACTGGCGGGCAGCGGGCGCGAGGCCGATGCGGACAAGGCCGCCCGCCAGCGGGTTATAAGTGTGGCTACCGCCCACGAATTGCGCGACCACATCATTGCCCGCCCCTACGATGCCCGCTACAAAATCGCCATCCTCGGCGATGCCGACACCATGCAGGATGCCGCCGCCAACTCGCTGCTCAAGACGTTGGAGGAGCCGCCGCGCTGGGCGGTGATCATCCTGCTTGCCGCCAATGAGGGCAGCGTGCCAGCCACGATCCGCTCCCGCTGCCAGCTGATCAGCTTGCGGGCCGTCCACCGCGAGGTTATCACTGCCGCGCTGTTGCAGCAGGGCGTAGCCGCCAGCCAAGCCGCGCTGCTGGCCGCATTGTCCGAGGGCAGGCCGGGGGTGGCGATTGCCGCCGCTGGCGATGTGGAAGCCGCGCTGGCCGAGCGCAACGCCGCTATAGACCTGCTGCACAGCGTAATCGCCCCTGACGCATTGATTGCCGACCGTTTCGCGGTTGCCGCCCGCCTGGCTACCAGCTATGGCAGCGGCCCAGGCGGGCGGGCCAGCGTCAACGCCACGCTTGAGTTGTGGCTGATGTGGTGGCGCGACCTGCTGCTGGTCAAGAGCGGCCATCCTGAGCTAATTACCAACCCCGATCAGGCCACTGCGCTGCACACCCTTGCCGCTCGCCTCGACCTCTCCGCCATCCACGCCCGCATCATTGCCGTTCAGACCGCCGCCGGCCAACTCGCCGCTGCGGTAAATCCCCGCCTCGTCCTCGAAAGCCTCGTGCTGTAGATGAACATCCTGATCATCAACCCCGGCAGCACCAGCACCAAGGTCGCGCTCTACGCCTACGATGCCACCGCTACTGGCGACCACCCTGCCGACCACTTGCACCCGATCTGGGATGAAGCGGTAAGCCACGGCAGCGCCGCACTCGCCCGCTTCTCGCGTATCGTTGACCAGTATCCGCTTCGCTACCAGCAGATTGCCGACTTGCTGAGGGCGAAAGGAACGCAACTCGGAGATATTGACGCAATCGTGGGACGCGGTGGGTTGCTACGCAAGCAGATTGTCAGCGCGGCTTATCTGATTGATGCCACGATGGTGGCGGAGATGCAGGCGGGCGACCCCAGCGGCCAACGCGATCACGCCAGCAACCTGGGTATTATCCTGGCCGCCGCGTTCGCACTTGAGTCCAGCGCGGCACAAGGCCGCCCCGTCAACGCCTACATCGTCGAGTCGGCCAGCGTAGACGAGATGATTGATGTGGCCCGCATTACCGGCTGGCCGCAGATCGAACGCAAGTCGCTGTCGCACATCCTCAGCGCCAAGGCCGCAGCCAATCGCGCTGCCCGCGAAATCGGCAAGCCTTACCCACAGCTAAATCTGGTGGTTACGCACCTGGGCGGCGGCATCTCCGTTACCGCCCATCGCCTCGGCCTGCAGATAGATGTCAACCAGGCGCTGGATGGCGAAGGCCCGTTTAGCCCTGAACGCAGCGGCGGGCTGCCAGTTGGCGATCTGGCCCGCATCTGCTTCAGCGGCGAGTTCAGCTATGAGCAGATACGTCACATGATTGCGGGGCAGGGCGGCCTTGTCGCCCATCTTGGCACCAACGATGCCCGCGAGGTGGAGCGACGCATCGCCGCAGGCGACGAACACGCTGCGCTCATCTATCGGGCGATGGCTTACGCGATCGCCAAGTATTGTGGGGCGATGGCCGCCGCACTCGCTGTCAGGCCGGATGCGCTGGTGTTCACCGGCTCACTTGCCCACTCAAAGCTACTTGTTGACTTGATAAAGGAGCAAATCGGCTGGCTAGCCCCCATCTACGTCTACCCTGGCACCGACGAGATGCAAGCCCTCGCCAGCGGAGTGTTGCCTGCGCTATTGGGACTTGCACCGACGCTGCGTTACTGAGGACTGAGCGCTGCCGACTGAGGACTGAGTTGGCAGACTTCTTCACGCTGGGCTTATCCTTACCCACAAGTGGTGAAGGGTAGTAGTGGTGGGGATACGCCGCTGCTCCCTGAGTTACTGAGGGCTGGGAGCGTAGCTCCGATCGGTCAAGCGCATCAATGCTTATCGCCCGCGTCAATCTGCCAATGCTGGTAGCAGTTGTATGTCAATCGGCTGTGCGAGATATACGCGGCTCAATTGATTGATCGAAACCGGGTGGCTTACGTATTCATTGGTGCTGGGCAGCAGGTCTGCCGAAGATGAGCATGGTAAACGCTGCAACAAAGGGCTACGCCCCTACCCCCAGGCCAACTGGGCAAGCCGCCATCAGCCTTGCACCATTTGCACTATGCTATATTCATCGCACGAAGGAGAATTATGCCACCGATTAACAACTTTGCCCAGCTAACCGTAGTGGCGCAGCAGCACGGGCCGCTGACTTTGGCGGTGGCGGCGGCGCACGAGTTGCACGTCCTCGAAGCGGTGAGAGCGGCGACCGACGCGGGCATGGTTCGCCCTATCTTGATCGGCAACGAGTTGCAGATGCAGCGCATCGCTGCCGAACATGGTATCAGCCTCGTCGGTTTCAACCTGATTAACAGTGAGGAGATCCATGAGGCGGCCTTGATGGCGGTAAAGCTGGTTCACGATGGTGAAGCCCAGGTGCTGATGAAGGGACGTTTGGAGACCGCTGACCTGCTCCGTGCTGCGCTCAACAAGCAATACGGCTTGCGTACCGGCGCGTTGCTAAGTGTGGTTTGGGTTGCCCAGGTGCCAGGCATAGACCGCCTCATCTTCCTTAGCGACCCCGGCATTGTGATCAAACCAACCCTCGACCAGAAGGTTGAGATTGTGCAGAACATCATCAACGCCGCCCGTCAGTTGGGAGTAGCAGAGCCTAAAGTTGCGGTGCTGGCTGCGCTGGATATGGTCAGTCCGGCGATTAGCGCGACGGTGGATGCCGCCAACCTGAGCAAGATGGCGGATCGAGGGCAGATTACTGGCGGCTACGTAGACGGGCCGCTGGGGTTTGATACTGCCATCTCACCTGCCGCTGCCGCCGCGCATGGTCTGAGCGGGATGGTGGCGGGGCAGGCCGACATCCTGATCGTGCCAGACATCGAGGCGGGCAATGTGCTGGCAAAGGCGCTGATCTACTTCGTCCACGCCGAGGCGGCCAGCGTGGTGGTGGGCGCATCGGCCCCCATCATCATCACCTCGCGGGCCGACTCCGCCGCTACCAAACTGGCCTCAATCGCCCTCGGGGTGGTACTCGCCACCGCTGCGCCCCTGCCCGCCGTCGCTCTGGAGTACAACATCGCTCAGGTGCAGCAATAACAGGGTAGAAGGTAGAAGGCGGAAGGTAGAAGGTTGGGATGGGTGATGAATATAGCGGTGGGATGCGCTCGCTCAGGTGCAATTTACTTCGCGTCGGCGTACACAAACGTATCGTAGCGGGCGATCCTGATGTCCTTGCGGTAGATATTAGCGGTGTGCGATGGTCCCAATAAACTAGACCACCAAGAAGGCTGAAATAAGGTAGAATAAACCCATGAAAA
>JBBRMT010000331.1:0-3869 GCA_038230695.1 Chloroflexia bacterium
AGCACTGATAGCATCTTCAAGATGAAGAACGCCTAAGTTGAAGGCTGGCCCGACTCTTGCTTCTACCTTGCTAACTTTATTGCCTTGCAGCGAGGAGACCATATGCAACGAGTGCTAATCACCGGCGGCAGCGGCTTTATCGGCAGCAATCTGGCCGCCAGTCTGCTGGCCGATGGTGCAACCGTCACCCTCTACGATAACCTCAGCCGCGCCGGAGCCGAACGCAACCTGGCCTGGTTGCAGAGCAGCTACGACGCGCATCAGCTAACCCACGTCAATGGCGATGTTCGTGATGACCGCCTGCTGGCTGAGGTAGTCAGCGATGGCAACTATGATGCCATATTTCACTTTGCCGCCCAGGTAGCGGTGACGACTTCGGTGGTAGACCCGCGTAGCGATTTCGAGGTTAATGCGATCGGCACCTTCAACCTGCTGGAAGCGGTGCGCTGCGCCCCGCGTAGGCGCACCGATCCGCCGCCTGCGGTTTTCTTCACCAGCACCAACAAGGTTTATGGCGCGTTGGAGCAGCTTGGCATGGAGCAGCGTGGCAACCGTTATGCCTACCGTGATTGCACTGGCGTGGACGAAAGCTGCCCGCTGGACTTCCACTCGCCCTATGGTTGCTCAAAAGGGGCTGCCGACCAGTATGTGCGCGACTACGCCCGCATCTACGACCTACCCACAGTGGTGTTTCGGATGTCGTGCATCTATGGCACCCGCCAGTTCGGCAACGAGGATCAGGGTTGGCTGGCCCACTTCGTGATAGCCACTCTAAAAAATAGACCCCTCATCATCTATGGCAATGGCAAGCAGGTGCGCGATGTGCTGTTCGTGGATGATTTGGTACGCGCCTTCCGCATGGCCCACGCCAATATCAAGACTACCGCCGGGCAGGTATACAATATCGGTGGTGGGGCGGCCAACACCATCGCAATCTGGACTGAGCTTGGTCCGTTGCTGCAGGAGCTGCATGGCAGTCTGCCACCGATTACTTACGGCGAGTGGCGGCCCGGCGACCAGCCCATCTATGTGAGCAACAGCGCCAAAGCCGCCCGCGACTTCGGCTGGCAACCGACTATCGGGGTGCGCGAGGGGGTCTCCCGCCTGTACGATTGGGCGAGGGGGTTCGTTGGCTAGGGGATTATAGATTATGGATTAAAGATTAAAGAACAATGTAGCCATCTTGAATAACTAAGCCCCAGCGGGGGTTGGGGGAGAATGATGCAGCGCAATAATGTCAGGGTAAGCACATAAGGCGTATCATGCTTGCTTCGATATTAGTGCAGGGCAAGATTTCTCCCCCAAACCCTTCGCCATCCGTCCCAACTCGGTATCGCCCGCTGTTTGCGCCATGATAAACATCATAATAACGTGAACACATTGGCCTTCAATCGTGAACAAATCGCTATGTTGGGGACTGATCGCGCCCGCGACGCTCCTTGGGGGTCTGGGGGTGCAGCCTCCAGAGCTTGCCATGCTCCTAACGTTCGGGTGGTGAACAATGGGTCGCCGTACATTGCGGCACGGCGGCGGTGGCTAATTGTTGTTTTCGCGGGGCGGGGCGCGCATTTCGGCCCCGGCGGTTGCGGGCGTGAACCCGGTCAGCCAGGGGGGATTGCTGCGCTTACCGCGCTGCTTGCTCACTTTGCCAGCGCGTCAATGTCCACCCGGTACAAAATGGGGGGGCGCGGATCAATCATCGGGCCAACCTCATAATAGCGTGAACAAGCTGGTTTTCTATAACGTCTACGCTGCGAATTGAAGATGAAGGGAGAGGTGAAGCAGGAAACGGCACCGTACCCCGGTTGGTTGTGGTCAAGGAGTGAGGGGATGAACAATCGCGCCGATAAGCCAGGTAGCATGGCAAGCTCTGGGGGCTGCACCCCCAGACCCCCAGGGAGCGTCGCGGGCGCTACCAATCCTGCCCATCGTGAACATTACTACTGTTCGCGTTATTTATGATGTAGTTCACGCCATCTGTAGCAGCGAGTTGGCCGCCCTTAGCTGGCGAATCTGGCGGGCCAGCGCCTCATCCTCGCGCCAGGGGCTGATTATATGCACGCCGCCAGCTTTGTCAACCCACAACCCGCCTGCCTCGCTGCCATCAATGAAAACCAGCGCCGCGCCTGCGTCACAAGCTGTCACCTCGTCCTGCTCCTTGACCATAAATCTGTTCATTTCACTCCCCTCGTTGATGGGTATCCTCACCCCATGCCATCGCGTTAATTTGATATTGCCCTGTGGATGGTTAAATTATACGAGCAGGGACGCTACGGCTGGGTCAACTGCTTTACACTTGCGGTGTCGCCTTGATTACATATGGGGCGGATGTTGTTGGCTGAAGCGTAATGGGGCGGTTATGATTGACACAATGCGGCAAAGGTTATATCATATCGTAGAGCTTCGAGGGTAAAACAGGGACAAGGCGAGACGTTGTTCGCCCATACATACGACTGCTGAGGCATAGATGCCTCACCGACTGGCTAGAACAATCAGGAGGATACTCATGTCGCTACCCTATGCCGATACTATCACCCAGTCTGTGCTACACCCGCATCATCCCTATAGTGAGGCCGATCTGGGTCTAACCAAACTGACCCCCACCCACCGCATAGACCTGCGCCCCGGCCACACTGCTGACGTGTTCTACCAGGCCGATCCGGTTTACGACTGGAGCGAACTGACATGGCAGCAGATTGGCCGCCCCTATCGGGTGGAACGATGGTCGGATGAGAAGAAACGTTGGGAGCGCGAACACGACCAGGAGCTGCCAGTCAAGGCCAGTTGGGAGATGTTCAATCGCTCGTTTCAACGCCTGTTCGACAGCGATGCGCTGGCCGCCCGCAAAGCCGCGCTCGGTAAGGCGTTGCCCGCGTTGGGGCGCTTGAACCTGCACTCCGCATGGGAAGCAATGGAGGAAACTATCCAGTGGACGGTTTGGAACAAAATCCACCGGGTCGAGGATGGCATCTGGGATCCGCGCGGCAAGCGGGCGCTGTTCGAGGGTTTGGATGTGAAGAAGCCGGAGATTCTCTTCCTCGGCGCTGCCGATGGCTATGAGGCGATGCAACTGATGGCGATGTATCCAGGAGGACACGCCGTGCTGGTGGATTACGACGATTACTGCCGCACCAACCGCTTTGGTGAGTTCCCTGAGTCTTATCCCTTCCTGGGCAGCGACCCAGCTAGCGGCGCTCCGAAGGTCTGGTATCGTGACCAGATGGATATTGACTTCGAGGTTTGCGACATCCGCGACCTGAAGTACGGCAAGGAGTTCGACCTGGTGGTAAGCATCGGCCTGCTGGAACACTTCCCCGACCAGTATAAGCCGCTGGCGCTGGATATGCACCGCCGCTTCCTCAAGCCGGGTGGCTATGCCATCATCACCACCCCGCGCCTGCAACTGCAATCCAAGCTGTTCTATACGCTCTTTGCCGACATCATGAACTTCTCCTACCGCGAACTGATGGATGTAACCCACATGGGCCTCTATGCCTACGAAAACGGCTTCGATATCCTGCGGCACGGGCGCATCAAGGCCCACAATGGCCTCATCGCACGCGTCCGCTAGCTGCGACCATGCCGATGCTACGCACCAATGTCCATCGTGGACATCAACGTTGACGTAGGGGCGGGCGGCCGCCCGCCCTCGTGCAAAGTCAGCAATGCTAATCGTGGGCAGCAATGTTGGGGTAGGGGCGAATCGCATACGCCCCGGTGTAACATCAGCAATGCCCATCGCAAGCAACAACGTTGGCGTAGGGGCGCATGGCATACCCCCGCGTGCGGCGCATCAATGCCAATCGAGAACATCAATCTTGCCTTACCATTCCGCGTCACCGCGCCCTTCCGCGTCTTCCGCGTTTCAA
>JBBRMT010000332.1:0-3862 GCA_038230695.1 Chloroflexia bacterium
AGCTGGGTGCGCTTGGCGATCTCCGCCCGCGAAATGCTCCCCTCCTGACGAATCAGGTTGAGGATGATGTGGGTATTCAGTTCACGCATCAAACCGAGGTCGGCAGTAGCGTTCTCACTGCGGGCAGTCATTGCCAACGTTTTTAGGCTCCATCTAGCTCTGGGTTGCGTGGATAATAACATAAGGGAGTTTGTTTGTCAAGTGGGTAAACAAATGCAAGCGGGGGCAGGGCGAACGACGGTTCGCCCCTACCCTGTCCGAAGGTTGATCAACTAAGCCCCCAGCGGGGGTTGGGGGAGAATGGTGCAGCGCAATTATGCCTGGGTAAGCATATAAAGCACAGTATGTTTACTTCGGCATTAGTGCTGGGCGAGATTCTCCCCCAAACCCCCGCTGGGGGCTTAGATAAAGCGACACCTTTACCTGCTAGCCATCTTCCTCCAGCGCATAGGCGATCGCCTGCTCCATTGTCATTGCCGCGCCTTCATTCCAGGCCTGCTTAAGCTCCTCATCACTTAGCGCGGCGTGGCAGATGGCGAGCGCACGGTCGTATACGGCAAGCTCGCTGTGAAAAAGTGCATCCTTGAGCGTGTCGAACATCTGGTGGCCCGCGCCGATCAAGCGTGTGGCCCGCCGCGCCGCATCTGGGCCGAGCCTGAACGCCGCCCGGCTACCCAAATCCAACAATGCCGAAGCGATGCCCAGTTTGCTACCTTCCTCGCGGGACAATGCCAGACCCTCTTTGTGGATTTGACGAGCGGCTTGATCATCATCCTCGCAGCCGGCCAGAATGCCCAAACTTCGCACTGTATCCACGATATCACCTTCGTTCCCCAACTTTTGTCGGATGCTCAAGCTCTCCTCTAGCAGCCTCCTGGCGGCGGCATAATCGCCCTGTTCGCGGGCAATATCACCTATAAACTGGAGTGAAATGGCGATGCCGCGCTCGTTGCCCAACTCGCGGTGCAGCGCCAGGCTCTGCTCGTGGAGAGATCGGCTGGTTGCGACATTGCCCTGCATATATATCACTCGCGCCAGGTTATTGAGTCCCGTGCTAAAGTTATAGCTGTCGCCGCTACTACGCAGCAGGGCCACGCCCTCCTCATAAAACTGACGCGCCGCTGCCAGGTTACCCTGCGCGTTTGCTACGTTCGATAGGTCGGTTAGGGTATTGGCAATGAGCTTTTGATCATCCAACTCTTTACCGATCAGCAAGCACTCCTCGTAGTATACATGCGCGGTAAGGTAATCTCCTTGCCTGTAGGCCACATTCCCCAGGCCATTGAGTGACGAAAGTATACCCCTTCGATCCCCCAAGCTGTGCTTCAGGGCTAGTGCCTGCTGGTAATAGCTATCGCTATCCTGCTAGTCGCCTTGAGAATAAGCCAATCGCCCCACAGCGTCGTACAGCCCGGCTCGCACTTCCGCACTGATTGTGTCCTGCTTGTTCAGCGCGGCGCTCAACCAGCGACGACCTTCATCCAAATAGCCACGTATATTCCAGAATCTGCCCATCGCGGCAGCCAGTCGCGCGGCAGTCGCGGCTTGATGTGGCAATACCCAGGTGAGCGCGGCGCGGATGTTGTCGTGTTCCTGCTCCAATCGCGCCAGCCAGAGCGCCTGTGCCGCACCTCTCAACTCTGGATCAGCCTGCTCGGCCAGTTGGCGATAATATTCGGCGTGTCGCTCGCGGCTATCTACTTCCCGGCCAGTAGCTTTAAGCTGGGCCAGGCCATATTCGCGGATGGTCTCCAACATCCCAAAGCGACCCTCGTCGCCCGACCAGCCTCTGACGATCAGCGACTTGTCCGCCAGGGATTGCAGATAGCTGATTGTAGATGGTTGATTGGGGCCGGTTGGGTCTTCGCAGACGGCCTCGGCGGCGGCAAAGTTCCAGCCGCCCGCGAACACCGCCAGCGTAGTGAACATCCGCTGCTCCGCAGCAGTGAGCAGGTTGTAGCTCCAGTCAATCAGGGCGTAGAGCGTCTGCTGGCGGGGTAGCGCGGTGCGGTCGCCCTCGGTGAGCAAGGCGAAACGGTCCGCTAGCCCCGCTTGGATGTCCGCCACGCTCATCACGTCCATGCGAGCGGCGGCCAATTCGATTGCCAGCGGCAACCCATCTAGCCGTTGGCAAATATCGCACACCGCAGCAGCGTTGCTCCCGCTTAGTTGAAAATGCGGTTGCCTAGCCTGCGCCCGCGCGACGAACAGGCGAATGGCAGGGTAGCGGGTCAGCCGCGCTAGGCGCAACTTTGCCAGCACGGCGGGCAGACCCAGCGGCGGTACGCTGAATAGCGCTTCACCATTTATGCGAAGTCCCTCGCGGGAGGTAGTTAGCACCCGCAGGCGCGGGCAGTAGGAGAGCAAGCGATGGACAGCTTGGGCCACTGCTAGCAGAAGGTGTTCGCAGTTGTCCAGCAGCAGCAACATCTCACGGTGTTCCAACGCTTCTGCCAACGTCTCAAGCAGTGGCTTGTCTGGCTGTTCGCTGAGATGCAGCACGCTGGCAATCGCCTGCGGTACCAGCGCGGGGTCGGTGAGGCCCGCCAATTCCACCAGCCATACGCCATCGGCAAAGCGATAGGCAAGGGTGGCTGCCACCGCCATTGCCAGGCGGGCCTTGCCCACCCCACCCGGCCCGGTCAGGGTCAACAACCTGCCTTCGTCGAGCAAGCGGGCTACTTCAGCCTGTTCGCGCTCACGCCCGACAAAGTTGGTCAGCGCGAGGGGCAGGTTGGTCTTATCGCTGCGCGATGGTGGTGTTTTTGGGGTAGAGGCAGAGCGAAGCGGATCCAGGTTATCGAGCGGCGGGGAGTTCCACTCGCTGGCGCTGAACTGGGGGCAGCAGATCAGATCGAGCAGGTCGAGCGCCTCGGCCTGGGTGGTAATCGCACCCCACTCGGCCAGGGCGCGGACGATGGCCCGCGCATTGGCATCGGTGAGTAGGGCGGCTTTCGACCCGTTGAGCCGGCGGTTCAGTTCGCCCACGCTGAGGCCAACTGCACTGGCGAGGTCAGCCTGGGTCGCCCGCCGCCCATCATCATAGGGGTAGCTATGGCGGTAGCACTCCTTCACCCGCTGGCGGAAGGTAGCCAGGTCATACATCGCCGTCTCCTCGATGGTATAGCGCCTTTGCTCCAGCCATGCCAATATGCCACTATATATACGAATCTTACCGCATCGAACGCAAACAGTCAAGAAAGCAGCGGCAACCAGAAAAGAGCGCATAAAACCGCATATTTTTGACACCCCTTACCAGTACAATGGCTGGGCTACTGGCGGACACAGCCTTCCCCCCAACCTGGCGCACCATTATCAGTTACAGAAAGGTAAGCAAATGAACAAGGCAAAGTGGTACACCCTGCTCATCGTGGCCGTAGCCTTGCTGCTATGTAGCGGCATGGCGCAGCCGACTCACAGCCAGGCTAGCGCAACTATGTCGCCAGCCGTAACCCCGACGGCTACCACCTGTGCTGCAAGCTGGGGCGTGGTTGCCAGCCCCAACGTTGGCACAAACTTCAACCAGCTACATGGCGTAGCTGCGGTGACGGCCAGCGATGTCTGGGCGGTTGGCTATCAATACAACAGCAACGATATCGCCAGCACGTTGGTAGAACACTGGGATGGTAGCGGTTGGAGCGTGGTTGCCAGCCCCAACCCTACTGGCAGATATGGTCAGCTATAGAGCGTAGCTGCGCGATCACCAAGCGATGCCTGGGCGGTTGGTTATTCAGCGTATTCTACTACTGCCTCTCTGACGTTGGTAGAACACTGGGATGGCAGCGTTTGGAGCGTCGTCTCCAGCCCCAGTGTTGGCGCCCTAAATAGCGTAGCCATGATTTCATCAAACGATGTCTGGGCG
>JBBRMT010000333.1:0-3760 GCA_038230695.1 Chloroflexia bacterium
ACGGCGGTGACCGGCTTCCCACCTGGAACCTTGACTGGACTGCTCCACGCTGGCGACGCGGTGGCCCAGCAAGCCCAGACCGATGCCGCCATCGCCTATAACAATGCCGCTGGGCAGACGTGCAACACCAACCTGAGTGGGCAGGATCTCGGCGGCAAGACGCTCGTCTCTGCAGTCTACTGCTTCGACTCCTCAGCTCAACTGACCGGGCAACTCACCCTGGACGGTCAAGGCGACCCCAGCAGCGTCTTCATCTTCCAGATGGGCAGCACCCTCACTACCGCGAACAATGCCAGTGTGCTGTTGATCAATGGGGCGCAGGCGTGCCGCGTTTTCTGGAAGGTTGGCAGTTCGGCAACCCTGGGAACGAACACCAGCTTCAGTGGCAACATCCTGGCGCTAACCTCGATTACCTTCAATACGACGGCATCATCGAATGGCGGTGTGTACGCCCGCAATGGTGCAATAACCCTCAACGACAACAACGTTCAAGCCTGTGGCGCTGTCGCAACACCGACTAGCACCCCGCCCCCGCCGCCTACCAACACACTGACACCCACCAACACGAGTGCGTTGAGCGCTACCAACACGCCTGGCGCCACCAACACGCCATCGCCTCGACCCACCAATCCGCTGCCTACCAGCACCACGCTACCCGGCGCTACCAGCACGTCAATGCCTCTTGCTACTAACACGCCAATTCCAGGCGCTAGCAACACGCCGATTCCAGGCGTTACTAACACGCCAATTCCAGGCGCTAGCAACACGCCGCAGGGTGCCACTAACACGCCAATTCCAGGCGCTAGCAACACGCCAGTACCAGCCACTACCAGCACGCCTATAGTGAACATCACCAGTACGCCAGTGGCAGTTACTACCAGCACGAAAGTGCCGCTTGCTACCCCAACCGCAACTCCGCTTAAAACACCCGCGAGTCCGGGTCTGCCCCATACTGGTAGTGGCTTGCCATGGGCTAGCCCGCTCATCCTGCTGCTTGGGGTGTTGCTGCTGGCGGCGGGCCTGCGCCTTAGCCGTAGGGGTGAAAAGCGCGTCCGTTGATGGAGTAAACCAGTCCTCCTGGCGACGAAGCCCCTTGTACAAGCAGGGGGCTTTGTTATGCTCGTTTGTACATATGCTATAATGGCCTTGCTTGGCTATTTAAATCTTGTTGCTACTATTCAACTTCCTGCCCACCACAGCAGCGCATCGTTTATGAAAGTGAGAATTGGAATGGATGAAAGCGAAGCCCAAAGCCGCCTCGATGCCACTCGCGCTTCCTGGGATGCCCGCGCCCCTGGCTGGAACGAGCGCAACCTGAAGGGCTGGAATACCGAGGAGACCGCCGCCTGGTGGCGCGACGAGTGGCTGGCCGAATTGCGCCCCTTCCTGCCCTCGCCGGGGCCTAATGTGCGGTTGCTCGATGCTGGTTGCGGCAACGGCCAACTCAGCGTGCTGTACGCGAAGGAGGGCTATACGGTGCGCGGCTGCGACTTCAGCCCCAACATGGCGCAGTATGCTAAGGAGAACGCCGCCCGTTACGGCCTGATTGCTCCTCAGATTGAGTTTACCTGCGCCAGTATTGACGCGCTGCCCTACGCGAAAGGCGAGTTCGACATCGTGAACTGCCGCTGCGTGCTTGACTTCACCCCACGCCCTGGCTACGCCCTGCGCGAATTGCGCCATGTGACCAGGCCGGGCGGCATCCTGGCGCTGCTTATGATGGGGGTGGCCTCGCCGATCAAGCGGCAGTTCTGGCAACACTGGCTGGAAGGAATTGATCCCCACACTCCAATGGGCAACAATATCTTCAACCAGATTGCCCCCTGGGATGTTGAGCGCATCATGCCCGTCCTCGGCTGGAAGCCGTTGTATCAGAGCGGCAAGTACGGTGGCACCCCCGGCGGCGCGACCAACCCATTCACTGCGGAGCAGATGGCCGCCCAGCCGCTACTGGTGCAGCAGGCGATGGCAACTGGCTGGCTGATAATTGCCGAAGCGGTCGAAGCGCAGCCGCTGGAAGGATAACAATGCCCCGCCCCACCATCAGCCTGCGCGTCGAACTTGCGCCCGCCAACGAGCATGGCCTCAGCCTGCGTAATCCCGTGCTGGTCGCCAGCGGCACGTTTGGCTACGGAACGGAGTATGGGCGGCTAGTGGATGTGCATCGGCTCGGCGCGATTATCTGCAAGGGAACGACGGTGGAGGAGCGCGACGGCAACCTGCCCCCCCGCACGGTGGAGACGGCGGCAGGGATGCTCAACTCGATTGGCTTGCAAAATCGCGGCATCGCTACGCTACTGAAGGACTATGCGCCCAAATGGGCAAGGTGGAGTACGCCGGTGATCGTCAACATCGCCGCCGAGTCGCTGCACGATTACGCTGAACTTGCCTACCAGCTTGACACCACCGCCGGCGTCGCGGGCATCGAAGTAAATATCTCCTGCCCCAACGTAGACAATGGCAGCATCCTCTTTGGCAGTAGCCCCCAAAGCGCAGCGGCAGCCACGCGGGCGGTGGTCGAAGCCACCTCGCTCCCTGTCATCGTCAAGCTCTCACCCAACGTCAGCGACATTGCCGCTATCGCCAGTGCAGTCGAGGGTGCGGGTGCGGACGCGATCTCCCTGATCAACACGGTGCTGGGCATGGCGATTGACATCACCACCCGCCAACCTACGCTCGGCGCGAAGATGGGCGGACTGAGCGGCCCGGCGATCAAGCCGCTTGCCCTGCGGATGGTCTGGCAGGTGGCCCAGGCAGTCAGCATCCCCATCATCGGCATCGGTGGCATCGCCAGCCCCGCCGACGCGATCGAGTTCCTGATGGCGGGCGCGACTGCGGTGCAGGTGGGCAGCGCCACCTTCACCAACCCCCGCGCCGCCCTCGATGTGCTGGATGGCATGACCGCATGGCTGCACGCCGAGGGCATAGAGGATGTGCATGAGATTATCGGCGCGGCGTTGCCACAAACTTGACATATGCTAGCACAGCGTCTATAATCGGGCTGAGATTATTGCGGGGCCACCGTTGCCCTGCCGTGCCTTTTTGCAATCATCCACAGCGGTTATCGCAGTAACGTTTCTGCTTGAGAGGAGTTTCCGCTAATGGCAAGACCCTGGAATAGCATCCTGGGCCTGTTCAGCCGCGACCTCGGCATTGACCTGGGAACGGCGAATACGCTGGTACACGTACGTGGCAAGGGGGTGGTCATCTCCGAGCCATCAGTAGTAGCAATTGACCGTAAAACCCGCGCCCGCATCGCGGTTGGCGCTGAAGCAAAGGCGATGGTCGGCAAGACCCCCGGTAACATTATCGCCATCCGCCCGATGAAGGACGGTGTGATCGCCGATTTCGACATTGTAGAGATGATGCTGAAGTATTTCATCGAGAAGGTCAATCGTGGGATGCTCAATGGCGCACCGATGGTGGTGGTCGGCATCCCCAGCGGCGTGACTGAGGTGGAGAAGCGCGCCGCTCACGACGCGGCGATTAACGCGGGCGCACGTGCCGCCTTCCCCATCGAGGAGCCAATGGCTGCCGCCATCGGCGCGGGCCTGCCGGTCACCGAGTCGGTAGGCAGCATGGTGGTGGACATAGGGGGTGGCACCACCGAGGTGGCGGTCATCTCTCTGGGTGGCATCGTGGTCAACCATAGCATCCGCACCGCTGGTGACGAGATTGACGAGGCGGTGATGCAGTATGCGCGGCGCGAACACACTCTGCTGATCGGCGAACGCATGGCCGAGGCGGCCAAGATCGCCGC
>JBBRMT010000334.1:0-3750 GCA_038230695.1 Chloroflexia bacterium
CGACCATCCAGCAGCCTTCCTGGGGGTTGACAGCGGCATTGCCAGAGCAGGGGGCGGAGACAACCCCGCCACCGTCGGCTAGGGATGCCGCAATCTGGCAGGCTGCGCAGGAGCGGCTGCGGGATAGGGTGTCGAGCGCGGCGTGGGGGCTGTGGCTACAGCACGTGCGGCTGGTGGCTGCCTGCGCTGGCCGGGTGCAGCTCGCCTGCCCTGCGGTCGGGGTGGCTGAGACCTTCGAGCAGCGCTATTCTGGTGATGTGACCGAGGTGCTAGGCGACCTGCTAGGGTGTGATGTCGAGGTTGAATGGGCGTAAAGGGTTATCAGGCGCTACCGCTGGACTGCTGACCGCTGGCATGATCGTTGCGTTGAGTTATAATCGGCGTGGCTGGGACCCCAATTGCAACAGCTGCTTGCCGGTCAAAAATATAACATCACGGAGCAATGCCATGGCAGATAAGCTACACCCCAACAACCTCCCTCTACAGACCACCAGCTTCATCGGGCGTGAGCGCGAAATGGCTGAGGTCAAACGCTTGCTCACCACCACCTCGCTGCTAACCCTGATTGGTGCGGGCGGCGCTGGTAAAACCCGCCTCTCGCTAGAGGTCGCTGCTGACTTGCTTGCCAGCTACCCCGATGGTTGCTGGTTTGTGGAGCTGGCTCCCATTCGCGATCCCAGCCTCGTACCCCAGATCGTAGCTTCCACTATTGGGGCGGGCGAAGAAGCCGGTCGCTCGGTTCAGGACACGCTGCTCGATTATTTGCAGGATAAGCAGCTGCTGCTGGTGCTGGACAACTGTGAACATCTCCGCACAGCGGCGGAGCAGCTAGTTATGACGATTATCGAACACTGCCCCCAGGTAACTATTCTGGCGAGTTCGCGTGAGCATCTCGATGTGAATGGCGAGATCATCTGGCGCGTGCCGTCCCTACCCACCCCCCACGCCAATTATAGCGAACCCCTGGTTCAGCTACAGCAGTACGAAGCTGTCCGCCTGATCACTGATCGTATCACTGCCGTTCGACCTTCATTTCGCCTCACCGAGCAGAATGCGGCCGCAGTGGCAAAGATTTGCTACCGCCTAGATGGTATCCCCCTCGCCATCGAACTGGTCGCCGCCCGTGCTCGCGTGCTAACCATCGAGCAGATCGCCAGCCAACTGGATAATCGCTTCCAGCTACTGACTGGTGGCAGCCGCACGCTATTGCCCCGCCAACAAACACTCAAGGCTTTGGTGGACTGGAGCTATGACCTACTCTCTACCCCTGAGCAGCAGTTGCTGCAAGGGTTGTCGGTATTCGCTGGCAGTTGGAGTCTGGATGCAGCACAATATGTCTGTGGAGGCCAGGGCAAAGTGCAACATGGTGTGGCGACCCTTCTCGACCAACTGGTGAGCAAGTCGCTAGTAATCGGTGAAAATGCCGAGGATGCAACGCGCTACCAAATGTTGGAAACCATCCGCCAGTATGCCGGGGAGAAGTTGCGCGGCAGCGGTGGCGAAGTTGCGATCCAACAGAGGCACCTCAGCTACTATCTACAGATGGCGGATGAGGCCGAGGCAAAATTGAAAGGGGCAGAGCAGGGGGTGTGGCTGACCCGGCTAGAGCAGGAACACGATAATCTGCGGGCCGCGCTGCGCTGGGCGCTGGGGCAGCAGCCAGAGGAGGCGCTGCGGATAACCGGGGCGCTGGTCCGGTTCTGGCAATATCATGGTCATCTTAATGAGGGGCTAGGGTGGCTGGCGGCGGCATTGTCAACTGCGCCACACGCAGAGCCGCGCTGGCGAGCCAAAGTCCTAACCGGAGCAGGCAACATCCTGTGGTGGCAGGGCGACTATGCAGGAGCCCGCACCAACCACCAGCAAGCGCTGGCTCTGCGGCAGGAGAGCGGTGACCGCGCCAGCATTGCCAATTCACTGATCAATCTGGGCAACCTGGCAAGTTCGGAGGGAAACCAGGAGGCCAGCGCCGCCCTCTACGAGCAGAGTCTGGTCATACTGCGTGAGCTAGATGACAAGTGGAGCATTGCACAGGTACTCAACAACCTGGGTAATGTCGCCAACGCCCGTCGCGACCTTGCCTCGGCACGTTCTTTCTATGAGCAGGCACTGGTGATAAACCGCGCTTTGGGCGATAAGTGGGCGATGGGCATCACCCTGGATAACCTGGGGGCGCTCTCACTCGCAATGAAAGACTATGCCGCAGCCAGAGCCATCCACAAGGAGAGCCTGCAGCTCTTCGATGAGTTGGAAGGTAAACACGGCATCGCCTATGAGCTAGTTGGCCTGGGCAAAGTGGCAATCAGCCAGAGTGGCGAGCAGGAAGCGGCGCGTGCAGTGCTACTTCTCAGCGCGGGCGTTGCCCTTTTTGCTACCATCAATGTGGCGCTCGAACCTGAGTTCCGCGTTGAGTATGAGCAGGCGCTGGCGAACTGCCGCGCCCTGCTTGACCCCATACGCTTCGCCGCGCTGCAGAGGGAGGGCATAGCCATGCCCTTGCAGCAGGTTATTGCCTACGCCTTGGATGAGAGCCTAATGGTTGCTGTACCAAAGTGATGTGAGCGGGCGGTTAGGAGGTACCATGGTAGAGAGCGAGAATTACACCGTCATTATCGTGGACGATCATCCCATCTTCCGGCAAGGGCTACACACCATCCTCGACAGCGCCGAGGGTATCGAGGTAGTTGGCGAAGCAGCCAATGGTAGTCAGGCAATCGCCCTTGCGGAGAGCCTGACCCCTGACATCATGCTGATAGACATCAACCTGCCCGATATAGATGGTCTCAAGGTGACGCGGGCGGTAAGGCGTGAGCTACCACAGGTAGCAGTCATTATTTTGAGCGCGGATGAAGATGACGAGCAGTTGTTCCGCAGCATCAAGGTAGGGGCCGCCCACTACTCGGTGAAGGACATCAGCGCCGAGCAACTAGTCTGGATGGTGCAGCAGGTAGGTGAAGGACACTACCTCATCAACGAGGATGTAGTGTCCAGTCCAAAAGTGGCGGCCAGGGTGCGCAATCAGTTTCGTGAACAGATAAGCCAGGATAGCGATGAGCGGCTATTCGCGCCCCTGACGGAGCGCGAAGCGGAAGTGCTCGACCAGATAGCCTCCGGTTCAGAGAACAAGCAGATTGCCCGCACTCTCTCAATCAGCGATCAGACAGTGAAGAACCACATCACCAGCATCTTGCGGAAACTACAGGTGAACGACCGTACCCAGGCAGTAGTTTATGCCTACAAGCACGGCTGGATAAAGATTGAAGAAGAAAAGTAGGTGGGGCAGTGTTGAACGGTGAACGACCAAATGGCCTGATCATCTTCACCCTCTACGCGCTGATCACTGCACCTGTGGGAATTAGCGGACGCGATTATCACCGCTGGCAAATCTTGCCAGTCCGTGAGTGGAAGCTGCGCCAACTTCATCATGCTAGCTGGATGATTGGCGTGGTCTCCAACCAGGATGGGGTAGCACTCGGCCATGTGTCTGACGGCGACTACTGGCACAAGACCCTGCGGCTGCGCGGACATCCTCGGCGTGCCGCTGGACTGCCGAGTGCTACGCCTATGCCAATATTGCCACCCCACTTTTCGCCATTCTTATTGCACCCCCCTACATCTTCAGGCGGGGATCTAGCGCGTCGCGCATCGCGTCGCCGATGAGGTTGATTGATAGCACCGTAAGGAAGATGAGTAGCCCCGGCCAGATTAGCTGCAATGGGGCTTGGCGGGCAACATCCTCCATGCCCGCCA
>JBBRMT010000335.1:0-3709 GCA_038230695.1 Chloroflexia bacterium
ACTCAGAGTTCTGACGAGTTTACTTCTTTTGCTGTCCAACCAGATTGTCAAAGATCTGCACATCCACACCTAGGATCCAAGGAAACTAGATGCGAATGTTGGCCTCGAAACTTGTTGCCGCACACTGAAGAATTACATCTCTTCTAAGTGGTGCGGCGAAATCTCGTTTGAGTTCCGACCAGAACTTCGGTCGTTTGTCGCGTTCTTTCAGAGTACCGCAGGTATTTCCGTTTGGCAAGAACTATTTCGAATTTCTTTTTCGAAACCGTTTCTAAACCTTGCCATCCGGTTTCCGCTAACCTTGAAACCGCCCACTCGAACAGACTGTTTGGCTCGCTTTTGCGTCAGTAGGCTCTTTCGAAGCCCCCTGCAAACCCCGCGGCCGTCTTGTCGCGGCCCGCCCGCAAGGGAAAGGCTAGGTAGCGGAACCGCCACGGTCAAGCTTGCGGACGGGACAGCGGTGACGCGCCTGACGAGGAATTTCGCCTTCCCGCTTGGCGCTGCGGTTGCGAGCGGCACATCCTCACGTTGCCACAGCACGTGGATGATGGCATCACCATGTCGGAAGATGTACTCGTAACGGTCATATGCCTGCTGCCAGCGATCGGGTTGGGGGCGCAGCAGCGGGCCGGGGCCAACGAAGGTTGCGCCACCCAGCACGGCGGTCATCACCTTGTAAGCATAGTAGGCGGGCTTGGGTTGCCAGTTGTTGTCCATAATCGCCATGTTGCCGAACACATCGCTGGGTGGGTTGTTGAACTTGTCCTTTAGCTGGAAGTAGAAAAACTTGTCCGCGCCGTTGGCGATCGCCAGTACGTACTGGCGTGGCAGCCGCTCGGCCTGTAGCTGAGGGCTGACTCCGTTCGCGCCGCAGCCGGTGCAGGCGCTTTCGCCATCCTCAGTCACCCACAGCGGCCTGTTTGCTCCGCCGTGTGCCGCCAGCCACTGGCGAGCGATGTTTAGGCGATAGGGCAGGTTCTGCACCGGGTTGTCGTGGGCCACATCTTCCGGCTGGCGATCGGTCATAAAGGTATGCACACCCATAATATCGAAGTTAAGCTGGCCGTTGCTGGCGGCCACCACCTGATCGAGGAAGGCCAGCCCCTCGTTGTTGCGGTCGTGGATGTAGACCGAGCCGAGCATCACCAGCGCGGTAGGATCGGCCCGCTTCACCGCCTGGTAGCCCTGCCATAGCAGCGCGGCGTAGGCGGCGGGGTTGGGCTGCGGCTGCCAGGTTCCCGCCTTGTCCGGCTCATTCCACAGCTCCCACACCGCCACCCGATCCTTCCAGTGGTTAACCGTTGCCTCCACGTAGCGGCCGTAAGCAGCAGGGTCGGTGGGCGGATACCAGTACCAGTTAGGTGCAGACTGATCCACTCCACTAGCCCACGAGGGTGTGGTTAGCAGCATCCCTACCACGCCGATGCCCTGCTGTTGCAGCATCGCCAGCCGGTCGTCATAGACCGCGAAGTTGAAGCGTCCTTCCTTCGGCTCGATGTTCGCCCAGCTAAGTTCCTCGCGTGACCAGCCTACGCCCAGGTCGGTTGCCGCTGCAACCACCTTTGGCAGATCGGATCGAGATCTTTCCAGGCCAGTGATGTACAGGTTCATGCCGAAAGGCGAGGCAGGCGCAGGCCGCCCGCCACTGGCATCGTCGGCGCGAACAAGGGTGGGGAGCAATGTGGTTAGCACGATGAGGGTGAGTAGCAGCTGAGGGGTTTGTTTACGCACCAGAGTGATTCCTTTATAGAGGCGTGGGCTGCGCCGTAGATGAGTTACCCTCGATTATAGTCTGCGCTGCGCGTTACCGTCAAGGAACTGAATGTGGCGCAGCATTGCCGTTCATCAATCTGCTACCCCCTGCCCAGCGTATTATCTATAGCGCGGGACGACCCGTGCGGTTGCTTTTCACTCATGCCTCGTGCCTCGTGCCTTCCCTCCGACTTTGTGAAATTCGCAACATTTTAGTTGACAGAGACGGCTAATGTAAGATATAATCTGGCAGCCCCCCTCATAAGGGGGAGATTAGCTTATGCACTGTTTGTTCTGGAAGGAGAGTAGTAAACTTGCGCTCAAATACTACTGCAAGCCTGTTCGCCGGTATCATCCTGCTAACCCTGCTGGCGCTACTGATTGACTTCAGCAGCACGATTGGGATTGGCGGTGTTACCCGCGACGTAACCTCCCGCCTCGGCCTCGACCTGGTGGGCGGCGCACAGGTGGTGCTGCAAGCCCAGCCAGTCGCCGGTCAGGCAGTCACTTCTGATCAGCTAGAGCAGGTTCGCTCGATTATTGAAAACCGCGTCAACGGCTCCGGCGTGTCCGAGCCACTGGTGCAAACTCAGGGCAGCGACCGTATCCTCGTCGAATTGCCCCAGGTGTCAAACGCTGATCAGGTGATCAGCACCCTGCAGCAAACTGGATTTTTGGAGTGGGTTGATGGCGGCAGCACTCCGCTTTCGCCCGGTGACGTTATTCAGACTGACCGTAGCGGCCCCAGCGCATCCGGTTCGCCAACTAGCACCACCACCCTGACCGGCACAAGCGCGATTAGCGCCACCGCTACCCCTACCACAACCAAGGTATACCACACCCTGATTACTGGAGCAGACCTCGACCCGACCGGCGTGACCCTGGGCTTTGATCAGCTAGGCGCTGCCCAGGTGAGTTGGAAGCTGAAGGGTGCGGCTAAGGATGTGATTGCAAAGTTCACCGCCGCGAACATCGGCAAGTATATGCCGATTATTCTGGACAAAAAGGTTATTTCCAGCCCGGTAATCAATGGCGCTATCCCCGACGGCAATGGCGTGATTAGCAACCTGCAGAGTACCGACGAGGCCAAGAACCTGACCGTTATCCTGAAGTACGGTTCGCTGCCGGTGCAGGTTACGGTGGTGCAGCAGAGTGTGGTGGGAGCCAGTCTCGGCCAGGATTCGATCAACAAGAGTGTGCTTGCCGGTATCATCGGCCTGGCCCTTGTTGCTTTCTTCATGATATTCTACTACCGCCTGCCTGGGGTTATCGCCGTGCTGGCCTTGCTCATCTACACCGCACTAACCTTCGCCGTGTTCAAGCTGGTGCCGGTGACGCTTACTCTGGCTGGTCTGGCGGGTTTCATCCTATCAATCGGTATGGCGGTTGATGCCAACGTGCTGATCTTCTCGCGGCTCAAGGATGAGCTGCGTAAGGGCAAGACGATTGGCGCTTCCGTAACCGACGGCTTCCGCAACGCCTGGCCCAGCATCCGCGATAGCAACATCTCCACGATGATTACCTGCGCCATCCTCTACTGGTTCGGCAGCACCTTCGGGGCCAGCACCTTGCGCGGTTTCGCCCTCACCCTGGGCCTGGGTGTAATCATCAGTATGTTCAGCGCAGTGTTCATCACCCGCGTCTTCCTCAACATCATCCTGAACCTGCCCTTTGCCCAGAACAAGAATATGTACGGTGGCGATGTCACCCCCCACAACCGCAAGGCCGACGCGACGGCGTAACCAGAACTCTTAGAAGGAGAACACGATCCGATGTTTGATATTGTGAGTAAGAGGAACTGGTTCTTCGCCGCCTCGCTCGCCCTGATTATCCCTGGCCTGATCGCCATCCTCACCGGCGGTATCAAACCTGGCATTGACTTCACTGGCGGCACTCTGTGGAACGTAAAGGTGTCAAGCACGGCCACCACCGCGCTGGTGTACAACGTACTTACTGA
>JBBRMT010000336.1:0-3619 GCA_038230695.1 Chloroflexia bacterium
AGGGGCGTGATTCATCATGCCCTGGTGAAGTGCATCAATGCCAACCTTTAGCGTAAACGAAAGCTCCAGCAACCCATGCTGGAGCTTTCGTTATTGTGTTTATTCGAGCGGAGGCAGCCTCTAGTGATTGAGGTTCTGGATACTCATGGTATGGATAGTCATAGTCAGCGGCACAGGCGGGATGGCCGCGTTGCCGACCGTCGCGCCGCCTGCGTCGGAGTTCGCCATGCCCGCGAACATCTGGGTTGGCTCAGGCACGGTGCAGCGTTTGGCGTTGAGGCGGGTGTCTATGCCAGTCAGGGGCGCACCTTGCAGAGCGGCGAGTTCAAATGGGTTCTCCGAAGTGGTGCCGTTGGTATAAACCGCCACAACTTGCCCATCAATCGAGTAGACAAGCTCAAACGGGTGGTTGCAGCCTGTGTTGATTAGCTGGAAATGGGAGGTATCCACCCAGGCAATCGAGTAATTATGAGGCTGCAGGAAGAAGCTGGCGGGGTATTGGGTTTGTAGCTCTTCATTAAACGTACCCTGACGGTAGTCCACCGCGAAGGCGTTTAGGCGCACGGTTTGACCGCCGTTGATGCCGAGATTGGCGAATGGATCGGCAGTGGCAACCGCGCCGAAGGCTGCGCTCTGCACCTTGTACTGGCTGAAATCAATGGTGCCGTCGGGATTGACTACATCTGGTTCACCGCTCTGCCAGCCGATGGTCATCTCGCCAATCGCGCCCTGCTGCTGGAAGCCGGAACCCATGGTTACGCCAGACCAGGTGGCGACCCGACCTGGGTACATCACACGATAACTGCCTTGCTGGTAAAGCTGGTCGTTGACCGTCTGCGACAGCGGCGAGATGCTGTCAATCTGCGAGGCGATATACGAAGTCTGGGGGCAATTGGGGTTGGCGGCCAGTATGCTGGCGCGATCGAGGCTGATTTCCCAGGTGTGCAGGCTTGAGTTCCAGCCCATCAGTTTTGCCGGTGGGTGGCCTGGCACGCCTGCCTCGCTGTTGGGGGCGCAGATGTATTCCTCGAATTGGTCGCCTGTGAGGTGGGTGTTCTGGTTTAGCGTAATGCTCCAGGACTGGTTATCGTCGGCCCGTACTGAAGTTGAGGCGTTGAAGATGGTGGCTGGGATAATTAGCAATGCTAGCGCGAAGACGACTCTGAGCAACTTGCGGCTGCGGGACTCTCCCGTCAGGCCAAAAACCTTGTTTTTCATTGCGCTTTACGCGGCGGGACAACTAGCCGAGGCTGAAGTCGAGGAAGCCGCGCCCTCCTTTTAGTAATTTCCTCTAAAGTCCCCTTTGAGCTTTGCTGTCAGCATTTGAGCGAGCGCCGCTATCCATGCTAGCGTGCGCCAGACAAGCAATCTCGGTTAGCGCCCC
Source organism: Chloroflexia bacterium (assembly GCA_038230695.1). GTDB lineage: Bacteria > Chloroflexota > Chloroflexia > QHBQ01 > QHBQ01 > QHBQ01. The sequence continues at coordinate 1,385 of JBBRMT010000336.1, forward strand.
CTCCAGCTTGGGGGTACCACAGGTTTGTGGCAATTGCTACCTGTATTATACCGTGAAACCAGCCTTTAGGTTGCAGATCCTGGCAAGACATTAGTATATTTTGGCATAGCCAATAAGTCCTACCTTTTTACCTCAACCTTATCATTTCGCTTACAAAAAGCGAGGGTGGGTTAAATCCCGCCCTCGTGCAAAGCCCGCTATGCGTATATATCTGCATTACTCAGAAGATTTGGCGCTACTCTTACGGATGTGCTGCGTCAAGAGCAGGCGCGGCCTCCACAAACGGGCCGCTAATTAGCGTCCCCAACTGGGCGGCCAGGGCGCTTAGTTCCGAGATGGTGCCATTGATGCTGGTTGCGGTGTCGGCGATGCCCTCGGCGGCGATACGAAGATGGCGCATCGTCTCCACCACCTGCTCACTGGCGCTGCGCTGCTGCTGGGTGGACATGGTGATTGACCGGGCGCGGCTCGAAGTGGCTTCTACCAGGTCAATCACTTCCAGGTTGGCCTCCGCCGATTTCCGCGCCTCCGCCGCCCCCTTGTCCGCTTCCTTCAAACCCTGCTCGGTTGCCATTACGCTGGCAGTATTGGCGCGTTGCACCTCTGCCACCAGGTCATTGATGCGTGCGGCCTCATTCTGCGACTGCTGCGCCAGCTTCTTCACCTCGCTGGCAACGGTGGCAAAGCGACCGCCTGCTTCACCTGCCCCGGCTGCTTCAATTGCGGCGTTTAGCGCCAGCAGGTGGGTCTTGGCCGCGATGTTGGAGACGACAGTGGTAACTTCGCTGATGCTAGCAATGCGCTCGTTGAGCGCGATAATGCGCTCGACGATTTGCTGCACCTGTAGCTTGATTAGCATGGTTGCCTGCAGGCTGTCGTTAACCGCTCCTTGCGATGTGCTTACCGCCGTGAGCGCCCGCTGGGCGGCATCCTCTACCCCATGGGCGGTCTGGGCTATTTCGATTGCCGTCTGCGACAGCTCCTCCACCGTGGTAGAAACCTGGGCCAGCGCAGTGACCTGTTCCTGCACGCTACTGAGTTGCTCTCTGGCGATGCTGCCCAGGTGCATCATTACCTCTACAATGGTGCTTCCGGTCTGGCGCTCAATTGCCTGCTTACTCTGCAGCGCCGTAATTGTGGCAGCAAGCTCGTTGCGCTGCTGGCCGAGTTCGGTTAGCGCCTTGTTCACCACATAGGCGAAGAACAGCACCAGCACATAGCCAAGTAGCAGCACTATAAGATTGGCAATGATGCCACTGGTTATATCACTGACCTTGACATCTACTCCGCTAGCTGCCCCCATCCAATGGTAGTAAAGCGCCGCTTCGCCCAGCCCCAGCCAGATGAGCGTATAAAGCATAGTCAGGGTTGCGCCTAGCCCACCAAGCAGCAGGCCACACAGGGTGACCGCTAGCAGGTTGGCTTGAAACACGGGGCTGCTATTAAGTAGATTGGAGAAGATACAGGTAAGCGCATCAAGGGTGATGATGAAGAAGCAGAGCGCGAACACTATTTGAGCATAGTAACGATCTACTTTCCATACAACGAAGATGGCAAAGAGGGTGAAAGTGCCGTTGCCTATGATTGACCCTATGCTGGGGTTGCTGAACAGCAGCGCCAACCAGGCAAGTAGTGAACTGGAGATCGCGATTACTTGAACCACGAGTGGGTAACGTAGCTCGGTTAGAGCAAAGAGAGATTTTAGCATGGCTAGTTTGGGTTTCCTCTCGTTGTATTTACGCCTGGTTTGGCGCGGGCGCAACCCCCGGCGCTAGCCTTGTGGTAGGGCGGGATAGGCTGGTTGAGCCGCCCTGATTAGCATCTGAACCGGGGGTAGGGGACAGGTTGCGGGGTAGCGCCGCGCCTAGCTGATCCACGGCTACGCGCAGATTGGAAGCAATCGTGGACAGTTGTTCGCTTGATGTGGCGGCCTGGCGGGCCACACTGGCGACTTCATCCAGCGAACTGGCAATCAATTCAGTGGAGCGACGCTGCTGCTCGGTGGATGAGACGATGAGGAAGCCTTCGCGGGCAACATTGTTGGCGGCATCGGCGACCTGCTCCATCTGTTCGCCAGTGGCCGCGTTCGATACCTGGCTGCGCTTGATCGAGTCAACCGTCTGATTGGCGCTGGTTAGCATCGTTTGAACGGTGCGCTGCACCACCTGCACCATGGCGGCTACCTGCTCGGTGGAGGTGTTGACCTTACTAGCCAGGTTGCCGACCTCGGCAGCA
>JBBRMT010000337.1:0-3601 GCA_038230695.1 Chloroflexia bacterium
CACTCGCCGCAGTCCTTGTAGCCGAACCACGCCTTCAGCTTGCCTCCCAGCGACCAGGAACGGTGCCCGCACGAGGCGCAGCCCGACGCCTGCCCGCAGCTGGCGCAGGAGGACGTGCTGGCCACGGGCACCGGGGCGAGCATCGCCGGCGCGGGGGCGGAATAGGTGGGCGGGTAGCCCAGCGGCGCTTGGGCCTGGGCCGCGACGGGCAGAAGCGCCGCGATAGCGGCGACGAGCAAGCAACGGGCATGGCGCATCGGGAATCCCTCCTTGGACCGGGCGCTTCCTCTCCGCCCCTTCAATCGGCCCAGCCGCCTCCCTCCGTCGAGCAGGAAAAGCCGGCGGGCGCGGAATGCCCGGCAACCTGGGCAAACGCTGCGGGTCGCTCCGCCGGCGCGGCCCGCTGGAACAGCACGGCTTTCCAATCTGCAATCTGCAATCTGAAATCTGCAATTACAATCGTGTATACTTGAGCCAGACCGAAAGGAGGTAAGCATGAAGATAATCGTAACCAACACGGTGCCGCCGCAGGCGTTGCAGCAGCTACGTGAACAGGCGCAGGATGATGAAATCGTGGTGGTAGACCGCGAGGGTAAGGCGCAGGACGGTGGCGACCTCAGCGATGGTGAGGTGTTTATGCGCTGGTGGTCGCCCCAAGCCGCAACCGAGGCGGTGCTGCAACAAGCGCCGCACCTGAAGTGGATGCACACGCCCAGCGCCGGTCTCGATCAGGTGCTGTTCCCCGCGTTGGTGGAGAGCGACGTGACCCTGACCAATTCATCGGGCGTACACGCGGTGCCGATCAGCGAGTGGGTCATCCTTTACACCCTGGCGGCGGCCAAGCGTCTGCCAGAGTTGCTGGCGGCGCAACGCGAACATCACTGGCAACGCGACATCAAGCTGCATGAACTGACCGACCAGACCATGCTCATCCTCGGCTACGGCGCGATTGGCCGCGAGATAGCGAAGCGGGCGTTGCCGTTCGGGATGCGGGTAATCGCTACCCGCAGCGGCAACAAGGGCCGCGACGATAACGCGCAAGAGGGCGTGGAGATCATCTATGGTGACGCATGGCGGGCTGCGCTACCCGATGCTGACTTCGTGGTGGTATCGCTGCCGCTCACCGAGCAGACGCGCGGCATGATGGATGCGGCAGCTTTCGCGGCGATGAAGCCGAGCGCCTGGTTCATCAATATCGCCCGCGGGCAAATCGCCGACGAGGATGCGCTGTTGGGCGCTTTGCAAGAGGGGCGCATCGCAGGCGCGGGCCTCGATGCCTTCGGCGAGGAACCGCTACCCACCAGCCATCCGCTCTACAATTTGCCAGAGAGCAAGGTGATCCTCACCCCGCATATAAGCTGGAGTTCCCCGCTGATCGAGCAGCGCACGCTCGACCTCTTCCTCGAAAATCTGCGCCGCTACAAGGTGGGCGAACCGTTGCTCAACGTGGTGGATAAACGGCGGGGATATTAGCAGGACTGAGGATTGACTGATAACTAATCACTTGCCATCTCGGTTTCGATGCGCCGCCGCAGCATCCTGATGTTCAGGTCGCCTGGGTAGCGTTGGGCAGCAAGTATCAGCAGGGCATTGGCGTAGCGCAGCTTGCCGACCCCGTAGTAGGCACGGGCGAGGGCCAGATAACCGACTGAGGGCATTTCGTAGAAGCCGGGCAAGGTATCGAACTCGTAGCGCGAGTCGTTTTTGACCACCGCCATGAACTCGGCCATCGCGCTGCCATGCCGATCGGCGTAGGCATACTCCACCGCCCGCCAGGCATGGTCGCGCAACTCGTCGGTCGGGGGTTGGCTGACGATAATCGGCGCGTTCAGAATTGCGCTGATTGGCTCCAGGCTCTCCTCGCGGTTGCTCAATTCCACCACCTGGCTGTGGCGGGGCGGTTGCACGACGGGCGCAGCAGTGGCGCTGCTATCCCAGAATCGGTTGCCACCACCCTGCAAGGGCGCTTTGGCAATCGGCTGGGCAAACTGGCGACGGCTGCCACCCCCACCCAGCGCGAAGTTGAAGCCGACCCGCTGCGCGAGGAAGAAGACGATCAGCAGGAACGCGGCGATTGCCGCCAGCCAGATGAAGGGGAAGCCCCCACCCTGATCCGGTAGCGTGCTGAATGTAAGTGGCGGCTGGTTGGACGACACGTTTTGCGCCACCACGCTGTTGCCCTGCCCTCTGGCGCTGGTTTGATTGGCATTGTTCTGGCTGGCTGGCGGCTGGCTATTACTTACCTGCCCCGGCCCTCCCTGGGTTAGTGGTGGCGGCGGTGTAACTGTCGGCGCGGCGGTGGTGGGCAACGCGTTGACCAGCGTCCAGGATAGCGATGCGCGTTGGGCAATAGGCAGGAACTCCTGTTGGTCGGGAGCGGGAGCCGCGCCGCCTGCGATTGCGGTCGCGCTAGAGAAGCCATAATCGAGCAACGCGCTGCTATCATCATACCAGGTTGGGCTATTTAGCACCACCGAAATCATGCGTTGCCCGTTGCGGGTGGCAGTTCCCACCAGGCAGAGACCGGCGTTATCGGTCAGACCTGTCTTCACCCCATCCGCGCCGGGGTAGCGGGTGAGCAGTTCATTAGTGTTGAGCAGATAGTGGCCGGGGATGGTGTAGCTGGTGCTGCCGACTACCTCGGCAAAGGTGGGGTTATGCAAGGCGTACCAGGTGATAGTCGCCAGATCGTAGGCGCTGCTGGTATGCTGCGCGTCGTCCAGGCCGTGTGGGTTGGCGTAATGGGTGTCGTGCATCCCCAGCTTGGCTGCTTCCTGGTTCATCAGGTTGACGAAGCGCTTAATTGGATCCTTCTCATCGGCTGGCTCGGTCAGCTTGTTGCCAACATAGCGGGCAATCGCCATCGCTGCATCGTTGCCGCTGGGCAGCAGCATCCCGTAGAGCATATCGTGCAAGGTTTGCTGCTCGCCCGGTACCAACCCCATCACACTTTCGCCTGTCATATCGCCATCAGTAGCGGTAATCACATCAGTGAGGTTGCCATGCTCAATCGCCAGGATCGCGGTCATGATTTTGGTGGTGCTGGCAATCGCCTTGATATCGTGGGGCAGTTTGGCGTAGAGGATGCGGCCCGTGTTGTAGTCCACCAGGATGGCGGCGTGCGCCCCGGTGTTCGGCGCGTCGCGGAGGGGCGCGGCGTGGCTAACGGAAGGGGCAAGAGCGAACAGGGCAACAAGCGCAACCAGCCACGCCGCGAGGCTGCGGCGGGCAAGGTTGCGAAGCGTCTGGCCCTGACGATTTGGCAATCTCATGGCAATATTATATCACAGTTTTTTGCAAGTGTGCAATAGTTATGTCAAATGAAAATTGGCGGGTGGTGGGCGGTTAGAACAAAGGTTGATCAACTAAGCCCCCAGCGGGGGTTGGGGGAGAATCTTGCCCCCTGCTAATGCCGAAGTTGCATCAGGGCGTATGCGATTCGCCCCTACGCCAACATTGGCCTCTTCGACCAGTATTGCGTTATCACCATCAGGGCGTATGCGATTCGCCCCTACGCCAACATTGGCCTCTTCGACCAGCATTGCGTTATCACCATCAGGGCGTATGCGATTCGCCCCAACGCCAACATCCAACCCCAGCC
>JBBRMT010000338.1:0-3575 GCA_038230695.1 Chloroflexia bacterium
ATCCAGAACCTCAATCACTAGAGGCTGCCTCCGCTCGAATAAACACAATAACGAAAGCTCCAGCATGGGTTGCTGGAGCTTTCGTTTACGCTAAAGGTTGGCATTGATGCACTTCACCAGGGCATGATGAATCACGCCCCTACAAAGAACGTGAGGTTACTCCGCTGCCACAAAGCGGAATACCGGGCGCACCCCACCCACCAGGATGCCGCGATGGTTGGTCATCAGCACGGCGAACTGTTCGCGCAGGCGCAGCCAGGTCGGTTCGTCGAGGGCGCGGAGTTGGCGTAGCTCCTCGATGATGATCAGGTTGCGGGCGCGATTGCCCTCGTCGCCATCGGCCACCTTCACCGCCACGCCGAGGCCGCCGCCCAGCGCGGGGTCGTGGGTGGGCAGCGCATCATCGGCAATTGGCAGCAGACCGAAGCAGTGGACCCCTTCCGCCCCCACCTTGGAAATGAGCTGGCGCAAGCCGCCGTTGTTGCTCTGGGCCATAAGCACGGTATCAATGCGTAGTGGCTCAGGATTACCGCCGATCATCTCAGGGTAGGCCCGCATCGCCGCCACTGCGGTTGCCGCTGCCGCCCGCCGCGCCGAACTGAAGTCGGCGTAGCTGCTGTCCACCAGGCGGGCGAAGCCCAGGGCCATATGGTAGAGCGGCATGGCGTACTCCACGGCGCTGCAGCCGTCCACCGCCGTGATCAGGCGCTGGTCGGGAACGCCGCTGACCTCCACAACCGCCTGGCGGATAGTCTGCTGCACCGGGTGGCCTGGCCTGTAATAGCCTTCAGTGGGCCAGCCGTGCATTACCGCCAAAGCCAGCATCCCGCTGTGCTTGCCGGAGCAATTGTTGTGCAACTGAGTGGGTGGCTCACCGTGTTCGCGCATGGCACGGGCGGTCTGCTTGCTGGTGGGATAGTGCGCCCCGCAGGCCAGGTCGGCTTCGCTCTTGCCAATCTTGTCCAGGATGCTCTGCACAGTTGCTACGTGGATGCCTTCGCCATTGTGCGAGGCGATCATCACCGCAACCTCCTGCTCGGTGAAGCCGAAGCGTTCCACCCCGCCCCCCTCCAGCAGCGGTATAATCTGCATCGGCTTGGCCGCCGAGCGCATATGGGTGATTAGCCACGGGTCGCCCACGCTGTAGAGCAGCCTTCCGTCGCTGGCGACCACCGCCGCCGCACCGCGATGCACGCTCTCCACCAGTTCGCCGCGGGTCACCTCGATCAACACCTCACTGGGTGCGTCCGCTGCGCTGGGCCAGGACTGCACTGGCCTGACCAGTTCATCTACGCTCAATTTTCCGCTCCTGTTCTACGCTACCTGCTTGCTTTACTGAGCGAATTATAGCATAATGGAGGAAAAGATGAAAGATGAATGACGTAAGATGAAAGAAGATGCCTGATGAAACAATCATCAGCAGCCGCCTGTCATAATCAGCGAAGGGGCAAATGATGCAGCTACCTGGCAAGCCCCAGCCCAGCAGACGAGCGAACTGCTGGTATGCAATTTGATTAGATGATACCATTGGTAATTGCAATTTAGATAGGAGACACAACCATGCAACCGAGGAGACTCTACCGCAGCATCAACAATCGCAATCTCGCTGGCGTAGCCGGTGGGCTGGGCGATTACCTGGGCATTGACCCCACCATTATTCGCATCCTGTTCGTCATCATCGCGCTGGCGACCGCCGTGGTGCCGACGTTCATCGTATACTTTATCCTCGCCGCCGTTCTGCCAGAGGGCTACACCAGCTACGGCAACCGCCCTAACCAGCAACCGCCCTACCAGCAGCAGCCGCCCCAGCAACCGCCCTATCAGCAGCCCTACCAGCAGCCAGGGGTGGCCCAGCCGGGGTCAGTGCAGGGTGCGATTGAGAACGTAGTCAGCGGCGTGGAGCGGGTGGGCCGCGAGATTGGCGCAGCCATCGGCCTGAACCGCAACACCCAGCCGGGCTATCCGCCGCAGCAACCGGGCTATCCGCAGCAGCCGGGCTATCCGCAGCAGACGCAGGCGCAGCCCAACACCTATCAGGGCAGTAATCAGCTTGAGAATATGGGTACGCCCGTAACCAACGCGCCGCAGCCCCAGGCGGAGGCGATGCCCATCCCGCCCGCACCGCAACCCTACGGTGGCGAAGCGGCCCGTGGCTATGGTGGCAACCCCAACCTGGGCAACATGGGGCAGGGCGGTAACGGCAACCCCAACCCTGGCTACGGCCCTGGCAACAACGGCCATACCATGAACCAGATGCAAGGCGGCGCGATGGTGTTGCGCCACAACCCCTGGGCGGGCGTACTGCTCGGCCTCCTGCTGGTCGCTTTCCTGCCCATGCTGATTGTCGCTGGCCTGCACCTGTTCGGTTTCGGCGCGGGCATGATTTTCCACGGGGTCGGCTTCGGCTTCCACGGTATCGGCTGGCTGCTAGGCCGCATCCTCCCGCTGTTCATCATTGTGATGGTTATCCTCGCGCTGGTCAATCGCGGTCATCGCCATCACCGAATGTAGAAGGTAGCAGGTAGAATTGGGAATCGTCGCACACGGCATCCACCTTCATCCAGCCCTCGTCCCATTGGGACGGGGGTTTCCTTTGCCTTGCAGCGTTCCAGCAGGGCGAACAGCAGTTGACCGTTTGCTTGCTGCGTTGCCGATTCCTGATGCAAAAACTCGCAGCGTTCCAGCATGGCGAACAATGGTTCGCCCCTACAGAAATGCACCTGCTCCTCGGCTATTGGGCATAAGGCCATCGCAGCGTGGACTGCCCTCCCTGATTATGTGCTGGCTCACATTGATAACGAAAAAGCCGCCCCTTGAGAGGCGGCTTTTCGTTACCTGGGTATGGACGCTACTTGCGTGCCTTGTTGGTGGTGAGTCTCCGCAGCGACGAGCCGAGGCAGACGAGGCCGAGGGCAAGCATGATGTAGATAGGCAAGGTATCATCGGTCGAACTGGGCGCTCCGGTTTGGGGCAGTTTCGGGATAGCGCCCAGACCAGCTGTGTCGGTGCTTGGATCCGGAGTTGGGTTGCCGACATTTGAGCCTGAGATTATTGGGGTCGGGCTTGCCCCACCATTGGCATCAGCCAGGGTCGGTGTCTCAGTCGGAGCGCTTGGTGGCGTAGTGGGCGTGGCGGTCGGCACGCTGCTAGTTGGTGTCGGACTGCTAACGGCTGGCGTGTTGGTTGCTGCTGACGGCACGCTGGTCGGCGTATAAGTTGGGGTTGCCTCGCGCTGGCCCCTGGTCGGTATCGGCATCGGCGTGCTGGTTGCCGCCGGAGTGTTGCTGGGCATTGGCGTGCTGGTTGCCGCCGGAGTGTTGCTGGGCATTGGCGTGCTGGTCGGCGTGTTGGTTGGCGTGTCGGTGTCAGTCGGCGTGCTGGTCGGCGTGTTGGTGGGTGTATCGGTTGGCGTGTCGGTGTCAGTCGGCGTGCTGGTCGGCGTGTTGGTGGGTGTATCGGTTGGCGTATTGGTTGGCGTATCAGTTGGCGTGTCGGTTGGCGTATTGGTTGGCGTATCAGTTGGTGTGTCAGTCGGCGTGTTGGATGGTGTATCGGTGATGGTGGGTGTGTTTGTC
>JBBRMT010000339.1:0-3552 GCA_038230695.1 Chloroflexia bacterium
GGCGAGGCCCGCCAGCTTACCTTCGTGCGCGAGGGGGTATCCAGCTTCGCCTGGTCGCCAGACGGCAAGCGTATCGCCTTCGTCGCCGAGGTGGAGGAACCCGCGTTGGTGGCAGCCGAGGACAGCATCCGTAAGCTGGGCGCGAAGATGCTCAGTTTCACCGCCCCGATTGAGGCCGCGTTGGAGGAAGCGCCCGCGCCGCGCACCGACAGCAGCGGCGTGCCAGGCATGGAGGGCGAGGCCGAGCGCGTGGTGGTACAGCCACTGGGCGCGGAGCCGGGGCTGGGCGAGGAAGAGAAGGTCGAGGCCAACAAGTCGAAAGTGATCACCCGCCTGCACTATAAGTTCGACGGCACCGGCTTCTTCGAGACCAAGCGCAGCCACATCTTCGTGATAGACGTGCCACCCGCTGCAGACTTCGAGGCCATCTTTGCCGAGCAGGATGCTATCGGCAAGCCCAAGCCAAAGGATAAGAAGGTAGACGAGGCCGACAAGCATCTCAACGAGCGGCTGAAGAAGGCTAAGGAGCTAGACCCCCGCGACCACTCGCGGCAAATCACATTCGGCGATTACGACGATGGCGAACCTACCTGGACGCACGATGGCCGCCTCATATTTGTCAGCAATCGGCTGGAAGACCGCGACCACCGCACCGCGATGAGCGACCTGTTCATCGTTGATACCAATCCGCCTGCTGGACAGAACCCCGAAGCGCAGCAGATTACCCGCAGCCTGGGCATGGCAACTGCGCCCGCGATCAGCCCCGACGGGCGGCAGCTTGCCTATGTCGGCCACAATCAGGGCGATGACTCGTGTGGCGTGGTCAGCACCCACATCTGGCTGCGCGACCTCGACGGTGAGGGCGAGTTCCGCGACCTTATCCCCAGCTTCGACCGGGGCATTGGTGGCGAAGGCGCAACGACTGATGCAGCCCACCTGCACTGGAGCGCCGATGGCAAATCGCTCTACTTCCTGGCCGCCGATCGGGGTAACAGCAACCTGTTTTGCCTGCCGCTCGATGGCTCTGGCAACGCGGCTGAGAGTGGGCCGGAGAGCGGCACCAGCTTGCAGCGCCTGATTAGCGGCGACCGCCGCCTGTTCGCCTTCGACATGACCAACGCTGGGCAAATCGCCTTCACCGCCGCCAGCGCCCTCCACCATTCCGACTTGTTCGTTTGCAACGTTGATGGAAGCGACGAGCGCCGCCTCAGCAACCTGATGGGTAGCGTCCTCGGCGAAATGGACCTCGGCACAGTGGAGAAGTTCAGTATCGAGAACGAGGGCTTGCCGATTGACGGCTGGATCCTCAAGCCGCCCGACTTCGATGCCAGCAAGAAGTATCCTCTGGTGCTGCAGATACATGGTGGGCCGCAGGGCAGCTTTGGCGACGGCTGGGTAATCTTCAACATCCTGCTGGCGGCGCGGGGCTACGTGGTGGTTTATGCCAACTGTCGCGGCAGCAGCAGCTATGGCGAATCGTTTGCCCGGGGCTGCTTCAACGACTGGGGCGGCGGCGACTACCGCGACCTGATGGCGGCGGTGGATCATGTGATTGCCCAGGGCTACATTGACGAAACCCGCCTGGGCGTGACCGGCTACAGCTACGGTGGCTACATGACCAACTGGATCGTAACCCAGACCAACCGCTTCAAGGCTGCCGTCACCCAGGCCAGTCTCAGCAATATGTTCAGCGATTGGGGTACTTGCGATACCGGCACCACCTTCGACAACGATCAGTTTGGCGGCCCACCCTTCGACGACCCCAGCCTCTACCTCGAACGCTCGGCGCTCACCCATGTGCGTAACGTGACCACCCCGCTGCTCATCCTGCACAGCGAAGCCGATTACCGTTGCATGATGGAGCAGGCCGAGCAATTCTACACCGCACTCAAGTGGCTGGGCAAAGAGGTGGCTTTCGTGCGCTTCCCCAACGAGTCGCATGGCCTGTTCAGGCGCGGCCAGCCTCGCCATGCAGTCGAGTGGGTTAGCCTGATGCTGGGCTGGTTCGATAAGTATCTGTAGAGGTATGAGTCAATGATAAGTTGGCGGTAAGATAAACATCCAGATAAATAGGGCTGATGGTTGCCAAATACGGCTATCATTAGCCCTATTATTGTGGTATAATACTATGGGTTAGAAGGTAGCCCGTAGATGGAGCATCCCAGCATACATGAGCTTTGAGGGTAAGACAACCAGTATTTTAGTGGTGTCGGTCGATCACAGCAAAAATGGCGGATTGCGCCTATAGCAATTAGGAGGAAGTAAGATGTCCAACCAAATCGCTAACCAGAGCAGTCACGCACCTAACATTGTTGCTACCACTCTCCTGTTCTTGATCGTCGCTGTTGCATCGGTAGGATGTGATAGCGGCAGCCAGGCTGGCGGGCAAGCAAGTCTTAGCAGCCAGCCCACACCGACCAGCCTGACTGCCGCAAGCTCCCAACCTAGCGCGGGCAATCAGGCGGGCTCGGCATATGATCACTTCGTTCAAGGTGACCGTGCTTTTGGTCAAGGAAATCTTGATCAGGCCATAGCCGAATACACCACCGCGATCAAGATCGGCCCGGTTATGTCGAAGTATTACATGGGACGAGGAGCCACCTATAACCGAAAAGGCGCTTACGATAGCGCGCTGGCAGACTTCATCCAAGTTACCCAGATGGACAGCGGCACCGCTAATCAAAGCGATGACCCAACCGTCAGGCAATCCGAGCTGTCAGTGGCCTACAACATTATCGGCACCATATACTACAATAAAGGTAAATACAGCGAAGCCATCACTAACTTTAGTGCCTCGATTAACCTTGTGGTCGGTTCCCCTATTATTTACGAGCAACGTGGTGATGCCTATAAAGCTGTCGGGGAGAAGGACAAGGCGATCGCTGACTACAAAACGGAACTGAGCTTGGCTGGTACGAGCATAAAGGATGGAACAGGTACTATAACATACACTCTAAACTCTGCTCAAAAGCAGATACTAGAGCAGAAGATTAAAGACCTGGGAGGTAGCATATAACCTCGCTGCCTTAATCGCAAGGCCGAACCATCGGAAAGTGAAGGGGCATGGACGGATAAAAACACCTTGCACCTATGGCTTGCCTTATACCGTTTCCAGCGGATAATGCGGTATTTTGTAGGGGCGGGTTGCACTCGCCCCGGTGGTGCTTGCGGTACGGTAAAGCTGCAATCCCGCGACCACCACCAACGTGAGCAACAGCGCGGGCAGCAGTTGGTCAGTGAAGTAGGGGAAGTGATAGTAGGATAGCTGCGCGGCGCTCTGCGGCTGAATGTAACCCCGCCCCACTAGGCGGAAGGCGTTGAGGATCAGCGAGTGCTGCACTGAGAACTCCACCTGCTGATCCCAAGGGTCGCCTACCTGATCCCGCCCGAACAGCCAGGCATCCGAGGGGTTGACCAGCATCCCCACCACCGCAACTACCGCGCCCAGCGCCACCAGCCCAACGTATGTTCCCCGCTGCCAGCGTCGCCAACCAGCCCAACCTTGTAGCGCCGCGCCGCTCACCAGCATCAGCAGGGGCAGGAAGGGCAGCA
>JBBRMT010000340.1:0-3527 GCA_038230695.1 Chloroflexia bacterium
CCGCGCAATCAGCCTCGCTGGCCCCTGCTGATGGCAAGCTCTACGCCCTGCGCGACGTAACCGGCACGGTGGAGTCGCTGCCCCTCATCGCTGCCAGCATTATGTCGAAGAAGATCGCCGCTGGCGCTAGCGGCGTGGTCCTCGATGTCAAGCACGGGCGCGGCGCGTTCATGAAGACGCTGGAAGCCGCCCGCGCCCTCGCCGAAACGATGGTCGCGCTGGGCGGGCAGGTAGGCTTGCCGGTGCGGGCGGTGCTGTCGGGCATGGATCAGCCGCTCGGCCTGGCGATTGGTAATGCTCTGGAGGTGCGTGAGGCGATTGCCACGCTGCGCGGCGGTGGGCCAAGCGATTTGTGGGATGAGGCAGTCGCGCTGGGCCGCGAACTGCTGCTGATGGCGGGTATTGCTAACGATGCCACCGATGCCGATGCGCGGCTGCACCAGGCCCGCGACAGCGGCGCGGCCTTCGAGATGTTGCGCCGCATGGTCATCAACCAGGGCGGCGATGTGCGGGTGATAGGCGACCCCGCGCTGCTGCCCACCGCACCGGTGCAGATGCCGCTGCTTGCCCCCGCTGCTGGCTACGTGTCCGCGCTCGATGCCGAAACGCTCGGTCGCACCTCGGTCGCGCTGGGTGCGGGTCGCACGGTCAAAGGCGCAGCCATAGATTTCCGCGTCGGCTTCGTGCTGCATAAGAAGGTTGGCGACGCGGTTGCTCCCGGCGAACCGCTGCTCACCATCCACGCCGCCAGCGATGCTGCTGCCCGCGCCATCGCCCCCCAACTGCTTGCTGCCTATGAGTTTAGCCCCATGCCGCCACCACCGTTGCCGCTGACTAGTGGGGTGGTGAAGTTAGCTGTTAACATAGTTTAGCAAAGGACATAAAAATGACCTGCCCTAATTGTGGACAAGAGAGCGCATAGTCTAGCAACAAATGGGTAACTCTGCAGCGATTTACCTTAAATTGGCTGGATCGGTAAGTTGGTTGGTAAGGTTTGTCTGTTATAATGTGTGCATCTACCATCGTTTCCATAAAAGTTAGGAGAGCAATTATGCGTCGCACCCGTTACCTCAGTTTGAGTCTTGCTGTTATTTTGACCGTAGTTCTCAGCAGCAGCTATAGCAAATCGGCTACTGCCCAGGCCAATACCCGTTACTTTACTGAAACCGGCCATAATGTTAGTGGTAAGTTCCTCGACTACTGGAACAAGCACGGCGGTCTTTCGCAGCAGGGTTATCCAATTAGCGAAGAGATGAGCGAAGTATCAGACATAGATGGCAAGGCTTATACGGTGCAGTATTTTGAGCGTGCCGTCTTTGAGTATCACCCAGAAAATAAGTCACCCTATGATGTGCTGCTCACCCCGCTTGGTAGTCTAAGACTGAAGAGCTATTACTCCTCTGGCAATCCCACAACGGAGGCGGACGCTGGCTCTGCTGGCTACTTCCCCCAGACCAAGCATAGTGTAACTGGCCGCTTCCTTCAATACTGGCAGGAGCATGGCGGCCTTGCCCAGCAGGGTTATCCTATTACTGAAGAGTTCACCGAGAAGTCCGACCTCGATGGCAATACCTACCAGGTACAATACTTCGAGCGGGCTGTATTTGAGCTTCATCCAGAGAACCAGCCGCCTAACGATGTGCTACTCAGCCAGCTTGGCACCTTCCGCTATGGTAGTAAGTATGGTCCTGTCTCCCGTGTTGATCCGGTTGGCGGCAATCCACCAGCCAACAATCCGACACCAACTAACGTTCCTTCAGTAAACAATCCACCACCCTCACCTACAACACAACCACAGCCAACTAATCCTCCTGCACCAGCTCCCATGCCTGGAGCATCGCAACAGTTCAGTGGACATGGTATACAAGCTACTGCTATGTTTCACCTAAATGCTGGATTGGTTGTTTTCCACTCAACTCACACAAATGGCACCTCTAACTTCATCGTCCATCTAAAGGACAAAGACGGGCAAGACGTGCTGTTCATAACCAATGCAATAGGTGAATATAATGGTCGCTTCGCGGACAACGTACCCGCATCAGGGGATTACCTGTTGAGCGTAGACGCTGATGGCGATTGGACGGTCACTATTGATCAACCCCAACCTCCAGCGTATTCCTCGCCTCCTAGCCACCAGTCATGGTCAGGACATGGAGACGATGTTACATCTTGGGTCACTCTAAAGCAGGGTCTCGCTCGATTCAGCTTCACTCACAATGGTAGCAGTAATTTCATCATTCACTTGCTAGATAGTGATGGCAATGTGGTGGAGTTCCTTGCTAACGAGATTGGTGCTGTCAATGCTAATACCGCCATTAGCGTGGAGAGTAATGGTGTCTACCTTCTGCAAATAACTGCTGACGGCAATTGGACAATTAACGCCGACCAGTGAAATGTAGAAGCGGCGCTTTCCACAACCATGCAAATGCAAACCCCTCTGCGGAAGAGGGGTTTGCTATCTCTAAAGCAGGTCTATACACGACGGCTTGCAGTAGAAGCCTAAATGAGATATATATCGCAGTTATGGTTTAATTCGTTGACCGATGTGTTGGTATCCTCTTCAGTTCTACGGCTCCAGCGCCCCGCTGCACCTTGTAACTTCCACCCCATGCTTCTCCAGCTCACGGATATAGACGTTCATGCCGATGCTGTCGGCGGCGAGGTGGCCGACCACGATTAGCCTGCCCTTCTCGCGGCCATAGTCCATGTCCTTCAGTTTCTTCAATTCGTCGGGTAGGATGTGGATGTAGAGCAGGGTGTCCACCCCATGCCGGAAGTAGGCGGCAGCGACCGCCGAGCCACCGTTGGTGTACGCGCCGTGGGCCACCACCGTCTTGCCCGCATAATCGTCGGTCTCGCCCAGCATCACCTCGATGCGGGCGGCGGCGTGACCGAACTCGCCGAAACTCTGGTTCAGCGCCCCCACAATGTCGTCGAGCAGGGTATCCTCACCATTGCGGGCAATCGTCTCATCCACCACCCGCTGCAACTCGCGCCGCCCCAGTTCGTCGCAGACGTTATGCACGTTGAGGAACGGCATCCCCAGCAGCCGCGCAGTGGACGGCACCTCGTCGTTGTTGACGCTGTGGCCCGCCTGGCGTAGCATCTCGATGCGCGGCAGCACCGCCGCCTCCGCCGCCGCCTGTGGCACCCCCGCTTTCACCATCAGGTCAATATGCTTGAGGTAGACCGGCCAGGAGAGCAGCCCCCGATCGTAGGGGTGGTGGGCAATCACCGCATCGAAGCCGAGTTGCCTTGCCAGCAGCAGGTGCGCCGAGTTGATGTCAATGCCGAAAAGCGCCCGCTTGATGTTCTGTCCGGTTATATAGATAGCCGAGTCTGCGGGAGTCTGCTCCGCGCCGATTAGCTGGTTGGCAAGCTGCATCATTTCGTCGGTGGATAGCATAATCCCTCTTATTCTCTATGGGTTAACATCCAGCAGGGCGGGCCACCGCCAGCCCCTACGTTCGACCACAGGGTTAATATCTTACAACTAAGCAATCAGCGCTCACATCGGCCCCCGCCAG
>JBBRMT010000341.1:0-3502 GCA_038230695.1 Chloroflexia bacterium
ATCCAACCACCGGCCAGTTGCTGCTCACCTACCAGGTTACCACCATAATCGGCAGCATCGCCTACGACAACCTCTACCAGATGGCTGGCCTGCCCGGCAGCTTCAGCGCAGCATCGCAACTTACCAGCTTCGGCGGCCAGGTACAGATAACCAGCTACAACGTGGTCAGCACCTCTACCGGGCTGGCGCTCACCCTCGGCTACAACGACTACCCCAACGCACACTACCGCGCCTATTACGCTCCGCTAATCATTGACGGTCAGCCCACCCCCACACCAGCGCCGATAACCTCACCCACACCCCCCTCCAGTCCGACGCTACCACCACCGACTCTTACCTGGGGCTACTGCGACAACCCCTTTATCGACATCATCGGCAATCAGTATTACGAGCAAATCCTTGCGCTGTACTGCAAGGGGGTTGTCAGCGGCATCGATCCGGCCCACTTCGGCCCCGACCAGCCCGCCAATCGCGCCCAGTTCGTCAAGATGCTTATGCTGGGGTTTGACATCCCCAGGGTATCACCGTCAATCCCCCACTTCGATGATGTGAACCAAGGCTTCTGGGCCTATCCCTACATCGAGGGCGCTTATTACGCCGGATTGATATCCGGTTATGACGCTAACTGGTGTGAAACGCATGGCTTCTACTACCCATGTTACGGCGCAGGGGCTAGCATCACCCGCGCCCAACTCGCCCACATGATCGAGGGCGCTACCGGGTTCCCCCCCCATACCCCATCGCAGCCCACCTACAACGACGTGCCAACCACCAACTGGGCTTATAGAGACATCGAAACTTTGACCTACTACAACATAATGTCGGGAATTGATGCACACAACTTCGAGCCAAACCTGGCCGCCCGACGCGACGAACTCTCGTACAGTCTCTACGAGGCGATCAATACCAACCCATCACTTATGCCCAATATCGCGAAGGCAAGGGCAAGGGCAAGGGCAAAGGCAACCGTCACACCCTAAACCACACCGACCGCCGACCACACATTATCAGACTGACTAGAAACAAGGATAGAGTAGCCATGAACCAGGCAACCATGACAACAACATCGCAACACAGCAACAGCACCAAACCAGCAACGACACTAACTCAAGAGTCCGGTGTAATAACAAACTACACCAACTCCCACTCGCTGTTCTATTGCCCAGCTTGTTTCATGCCGGTCATACTAAAAAGGTATGGCCGCGACAGTCGGCTCTGGCTACTCAACCCCGATCGCACGATCGGATATGGTCTAGAACTCGAAGCCAAATCACCAATCCTGATCACCTGCACCAACTGCCGCTGGAGCATGGAGATACACGAACGCGCTACCGAAGCGCAAAAGGTATATAAGGCCCGCCGCAATGCCGCCCGCTACAACGAATCATGGCGCGCCCTACCACTGGAGGCGATCAGGTTCCCTAGACCCGACGACCTGCCACCAGAAGCGCTACTCCACCCTCATCCAGCAAACGTCAGAACGGATTGCAAGGCGCAGCGGACCGACAACCAGCGTAGCGACTCGTCCTTAGACCGACTCGAGCGCCAAGCAAATCACCGCTGACCCCTCGATACAAATGACAACTCAATATAACGAGCGCGCTGGTGCAATACCAGCCCCGCGGGTACCTTAGACATTCGGTGCCTTCGTCAGAATAGACGGCTTGATATGTAGCAGCCCTTGCGGCTGCCCATGTCAAGCCGTCTTTTTTTGTGGATCAGGATAACGTTACAACCTACCCCAAAGGGTAACAACAGGTATCATCCCAACAGGGAGAGGAGTTTTACGTAATGAACCAACCAAACAACCCCGGCAGGCTGATCCGAAGCCTGACCTCCAAAGCAGGCAAGCGCAACCTATCTCTGGCGCTCACCCTGATCATCATCCTGGCGCTCGGCTTCGAGGTCGCTGGCCCCAACGGGCTGGCTACCACGCCCGCCACGCCCGCCGCCGCCCAACCCCTGGCGCGTGGCCATAGTGGCGGTGGCGCTAAATCAGCCAGCACGCCCGCAAGCAAGGCGGGCAGTAGTACCAATGCCAAAGGCGGCAAATATGGCCCACCCATCACCGCCAACGGGGAGCCGCCTCTCGGCCCAGATACATATGGCTACTCCGACGTACCAGCCGGCAGCACCTTCTACTTCCCAATCCAGGACGTAGCAGGCAGCGGCGGTTGCGTAGCATCTAATGATTACGTCCTGATCGAGGACCAAAGCCAGTGTCTAGTACAGGGCCACCCATTCCTGGTCAACGACCTGGTACGCCGCGACCTGGGCGTGTTGTACCTATACCGTTTGATGACAAAACTACCGCTGCCACCATCGACGGCATGGACCCCACATTACAGCCAGCAGCAAATCTTCAGCGACGTACCACACATTCAGAACGATGGCAACTACTGGCAAGAGATCGAGACCAGCAATTTCTATGGCGCAGTAACCGGCGCAAGCCCGGCGCAGTGCCAGGCCGCAGCTCAGGCGTTCCCCTGCTTCCTGCCCGCCGTAAACCTGCGCCGCGACGAGATGGCCCAGATCGTCAGCCAGATGGGCGGCCTCTCCCTGATTATATTGCAGGTGCCGACACCACCGCACTTCAACGACGTGCCGCCCAGTTATCCACTCTACGATGCCATCGAAAACGCATACACATACGACCTATCCAATGGCTATCCCGACGGCTCCTTCCAGCCAGGCAACAGCATCCGCCGCGACGAGTTCGCCAAGATCGTCAGCCGTCTCAAATACGTGCTACTCTATCGTGATCGCTTCGAGGTCGCCTGTCATGTGGGCTCGGCTAGCGGCCCGCTGATCCCCTGCGATGTCACAGTTGGTCGCGATTACGGTATCCCCGGCGGCGGCAGCGGTAGCGACATCCTGTTGAACACCACCGTAACCGACAACCAACTGCCCTCCCCTGTGGAGTTCTTCGCCCGCCTCAGCATATACGGCCTCACCTGGGTACACACCATCCTGACCGTGCAACCACCGGCGGGCTATACCTACCTGGGGGTGAACACCGATATAGGCAATTCAACCCAGGGTTCAACCTGGTACATAGATGCCAACTATCCCACTCAGCAACATCAGTTGATCATCTGGTACACCGCGCCGACCGCCACGCCCACCAACACACCAGTACCACCAACCGCCACCAGCACCACTACCAATACACCAACCGCCACCCCGACGAATACTTCTACAAGCATACCCACCAACACGCCCACCAACACGCCCACCGCAACCCCGACCGGCTGCGCAGCGCCCAACGGCTCACCCGCCGCAGGCCCTTCGCAACCGATATGTACCCGCACCCCTACCAATACGGCCACCAGTACGGCGACAAATACGCCTACTGCCACCGATACACCTACAATTACCGACACGCCCACCCCCCGCCCAACGGCAACCGCTTGCCCAATGGCAAGGCTGAAGGGAGGCGCGAACGTACCCCGGCCCCCCCCCCCCGCCACGGGGCCCCCAACCAACCAGCCGCCGCGCCCCA
>JBBRMT010000342.1:0-3497 GCA_038230695.1 Chloroflexia bacterium
CACTCTGCCGACCGCGACCACAACCGCATGGTTGTCACCTATGTGGGCGAGCCGCAAGCGGTCAGCGAGGTCGCCTTCCTGATGGCCCGCAAGGCGGTCGCGCTTATAGATATGAACCATCACCAGGGCGCGCACCCGCGCATCGGCGCAGTGGACGTGATCCCTTTCATCCCGGTCAGCGAAGTGACGATGGCCGAGTGCGTGACGCTGGCAAAGCAACTGGGCCAGCGGCTGGCCGACGAGCTGGGCATCCCTATCTACCTCTACGCTGAGGCGGCCACCCTTGCCACCCGCAAGCGGCTGCCCGATGTACGCAAGGGCGAGTATGAGGGGCTGAAGGAGCTAATCAAGACCGCAGAGCGCCGCCCCGACTTCATGCCGAACGGAGAACCGCACCTGCACCCGACCGCTGGCGCAACCGCCGTTGGCGCACGCCCTTACCTGATTGCCTACAACATCAACCTCGACACCCCCGACACTGAAGTGGCGAAGCGCATTAGCAAGGCGGTGCGCGAGAGCAGTGGCGGGCTGGTCAACGTTCAGGCAATGGGCGTGGACCTGGCCGCGCTGGGGCTGGCCCAGGTTTCGTTGAACCTGCTCAACCACAAAGCCACCCCCATCTATCGTGCCTTCGAGTTGGTACGCATCGAGGCGGCCCGCTACCATGCTAGCATCGCCCACAGCGAACTGATTGGCCTGCTGCCCCTCGACGCGATGACCGACACCGCCGCTTACTATCTGGAACGCGACGGCAAGCCCAGCGACCTCAGCGAAACGGATCTAATTGACGCTGCCGCCAAATACCTGAAGCTGGAAGGCTTCGACCAGCAGCAGGTGCTGGAAGTGCGGCTGAAGAGCTTGCTGTAATCAGCAGAGCCGCATTTCGCGATCTTACACGATACGTCAATTTCTGTAGGGGCGAACAACGGTTCGCCCTGTATGACTTGGTGTAACTTATACATTATGTTATAATGGGGTAGGAAGATTTGTCAGGGCGTAGCGTTGCGCCCAAGCAGAGGAGCAAACCCTATGCCCAACCTGAACGTACCCGCCGCGCTCGAATCGCGCCCCTTCCGCCTCGCGCTGGCCCAGATCAACACCACCGTAGGCGACCTGGAAGGCAATACCACCCGCATCATCGAATATATCGAACGCGCCCGCGCCGTAGGCGCAGATCTGGTGGCCTTCCCTGAACTTGCCATCACCGGCTATCCACCCGAAGACTTGCTGTTCAAGCCCAGCTTTATCGCCGACAACTTGCGCTGCCTGGAGCGGGTCGCCGCCGCTGCGGAGGATATTGCAGTGGTGGTCGGCTATGTGGATGCCCGCGACGACCTGTATAACGCTGCTGCCTTTGTTGCCAACGGCAAGGTTGAGGCGATTTACCACAAGATGTATCTGCCCAATTACGGCGTGTTCGACGAGGATCGCTACTTCCAGGCGGGGCGCAAGGCGTACATCTGCTACTGGCGGGGGGTGAGCATCGGCTTCAACGTCTGCGAGGACATCTGGTTTGCTAGCGGCCCGACCGAGGCGCAGTCGTATAATGGCGCACACCTGATCGTCAACATCAATGCCTCGCCCTACCATCGCGGCAAGGGCGATTGGCGCGAGAAGATGCTTGCCACCCGCGCCAGCGATAATGGCGTGGTGCTGGCCTACGTCAATTTGATGGGGGGGCAGGATGAGCTGGTGTTCGACGGCAACAGCCTCATCTTCGACGGGCGTGGCGAGAAGCTGGCCGAGGCCAGCCAGTTCGCCGAGCAATTGCTGGTGCAGGATCTAGACATGGGCGCAGTATTCCGCGCCCGCCTGCACGACCCCCGCCAGCGCAAGGAGAAGCTACTGCGCGGCGAATTGCTGCTCGAAGGGATGCCAGTAGAAACCATAGACGTGCCAGACGATTATGAAATACTCGGCGCTGACGGCTCGATAAGCCATGACCCCAAGCCGCCGCTGCCTACGCCGACCCCGCCGGTACTTTATGATGCGGTTGGCGAAGTCTACGCCGCGCTGGTACTCGGAGTGGGCGATTATGTACGCAAGAATGGGTTTAGCCGTATCGTCCTCGGCCTCAGCGGCGGCATTGATAGCGCCCTGGTCGCCGCCATTGCCGCCGACGCGCTAGGGCCGGAGAACGTTACCGTGGTTTCGATGCCCTCGCAGTTCAGCAGCGAACACAGCAAGAGCGATGCTGCCCAGCTTGCCGCCAACTTCGGCTTGCAATACCTGACCGTGCCAATCGAGCAACCCTATGTCGCTACCATAAAGACGGTTGCGCCGGTGGAGGACGAGATCAGCAAGGGTTCGTCCGACCAATTCAGTCTAGCGGAGGAGAACCTGCAGGCGCGTATTCGCGGCAACATCCTGATGACCCTGAGCAATAAATACGGCTGGATGGTGCTGACCACCGGCAACAAGAGCGAGATGGCAACCGGCTACAGCACGTTGTATGGCGATATGGCGGGCGGTTTCGCGGTGATCAAAGATGTAGCCAAGACGTTGGTGTTTCAGCTATGCGAGTACCGCAACCAGTTGGCCGGGCGTGAGCTTATCCCCCGTGCCATCATCACCAAGCCACCCAGCGCGGAACTACGCCCCGACCAACTCGACACCGATAGCCTGCCGCCCTACGCCACCCTCGACCCCATCCTCCAGGCATACGTGGAGGATGACCGCAGCCCCGCCGAGATTGAGGCAATGGGCTTCGACCCCGAGCTGGTACATCGCATCATCCGCCTGGTAGACCGCACCGAATACAAGCGCCGCCAGGCTCCGCCCGGCATCAAGATCACCCCCCGCGCCTTTGGCCGCGACCGTCGCCTGCCGATTACCAACGGGTATAGAGGATAGCAGAATCCCTCCTCCAAAGGGGGAGGCTAGGTGGGGGAGTACAATCTGCAGCAACTACCCACCCCCAGCCCCTCCCCGAGGGAGGGGAATTGCTATGGGGGGAGTACAATGTGCAGCAACTACCCACCCCCAGCCCCTCCCGGTGGGAGGGGAGATGCTATGCTGCGTTTCCTGGTAGGGCGTTGCAATTTGGCGAAGGGGCTAGTATACTTGAACGCACAAATGGTAAGAGGATGTGAGCAAGGAGGAGAGATATGGCAGCGCCAACTATAGTGCGACCAGCTTCAGTGTCGCAGAACGGACATGGACCGCAACCGCAGGCTGAGACGCAAGGCTTTGTCCGCAACGCGGGGATGCCGCTGGATCTAGGCATGATCGAGGATGTACAGGCCAACCGCAGCGCCATCGAGCGCCGCGCCGATACCCTGACCAAGCGGCGCACAGTGAAGAAGGAGTGGCAGGCTGCTTGGCTGCTGCGGGCGATCACCTGTATTGACCTCACTACCCTGGCGGGTGATGACACCCCTGGCAATGTGCTGCGGCTGTGTGCCAAAGCCCGCCAGCCAGTGCGCGGGGATCTGCTTGACGCACTGGGAGTCGCCAACCTCAGCCTGACCGTCGGCGCGGTATGCGTCTACCACAAC
>JBBRMT010000343.1:0-3462 GCA_038230695.1 Chloroflexia bacterium
AAGCCCTGGACTACCATACTCCGGCTGAGGTATACTGGAGTGAGCAAAGCCAGCCGGAACGTCAATAACCAACTAGCAGAAAGGAGAAGAACCTACCTAACAAGCCGATAGTAATTGGTCTAACGGATGGGTACCACCGCACTGCTTTGCTGATTAGATTACAATCGAGGGGTAAAGCCGCCCGCTGATGTAGACCATGATCGTGGTAGCCACGCCCAGCACCAGCACGTCAACACCGATGCCGAAACTGCTGGGATAGTTAGCCAGCATCAGGCTACGCAGCATATCCACCTGGTAGGTAAGCGGGTTGATGTGGGAGATAACCTGCAACCAGGCGGGCATGATGCTGATCGGATAGATGGCGTTGCTGGCGAAGAACAGCGGCATGGTTAGCACCTGGCCGATGCCCATAAAGCGTTCGCGGGTCTTGACGATGCAGGCGATCATCAGCGAGAAGGCGGAGAAGAAGGCCGCGCCGAGGAACACCGCCAGCAGGATGCCGAGCAGGTTAAGCGGGTTCCAGTTGACGTTCACTCCTAGTAGCACCGCCAACAGGAAGATGATCACCGCCTGCGAAAGTGAACGAACCCCTGCGGAGAGCGACTTGCCCAACGCCAGCGCGATGCGCGGGATAGGGCTGCTCAGGAACTTGGCGACGATCCCGGCATCGCGATCCCAGATGATCGAGATGCCATAGAAGATTGAGACGAATAGCACACTCTGCGCCAGAATGCCGGGGGCCATGAAGGCGATATATGGCAGGCCACCGGTCGGTATCGCCCTGGTTTGGGTGAACACCTGGCCGAAGACGAGCATCCAAAGTACCGGCTGGAGGGCGCGGGTGACAAGTTCGCTAGGGTCGTGGCGTAGCTTGCGTATCTCCATCTCCACCACCACCAGGGTCTTGGTGATGAAGTCGCCAGTGGCGGCTAGCGGGTTGCTGGTGACGCGCACTGGCGCGGGTTTAGCCCAGGCGACGGGCGGTGCGACGGGTTCTTGAAGTCTCACGGTAGCTGTTTCCTCCTCCGCTTTCGAGCATATCGCCAGTATAGTGCATGAAAACGTCGTCGAGGCTGGCATCTTCCTCGTCCAACGTGGCTTTGAGGTCGGTCGGCGAACCGGTCACGACCACCTTGCCGTGGTGCATAATCGCCACGCGATGGCAGAGGTTGTCGGCCTCCTCCATAAAGTGGGTAGTGAGCAGGATGGTAATACCGAAGTCGTTGCGTAGCTTGTCTACGTGTTCCCACACCGCCTTGCGGGCGATGGGGTCGAGACCAACAGTCGGTTCGTCGAGGAAAAGCACCTGCGGCGCGTGCAACATGGACTCGGCTATCTCCAGGCGACGGATCATGCCGCCAGAGTAGGTGCGTACCATCTTGTCGGCGGAGGCGCTGAGGCCCATAAAGTCGAGCGCCTGGCGGATGCGTTGGTCAAGCCCCTGGCGTGGCACGTTATAGAGCTTGGCGAAGATGAGTAGATTCTCATAGCCAGTCAGCGTGCCATCGGCGGAGAGCGCCTGCGGCACGTAGCCAATGGTCTGGCGCACCTGGGCGGGATGTTTACGGATGCTGAAGCCACCCACCGTCGCATCACCGGAGGTGGGAGGCAGCAGAGTGGTAAGCATCTTCAGCGCGGTACTCTTACCCGCCCCGTTCGGCCCCAGCAGCCCGAATACCTCGCCGGGCGCGACACTGATGTTCAGGGCATCAACCGCGATCAGGTCGCCAAAGCGGCGGGTCAGGTCACGGGTCTGCAGCATCGGCTCGCTAATTACGGCAGAAGGTGGGTTGACTGCTGCGGCAAGGGCTGCAGGCGGGTCGGTTTCCACTATTTGCATTACTCCTCCTTGATGTTTTCAGCGTCTTCCAAAACGTCCAGTTCGTCAGTATTAAACAGGGGGCGTAGGGTTCGCATCGCCTGGGCTACAACGATGCGCTGTTCGCCCGACATGGGGGCTAGCTGCGCGGCGATTTGCCGCTGGGTGGCGCGATGCGCGGTGGCGACCGCATCCTGACCCGCCGCGCTAAGGCGCAAGGTAATGCGGCGACGATCCTCGATGGCAGCCTCGCGGATGATCAGTTGCCGCTCTACCAACCCATCCACCATCTTCGATACGGTGGGCAGGGTCAGGCCAATATAGCTGGCAACCTGGGAGAGCGAAACGCCGGGGTTGCGCCGCACGAAGCCCAGAGCGCGGAATTGCATAACCGACAAATCCAGCGGGCGTTGCCGCCGCATCTCCGCACGGATGGCCCGCATCACCAGCGGCATCGTATCCATCAGCAGGTCAGCGCACTGATCGGCGGATAGCGGGCTGATCGCCTTCTCCTGTAGCAAATTGGGCATATAACTTCCTTTAGCTTGAAATCGCTTTTACGCAGTTGCCCCGCCTGGTGTGGTCATTGTGCAGGGGTGAACCATGGTTCGCTCAGCCCAACAGGGTAACTCTGATTGAAACCTTCAATCGTTGCCCGCCATCAAGGTTTCGACCTCGGCGGCAGTTGCCTCATCCGTGATATTGTCGGTAAGATGGCTGTGGCTGGGACGGAAGGCAGAGACAGCGGCAGCCACTACGGTGATGGCAAACGAGAACAGAAATGCCTGCTGCAAGCCTTGCTGGAAGGCGGTTAGCGCGGTCGGGTTGCTGCCCATACCGCCGCCATTCAGGAAGACCTTCATCATCAGATCCTGCGGGATGCGGCTGAGTACCAGCGGGAAGGCGATCGCGATACTGAGCATCTGGCCGGTGTTGCCCAGCATCGCGTTCACCCCAGCGGCCATGCCGCGCTGGTATGGTGGCACCGAGGTCATAATCGCATTGGTGTTGGGCGACCCGAACAGGCCAGAGCCGCCGCCCATGAGCGCCATATAGACGGCGATTAGCGGGTAAGGCGTAGTCGAAGTTACAGTGCTGAGAGCCAGCAACGCCACAGCGGAGGTCAGTAGCCCGGCGGTGGACAGCACCCGCGACCCGTAGCGATCGGAGAAGTAGCCGGATATTGGCCCCACCAGCATGAAGGCCGCGCCAAATGGGGCCATCATGATGCCAGCGGTGAGGGGATCCTGGCCGTATGGACCTTGCAGAAAGAATATTAGCACGAACAGCACCGCTCCCCGCGCCACGCCGTTGAGCGCACCGGCGAATGCGGCAAAAGCAAACAGGCGATCGCGGAACAGGCGTAGGTCGAGCATCGGTTGGGCGGTGTGGATTTCCACAAAGAAGAAAATAACCAGCGCGACTGTGGCGAAGACGAACAGGCCATAGACCGCTGGCATGGGCAGTGCGGGGAAGGCCAGCATGGACAGGCCCGCCAGCAGCGAGCCGAGGCCGAGGGTAAAGCTGATGCTGCCCGGCCAGTCGAAGCTCTGCTTAACCGGCAGCTTGACCGGCTCACGCAGGCGCAGGATACCCCAGATGGTGCCGAAGATACCCAGCGGCACGTTGACCAGGAAGATCCA
>JBBRMT010000344.1:0-3459 GCA_038230695.1 Chloroflexia bacterium
ATGGCATAGTAGGCAGGGCGGGGGGTGGGATTGTTGTGCCAGTAACCATAGATGGAGAAGAAGCTAAATGAGTTGCAATGGTCGGCGAACCAGGGGGCTAGCACGAAGTCAAAGTTAAAGGTGATCGCCACGCCAACCCAGGGCCAGTTGCCTCGCGCATACTCCAACGCCCGCACCATGTAGTCGGCCTGCTGCTGTGGGGTCTGGACAAAGTACCAGTCGGGGCGGGCGCAGTCGGTCTGGTTGGGCATATACTGCGGGTCAATCGCCCAGCCCATCTCGGTGAACCAGATCTGCTTGCCGCCATCACTGGCGGCAGCCATCTCGTTGTGCTGCAACTCGGCGCGGCGGTAGACTAGCTTGTAGCGTGTATCGAGCGGGTTGGTTTCCGGCGCGTAAGCGAAGCCGTAGGGGTGGCTGCTCAGAACATCGAAGACGGTGGGGGGGATGCCGAGGGTGTTTTGGTACATACCCCTGATAAACAGGATGTCGTCAATGTGGCACGAGCTGATCTGATCGCCTTTAATCTTCAGTGCGGCGTGGATAGGGGCGATGGGAGTGCGGTCGGCGGAGCCGTACTGGGTAGGGATATAGTCGGCGGTGGTGGTGACGGCACCCGCGACGACCTTGATGCCGGGGTTGACGGAGCGCACTCCGTTGGATGCCGCCTGCACCAGACGCATATACCCGGTGGGGTCAGGGCATTGGCCGCCCCAGTTGTAGTCCAGGTTCGGCTCGTTCCAGATCTCGAAGGCAGCGGGGGGCGTGCCGTTACTGGTCAGGTGGCTGGTCAGCGCGGCCATGAAGGTAGTGAAGTTCTGCGGGTTGGTAGGAGGATAGCTGGTGGGCGTGCCGTTTGGCCTGGCCCAGTCGGGCGTGTCCATCACGCGCACGATCACGTTCAGCCCGCCAGCGGCGTTCATGATGTTGTCGGCGTTGCCCCAGTTGTAGCTGCCGGGCGCGGGGTTGGCATCGTGCCAGCTAAGAGTGTACTCCACCCAGTTTGCGCCCATGCCCGCGACCACGCTGTTGTTGCCCAGCAGGGCCATGGTGAAGCCCACGCCTGATGCGTCAAAGCTGGGGCGATTGGCTGCGGTCGGCGCAGCGCGACCGGCCAGCGGCAGCATCACCGCGATTAGGGCAATGATTGCAAACCCACCGATACGAGAGGATTGTCTTCTGCTCATTTGTCTCCTTCGCCAAGTTACGAAATCGGGCAAGGCACATCCTAGATTATAACGAATGAGCGGGGCAAAGGGTTCGCCTTATTGGATGAAGGGGTGAGCTAAGAGTTGTGGCGTTGAGGTCAACGCGTATCGCGGGTGCAACATGGTGGTAGGGGCTTATGTGATGCGTCCATATACATCAAAATACGCGATAACGGTGAAGAAGTAGCGATGGTCTGGGGGTTCAGCCTACATTTCCTAGATAGAGCCGATCTGCGTCACCTGCTCAAACAGGTTGTCCAAGCTATCCTGCTGCTGGGCCTGGTGGTGCAATTGCAGATCCTCGTTGCCGAGCGGGCCGAGCAGTACGTAGGAATCCCCACTGCCCTCGTTGTGCAACTCGAACCTGGCCCGCTCGAAATATTGCACCGTGTACTGCTTGCCGTTCGCCCCGCTAACTTCCTGGAGACGCTCGGTGATGGGGTAGCCGAAGACCTGCACTCCACCATGGTTACGCCAATAAGACAGGAAGCTCTTGCTGACGTTGTGGCCGGTAGCATCGAAGAACTGGCTGTCGGCGGCGCTGCTCGGTGGCGCAGCGGCGGTGGGGTAATTATGAGCGGCAGCCACCTCACTGCCTAGCAGGGCTAGCTGGATGGGGTTATCGCTATCGTCGGGGTGCCACTCGAACTTGGCCCGCTCGAAATACTGCACCTGCAATCCACCCTCATTGATCGCCTCGGTTAGCGGATAGCCAAACTCGCTCGGGCCGCCCCAGGTGTTCCAGAACTTGAGGAATGGGCCAGAGACAGTGTGACCCGTCTCAGGGAAGCTGCGCTGCGGCTGGTAGTTGGCTTTGTTGAAGTAATCGTAAACGGCCTGGGCAATCACCGGGATCTGCGCCCGTGCAGTGTCCTCAGTGTCGAGGTTCTGGGCTAGCACCACGATGGCGAAGGGACCGCCTGGGGCGTAGACAATACCGGCATCGTGAAAAAGGTCAAGCAGGTTGCCGGTTTTGTGGGCAACTGGCACATTGCTGGGCAGGTTGGCGGGGATGAGGAAGTTTAGCTCCTGACGTAGCAGGATGTCGAGCATCCAATCGCTTTCCTCAGCGTTGACCAGGCGGGCGGAGTAGAGCATCTCGAAGTAGCGCATCATATCGCCTGCGCTAGTGAGGTTATCGTTGGCGGGATCGAAGATGGTGCGGCTGAGGCCATAATCCTGCAGCGTGCTATTGATCACATCCTGGCCGCCAATAATGCGAATGAGCATAGCCGCCGCCGTGTTGTTGCTCTCGTCTATCATCAATTCGGCGGTACGCTGGATGCTCATCTCGGTGCCGGGGTCAATGCCGGGGTCGTTGTTCGCGTAATCCTCAGTATCATCGGCCAGGGTAGCAGTGATGGTGTCGCTATACTGCAGCTTGCCCTGATCGTGCAGGCTGGCGATGGTAAGCAGCACCTCTAGCTTGTAAAGGCTGGCAGCCACGAACTGGTCGTTGCCACGCACCATTGCCATCTGTCCGGTATCCAGCTTCTTGACCGCTACTGCCCAATCGCCAGGCAACCCGGATACACGCTGCTCCAACAGCGTTTGCAGGTTGGGGTCGGGAAGGTCGGGGGCGCTGCTCCAGCGAAGCAGATCCGCTGCATTGCTGGCTTGTATTATGTGCAACGGTTTGGCTGAGGTTATGCCGTTGAGGCTGATACAAACGATGAGCGCGATTAGCGTTGATAGCAGTGGCCGAAACTTCCGCAATTTAACCTCACCTCCGTACCAGATACTTGTTAGCACAGACTGCAAAGCATTTAACGACTCTGTTGCAGCGGCGTTATTATAAAGCAATGTTGCTGCTTGCGTCAACCTTGTACAACCACTATCGGGGGTGAGATAGGCCGCTTTACTGGCGGCGCAGCACATAAATCGCGGGGGTAAGGCCGCCAAAGCGCACTCTTGTAGTTTGCGCCAGCCGCCAGCGTTTGCTATGCTCATCCAGCTGCCGCTGCATCAGCTTGATCTCGTGGCTGAGGACAACGAAGTGCGCGCCCGGTTGTGCTACACGGGCCGCCTCCTCCAGCACGGCGGGATAGAGCCGCTCATTGTTGGCGTGCGAGCCAACCAACGCGCCGAACGGTAGGTCGGCGACCAACGCGTCGACCGAGCGCGCCCTCAGCGGCAAGGTGGTGGCATCCCACTCGCCCAGTATCGCGTTATCACCGTAGCTGAAGGCGGCCAGGTTGCTGGCAGCATGGTTTAGTGCGGCACGGTCAATATCGCAGCCGAGAGCCAGCCG
>JBBRMT010000345.1:0-3458 GCA_038230695.1 Chloroflexia bacterium
CTTGTGCAACTTTCCGACTATGCTGCGCGTTTTAATGGCGGATATGCTAAAATACCTCGTCGCCCCAATCGAACATCAGCGCCTGCACTTTGCTGCCAGCTGGGAGCAAGGCCACATCTTCGGGTACAACCACGTAGGCGTTGGCGCGGGTGAAGGTACTCATCACCCCACTGCCCTGCTGCCCTGCGCTGCGGGCAGTGTATTCGCCGCTGGAGTCGCGCTCGACCAGCATCCGGGCGTAGAAGCGGCGACCATCGCCATTATGCAGCGGCTCAGTAAGCGTGGCAGTTACGCTGGGGAAGTCGCGTACCGGCTTACCCTGCATCTTCTGCAAGGCGGGGCGGCCAAAGATGTCGAACGTAACCAGAGAGGAGACCGGGTTGCCGGGCAATCCCAGTAGCGGCACACCGGCGAGGCGGCCAAAGGTCAGCGGCTTACCGGGGCGCAGGTTCACCTTCCAGAAGTTCATCTGGCCGCGCTCGTTAAGCACGTTCTTGACAATATCGTAATCGCCCAGGCTCACCCCCGCCGAGGTGACGAACAGATCCGGCTGCAGCGCAAGGCCCGCGTCAATCTTCGCGCTGAGGTCAGCCACGTTGTCGCGGGCGATGCCCAGATTGATCGCTTCGCCGCCATAGCGGGTGACGGCGGCAGCGAGGGCATAGCTGTTGCTATTATGTATCTGGCCCCTCAGCGCATCAATAAGCTCACCCGGCTCGACCAGTTCATCGCCAGTGGCAAGGATGACCACGCGGGGGCGGCGAATAGTTGGCACGCTTGCGTAGCCCAGGCTGGCAAGCACGCCGATCTCCGCCGCCCGCAACACCGTGCCAGCCCGTAGCGCCAGTTCGCCCGCCTGCATATCCTCGCCCGCCGCCCGCACACTCTGGCCTACGCTGGCAGCAACGTAGATACTGACCATATCGGCGTATGCCTGGTCAACCGCTGCGAGACCCTGATAGCCCCGCGCATCCGGCCCGCCCCTCGCGTTGGCCTCGTCGGTATCCTCAAAGCGTACCACTGCGTCCGCGCCAGGGGGCAGCGGTGCGCCGGTCATTATCCGCATCGCCTCATCCGCTCCGAGCAGCTGGCTGCTGCGGGATCCGGCGGCAATGTTGCCCACCACGCGCAGGCGGGCAGGGTTGTCCGCACTGGCTCCCGCCGTGTCCGCCGCCTGCACCGCAAAGCCGTCCATCGCGCTATTGGCAAAGGGGGGGATGTGCTGCGCGGCGAACACATCCTCAGCCAGCGTCCGCCCCAGCGTAGCGGGTAGCGACATAGCCTCCGACGCGAGCCGCTGGAACTCGGCCAGGATGCGCTCCCGCGCCTGGTCAACTGTAAGCATTGGCATGGTAAATATGCTCCTATCAGCGAGGCCGCGCAAACGTTACGCTAACCTTACCGCGAACCTAACAAGATATTGCGTAGTAGCTGAGGCGGCAGTCTTGTCACATGATTGACAAGGCTGCGCTACGATGTTATACTCAATTATTATAAGTGTTCGAATGTAGGCGCTGCTGTTTGTAAAGGAAGATACTGCGATTATGGCTACCAGCCCCGGCCCGCAACCGCTGCCGCCAGGCAACCAATATCCCCCCAGCGAGCCATCCGCACCCGCTGCGTCGCTGCCCGCACCCTACCAGGCGATGGTGGGCTACGCCCCGCCACCAGTGGGCGGGCCTGCCGAGTTGCCCCGCGCCCGCCCGCTGCCGATACCGCTGGCCCGCACTATTGTAACCCAGATCCTGGTCGGTATCAACGTGCTGATCTGGATTGCGCTCAGTCTCTACGCCACCTTTCACTATCACGGCAACCTGATGGATGTGGTGATGGGTAACGACCTCGCGCTCGATAAGGCTTTGCTCGACTTCGGTTCGCTATCGAACGCCTGCGTAGCTGCGCCCGGCCCCACCGCCCACGACTACCAGCAGATAATTGGCTGCATCGGCGGCAACCAGTGGTGGCGGTTGTTCACCGCGATGTTCCTGCACATCGGCATCCTACACGTAGGGTTGAACGTGTGGGCGCTCTACCTGCTGGGCCGCGAGGCGGAGCAGTTGTATGGCCGCATACGCTTCCTGCTCATCTACCTGCTGGCCGGGCTGACTGGCAGTGTTGCCAGTATGACAGTGCTGCCCGGGCTGCAGCACGACTCGGCGGGGGCTAGTGGCGCGATTTTCGGCATCATCGGGTTGCTGCTTGCCTACTACTTCCGCTATCGCAACCAGCTAGGCGCAGCCGGTCGCACCCAGCTATACAACATTGTGCTAATCGCCGGGCTCAACCTGTTCCTCAGCTCACAACTACCAAACATTGACAACTGGGCGCACCTCGGCGGGCTGATCGGCGGCACTATCCTCGGCCTGCTGCTTGCGCCCAGCTATCAGGTGGTGCTGGATGAGCAGCAGCGTCCCCGCCTCAGCGATCGGCTCAACCCTGCCTTGCAGGGGGCAGTAGGTGGCGGCTACACCATGCTACTCGGCATAGTTTTCGCTATCGGTTTGCAGCGGCTCGGCAGTTAAATCAGCTACGACAGGAGTGAATCGTTATGGTAGTCTCGCTAGGACCACACAGCGATATTACAGGTCTCACTATGGACGAGTTTAGTCAACTGGAAACCCGGCCGCTGGCGGTTAGCGAATTGACCACTAGCCCGCTGGCTGCCGATAGCCTGGGCCGCATCAGCCATGCCCGCTCCAACCTGATTGCCTTGCTTGCTAGCGGGCTGTGCGGCCCATTCAGCGGCATTACCGGCTCGGCCCGCAGTCTGCTGCGCGTCTGCAATCAGTTGGAGCAGGAGTTGCTCACCAATCCGCCGGTTAGCAACGACGATGAGGCTGCTGCCCACTACCGCCGCGTCCTCAATGCCAATATCACCGGCCTGGAGTTGCTGGTGAAGAACCTGCTGGAACTGGCTTGCACCATAGAAGAGGACGCAGCCGACGATAACGAAACTCCCGCCTCGTTCCGCCCGCTGCCTGCCAGCCCTGCGCCCGATCCGCTCGTGTCTGCCACAGCCTTTACCCCTCACCCTCGCCGCCTGCTGATTGTGGACGACGAACATGAGATCGCTACCCTGTTCAGCACATACCTGGCAAAGCGACATGGCTATGACGTGCAGGTGCTGACCAATGGCCGCGAGGTGGTGGAGGTGGCCCGTAACTTCCAGCCGCACCTGGTGCTGCTCGACCTGATGCTGCCGGGGGTGGATGGTTATGCGCTCTGCCAGGCATTGAAGAGCAACCGCGCCACCGCCAGTATCCCGGTGGTGCTGCTCACCGGCCAGGGCGAAACCGAACGGCTGATTCGCGGTATCGAGGCGGGGGCGGATGACTACCTGCTCAAGCCGGTGAATATGGACGAGCTACAGGCTCGTCTTGAACTGGTGATGCAGCGCATAGAGCGCGCCCGCCATGCCAGTCATCTCACCGGCCTGCCCGTCAACGTTATTATCGAGC
>JBBRMT010000346.1:0-3451 GCA_038230695.1 Chloroflexia bacterium
GCCAATGAAGGCGGTGGCAGGGGCGGGCAGATTGTTGGGACGGCTGTCCAGTGTGCGTAGCGGGGGGAAGGAGGCGGGCAGGTCGGGGGCAGCAAGCTGGTAGACGTGTTCGGCGCGGGCTAGGTCGCGCAGGCGGCGTTCGCCCATGTCACGAACATTAACAGCAGCGGGCAACTGCTGGGCTATCCGATTGTACATAGCAGAGGATAGCAGTATCTGGCCGGGGTGGGCAACTGCCAGCATACGAGCCAGGCGGTTGAGCGTAGGTGGGCCGAAGTATTCTCCTTCGCGCAACTCGGCAGGGCCGCATTGCAGCGCAATCTTTACCTTCAGCTGTAGTTCCCCCCAAGTGGCGCTGGCAAAGCTGCGTTGTATCACCAGCGCCGCTTGCAGGGCATCACTCGCTGTGCTAAACGCGGCGCAAAGGCTATCGCCCAGATTCTGGAAGATGTGGCCCTGGTTGCCCTCGACGGCAGCGACGATGAGAGCATCATGCTGGGCCATCGCGGCGGGCATCGCCAGTGGATGTTGCTCCCACATCCTGACGCTGCCTTCCAGGTTGGTAAAGAGAAAGTTAACTTCGCCCTGCGACAAGTCCGACACGTCTGCACTCCTCTAGTTTGCTACTTTGCATCCCTCCCCAAAGGGGGAGGCAAGCAGGATGAGCGCAAGGTATAGCTTATCCATGACCACTTTATTTTATGAGGGAGCGAGGGGTGCGTCAAGCGCTGCCCTGGCGCAAGTCGGCGGCAATCAACTGCGCTGCCAGCCCGCCCGATAGGGTGACTAGCGGCACGCCGCCGCCGGGATGGGCGCTGCCGCCCGCGAAGTATAGCCGCTCGATGTCGCGGGCGCGGGTGGGTGGACGCATGAACGCAGCCAATCGGGCGTTTGACGATAGCCCATAAATCGCGCCACGCCATGCGCCATAGCGGGTTTGCAGATCCATGGGTGTGATAATCTGCTCGTAGTCAATGTCGCTGCTAAGATCCAGCCCGAACTCGGCCAGCCTTGCCAGGATCAGGTCGCGATAAGCCTGCTTATGCTCGTCCCACCATTTGCCCGCCGTCTCATCGCTCAGGTATGGAGCGTTTACCAGGATGAAGATATTTTCGCAGCCTGGGGGAGCCTGGGTCGGATCGCTCTTGCTGGTCGCGGCGACGTAGATAGTTGGTTCAGGGGCGGGTTGCCGCTGCGCGAAGATAGCGTTAAACTCCGCCTGATAGTCGTGACTGAAGAAGATATTGTGATGTGCCAACTGCGCGATACTGCGCCGCACCCCTAGCAGGATGACGAAGCCGGAGCAGGACGGCTCGATCTGCGCCAGTCGCCGCGCATCGTAAGCCTGCCGTGCTGCTGGGGGGACAAGGTGGCTGTAGCTGTGCAGTACATCCACATTGGAGAGGGTGGCCCGCGCCCTCAAGCTGCGCCCGTCGGCCAGCCGCACCCCTCGCGCCCGCCCCTGTGTGACGATTATCTCATCCACCGGCGTGTTGGTGCTTACCTCCGCTCCCTTCTCGCCTGCCAACTTCGCCATTGCTTGCGCGATCTGGTAGATGCCGCCCGCCACATACCAGCCGCCGAAACCGTATTCCACATAGGGAATGACGCAGAGGGTGGCGGGCGCTTGATAGGGCGACGAGCCGTTGTAGGTGGCATAGCGGTCGAACAATTGCCGCACCCGCATATCGTTGAAGAAGCCGCTAACCGCCTGGTGCATGGTGCGAAAAGGGTCAATCCGCAATGGGTCGAGCGGGGCGCGGAGCAAGGCGCGGAGCAAGTCGGCTGGCTCTAGGCTGCCGTAGATAAAGGTGCGGGCGGTACGCTGGTATAGCTGGCGGGCGTGGGCGATGAAGCGGGGATAAGCGGCGGCATCGTGTTCGTTCAACTTGGCGAGGCCCGCCTGCATCGTCGCCATATCGCTTGAGGCATCGAGGGTTGCGCCATCCGGCCAGAAGTAGCGGCAGAGCGGCTCAAGCGGCGAAAGCGTCAGGTAATCTTCCAGTCGTCGCCCGCACGCCGCAAAGTGGTCGGCCAGCACATGAGGCATGGTGAGCAGGCTAGGGCCGGTGTCGAACTGGTATCCTCCCGCTGTCACCTTGTTCATCTTGCCGCCCACGAGCGGGTTCTGCTCGAATACGCCGACACTGAAGCCCCGCTGCGCCAACTGAGCCGCCGCTGCCAGCCCACCAATGCCCGCCCCGATAATCGCTACATCCTGGTCGGCCACGTTCAATCTCCCCATCGCGTATATGCGCTGTGTGTATCAGATATTATACGGCGGGTTAGTGGCAGCGTCAACCTGGGGGAGTCACAAAATTACCCGCACCCTATTGGGCCGGGATGAGCTTTAACTTATTGCTACGTAGTCTGTTTGTCGTATAAATCAGCAAGCTCTGTGCCACTAATATTTGCTATTTAACCCAATCTATGATAAAATCGGCACATAGCATTGACACCTTATTGGGCAACATAACCTACTCGAAGGGAATAGACCAGATGGATCTCAGTAATGATATGGGCATGGAGATGAACACGACGATGCGGGTGTCGCCTACCCTGATCGCCGTGAACCAGATACTCGCGCTTTCCTCGATGGAGTTGCAGCAGCTAATCAAAGAAGAGATTGACCAGAATCCCGCTTTGGAACTTAACGAGAAACCAACCTGCAGCACTTGCGGCGAGGTGCTGCATGGCAACTATTGCCCCACTTGCCAGAAGCGGCCCGACCCGGCGCAGACTGAGGTCAATGTCAGCGACTTCAGCGGCTACCGCGACTACGACGATTACACTATGGGTTACGGTGGCGGCAGCAGCTTCAACGACGACGAGGAGTTCGACCCCATGACCCTGGTGGCCGCCGAAGCTGGGGTGATGGAGCGTTTGTTGAGCGACCTCTATGCCACTATCCCCCGCGAACAGCGCGAGATCGCCGATTACCTGATGGGTAGCCTCGATCAGCGCGGCTTCCTCTCCACCACTACCCTAGCTGTTGCCCACGAACTCGGAGTTGACGAGGCGGCGGTGGAGAGCGTGCTGCTCCAGCTCCAACGCCTCGGTCCGCCGGGGGTAGGGGCGCGCGATGTGCGCGAGTGCCTGCTGCTGCAACTCGACTACCTGGCCGAGCTAGCCACCGATGAGGAAACCACCCACCCCGCGCTCAATACTATCGTGCGGCAAATCATCAGCGAGTACCTGACCGAACTGGGCGAACACAAGTACGGCTACATCGCGCAACGGCTGGGTATCAGCAACGATGCGGTGGCCGAGGCCCGCGATATTATCAAGGAATCGCTTGCCCCCTTCCCGGTGATTGACGCTGGCGATATCCAAAGCTGGGGCAGCCGTAGCAAGGCGCAATACGTGCAGCCCGACGTGATTATCCGCGAGGAGGAAGGCAAGCTACAGGTGGACGTTATCGAGTCGCAGCGATTCTTCCTTCGCATCAACC
>JBBRMT010000347.1:0-3415 GCA_038230695.1 Chloroflexia bacterium
AGGCCCTTTGTGCAGTCTCGGTACGTGAGTACGACTACTTGAGCGAAACCATCACCGTGACGGTGCCGGTGCCACTGTCGAGACCACTAAGCGCCTTGCCGATGACTGCGCCGTAGGCGGCCGCCTTGTCCTTGACCACCATCGCGTAACCAGCGTGTGGACTGGTGGTGAGCAGATCGCCGGGGTGGACTGGGCCGAAGCTGGCATCAACCTTGACCGCCTTGTACGCGCCGAGGGTAACAACGTTGCAATACTTTCCCGGTGCAACGCTGGAGACGCTGTTATCCTGATGCGGCAGACCCTGTTCGTCAGTAATACGGTTCGGAATGTTGGCAAGTGGGCTGAGTTTTTGGTTCTGGTTGGCAGCCGCCGCCTGGCTGGCTTTCACGTCTGCGTCCTGCTGCGCCTTGTAGGTAGCTGCGGTAACAGCATCGGGAACGTAGAGCGGCGCATCAACGACTCCCACCACGCCGCTATCGTTAGCACTGGTAGCCAGCTTAATCGCAGGCACGGGGATGTCGCCCAGAACAGGGGTGGTGCTATTCTCGGCGATAACTACCACATCGCCAGGCTGCAATGCCACGCTGTCGGCGTTCTGCATCGCATCCACCACGTAGCCGGTCTTCGAGCCACCAACCGTCAGATTACCGGCAACGTACAGGCCGCCGTTGTTGATTCTCGCAGCATTAAGCGCCCCCGATGGGTCAACCCCGGTTACCAACATCTGGACATAGCCGTTGTTGGAGGCCGGGGGGGCAGCATTGAGAGCGACGTAGTTGGTACTCTGGAACAAACCACCGTAGCTGCTTGCGCCGCTGGTTGACGCATCCACTGCGGGATGAGTGCCGCTGTTGCGGACATAGAGACCCCAGTCCGCACCGTAGAAATCGCCCGCATCGCTACTACCGCTGGCGACGTAGAGGCCATAGCCGCTGCCGCTGTAGAACTGACCAGCATAACCATTATTCGCCGACGCTACGATTCCGGATCCGGTCGTGCTGCTAAAGTAGCCACCGGCATTGTTCACCGAGTAGCCGAACACGCCGTAGCTGTGTGTAGTGCCAGCGCCGTAACCGAACAAGCCGGAGCTGTAATCCCCAGCAGCCCAGCCGACAACACCCTGCGCCCCACTGCCGTAGCTATCGCCATAGCCGCTGCCGTAGTTTTCGGTAAACTGCCCGACGCTAGCAGTGCCGGTCATATACACGTCAATTGCCGTGGTGCCGCTGTATGGGCCAGTAGAAGCGTCAATGTTGATACCAGGATGGGTACGCACGTTCTGCACGTAGAAGGACATCTGACCGCGCGTCACCGTGTTGGAGGGTAGGTAGTAGGGGAGGTTGTCAGGCGGCACGCAAGGGCCGGCAGGGGCCACGCCGCAGGTGTATCCGCTAACTACCCCGTTCGTGTAAAGTGCGGCGGTGGCCGCATAGTAGAAATTGCCGACTGGCACATCCTGGAAATACTGAGTAAGCGCAGGGCTGGAGGGGCGGCTGCCCTTGTCGCCCGCGCCAGCGGCGGCGGCGTTCATGCTGCTGAGGGTCAGCACCAGCGCCAGCATCGCCAACACGGTGGCAGCGCCTCTGCCTATGGTGCGGTATCCGGTAAGTCTGTTCTTCACTTTTGTATCCCTTTCTTTTGGTAGGTTGTTACTGCTTCTAACGCCTCAAATCCCATTATAGCACAAGGTCCTTTACTATGCAATAGCTGCTTGAGATGTAACTGGTCACAGTTGGGGTACATGAGTTTAGGGCGTGATATGGTATAATAAGTGAAACAAGATTGTGGCTTCGACACTCTAAATCGGTAGAAGACAACCACCACATCTTGTCTTCAGGAGGAACTAACTGTCATGGGAATCTATGCACTAATCGGGCTGATTATTCAGGTGCTGACTTTGCTCATCTTCGTTCGCGCCATCGCCTCGTGGATCGTGCCTAACGGCAGCAACGCCGAGTGGTATCGTATCCTCTTCATCAGCACCGAATGGATACTCGCCCCCATCCGCCAACTTATGCAGAAGGCGATGGGCAACGTAATGATGGACTTCTCGCCGATCGTCGCCATCCTGCTCTTGCAGTTTATCGGCAGCGCTCTGCTCGGCCGGGGCTAGTCGCCCGCTGTAACGCAGCTACGCACATCCTAGCTACTTCGCACCCGTAAATAGGCTAATAAAGCCACCCCACCAGCCGATAGTCATGGCTGATGAGGTGGTTTTGCTATGTTGCGCGAAACTAACGCGATAGGCTATAATATGCAGGTCAGGGGTGGGGCGAGCGTGCCGCCACCAAACTTTGAACTTGTAAAGGAGAGACACGCAAGATGAACAAACTACGTAGCCTGCGCGAGAAGAAGGGCTTGACCCTGGGGCAACTTAGCGCCCGCGCCAGCATCCCCTCGCGGCTGATTAACGATTACGAGATCGGTCAGCAACTGATTCCATTGCCCCATGCGAAGTTGTTGGCGAAGGCGCTATGGGTGAAGGTGGAGGATATTCTGCCGCCCGTCAACCCGCCTGCTGGCATTGCCAGCCCCCCAACCCTCACGCCCCGGACGGCACCCCCCCTTGACCAACAAATGCCACCCGCGCCTACAGAGGATGGGCATCAGGCAATGCCGCCAGAGCAGCGTGGCTACCCACCCCGCCCCGGTTGGGGCAGCCCATCCGCCAAGCCACGCGGTGCCAAACCACCCAAGCCAGTCAAGCCCAAGCCAGAGCCGATCATCCTGCTCGCCACCGAGGGCCAGGTGCAGGAGATTATGCGCCAGGGCCATCGCGCCGGACTGAGCGAGGAAGATATTGCCGCCGAGGTGGGCAAGTCGCTGACCGAACTCGATCGGATGCAGGCCCGCGAGTGGATCCGCAATATGCGCGAACGCGCTGCCAGCCTGACCGAGGAAGCCAAGAAATCGCCCGCCACCACCAAGCTGCCCGATGATCGTGAGCCGGAGTATCTCACCGCGCAGCAGAAAGCGGGCGCGATTTTCAGCTTCACCATGTTCGACGGCCAGATATTCATCGGCCAGATCAAGGATTACACCCCCTATACCATCGTGATTGTGGGCGATGATGGCAACGATGTGGTGCTACGTAAGCTGGCAATTGCCTACTACCAGAAGGTGGGAACGGGCAACCCGCTAGCAACCCTGACCGCAGCCGAGCATAGCGACGGTCATCACGACGGCGAGTTGGCGCTGCACAAAGGCGAGGTTACGCCACCGCACGCGCCCGCTGCCGCTGCTGGCCTGGCTGACGATGGTGAACCAGGGGTATATGGCAGCGATGAACACGCACGCCGCCAGCAAGAGGATGCTCGCCGTGACGATGTGGCCGACGCGCCCGGCGTGGAGCCTCTGCCCGCCGTTGGTGAGGGGGTGGCACAATGAGCCTGAGCGATTACATGAAGCTGCTGCG
>JBBRMT010000348.1:0-3375 GCA_038230695.1 Chloroflexia bacterium
ACCCCCTGGCCGCGCCGGTGTGGGATGCCGCCGACGGTGCAGCCCTATGTGCGCCGCTGCTGCCCTACGCTATCCTACTGCCCCCTTTGCTGGCGGCGGCACAGCAAGCGATGTACCAATTCGACCGCGTCACCAGTGCCGAGCAGCAGCCAATGGTGGCGCAGATGCAGCGGATACAGGCGGCAATCACCAGACTGCTCCAGTGCGTCTAGCCATTCGCTTGTAGCGGTTATTGGTATTGCCCTTGCGGTTAAGGATTTGTCGTTCGCTGATGAGGCAGCGGCAGACGAAGCTAGCTAGCTAATCGCGGCGATACCGAAGCATCCCACCAATCAAATCACGCATCCTGCGGCCAGCCGCCGTCGGGTAGTTCACTCTCCGCGGTGATCACCTTGTAGTTCACCCCCAGGGCAGCCTGGAAGTGGCGCAGGCCGCAACGCACCTTCCAGCGTTCCTCATCGCTTAGATCCGTCAGTTGTTCGCTGCCCTTCGTCTCGCGCATCAGATAGAGGCGTGGCTTGCCAACGTCGCCATGTTCGTCGTGCGGCTCGAACACCAGCGCCCAATCCGGCTCGTAATTGCCCAGCGGGGTTTCTACCTTGAACCAGGCGGGTAGCTTGATGTACAACCGCACGCTGCGGTTCTCCTCCAGCTTCTGGGCAAAGTTTGTCTCTATCATCGAGTCGCAGGCGGTCAGGTCGTAGAGGCCCGCGCCGTTGCCGGTATCATCGTAGGGGCTGGCAATCTGAAACTTGCCGGGATTATCCTCGTCCTTGAACTGCGACTGTGCGTACCAATCATCAATCGGCGTGTACTTGATGCCTTTCACCAACTGCTCGGCCAGGGCGTGCTTGAGCAGACGCACCACGGTGGCGGCGAACTGATAGGGGTTGGTCATCATCATCTGCTGCACCATCGCGCTACCCTCGGTGCAGAGCCGCACCAGGGTACTGCGCGTGACCGCCAGCGGCGGGTTGCTGTATTCCAATAGGCTGTTGATCAACTCAATCATGTTGGGCAACTCATACTCGGCTTCGATCTCGCTGCCACCGCTGCCGCCGGTCAGCACCGCCGTCAGACTATCGTTGCGCCGCACCTTCACCGCAGCCTTACGCACAAACAGACGCGGGCGGCGGATGTGTTCCTCCTCCAATTGCTTGAGTACATCGGCCACCAACTGTTCACTGTTCACCGTTACGGCATAGCGGGTTTTGCGGCTGATGCGCTGCCATAGTTCCTGGAACTCCGGAGTAAGCAACTTGTCACGCTTCAGTTGGGGACGCACCTTCACGGCGGGCGCACCGGGGCTGGCATTGGTTGGCGCAGGCGGTGTGCCATCCTTGCCATACGCAGCGACAATCTCCGCTTGCAGGCTGGCGACATAAGTCTCGTAGCTCTCGTTGGCGACCACGGTTAGCACATTGAGTTCTGGCGACTTGATGCGGTCGCCTTGCTGATTGACCGCCAGGCGCATCCCTCGCCCGATCTCCTGCCGCTTCTTTACCTCGCTGGTGGTTAGATTGAGGGTGCAGATTTGAAACACGTTGGGGTTGTCCCAACCCTCGCGCAGCGCCGAATGGCTGAAGATAAAGGCAGTCGGCTCGCTCAGGTCGAGTAGACGCTCCTTGTCGCGC
Organism: Chloroflexia bacterium; assembly: GCA_038230695.1. Lineage (GTDB taxonomy): Bacteria > Chloroflexota > Chloroflexia > QHBQ01 > QHBQ01 > QHBQ01. Next base: position 1,635 of record JBBRMT010000348.1, read on the forward strand.
ATGATCAGCTCATACGCCTCGTTGTCGGCAGCAGTGTCTTTGTTGGGGTCGGAGTCTATGTACTCGTCTACGCCACCCTTGCGCCGCCTGGCGAAGTAGCCCTTATGCACGTCCTTCAGCGCATGAGCCTGCCAGAAATCATCCTTAGGCCGCAGCTCGGTGTAGGCTCGCTCGAACGCCTTGATAATCAATCCTTCAGGTTCGATGTAGTTGTCTACCTTGTCTATGAAAAACAAGGTCAGCACCTTGATACCTTCGCTCAGGTAGGCAGCTTGCTTGCGGAAGTGTTCTTCGACCGCGTAGCGCACTTGCCTTTCAATAATCGCCTCACGGTCAGCGCCGAACGGCTGTCCGCTGGTCAGCTTGAGGGTGCCGAACTCCACCAGGTCGCCCTCATTGCCGCCCCGATTGATGCGCGTGACTACATAGCCGCGATACAGCGGGTTCTTGCTCGCTTCCGCTAGGTCGTCATCCAGTTCCAGCTTGAATATATGCGGCTGCACCTCGTTGCTAACCAGCCGCTGGTAGGCTTCAACGTAGGCGCTAATCTGGCGGCCCTTGGCCTCAACCTTGATCAGCCGCAGCAGGGCGCGGTTGGGGTCGCTCTCGCGTAGCACTGAGGCAACCTCGATGCGCTTGACCAATCCTTGGCGGTAAGCCTGATATGGGTTCAGGCGGTAGACCAGGTTGTAGCTCTCGCGGTGGGTGGCTGAGTAGCGCAGCACGAACAGCGGGTTGAGGCTGGCAATCGCCTTGCGGGCGGCCTCGCCCTCCATGTTCTGCGGCTCGTCCAGAATCAGGATGGGGTTGGCCGCTTGCAGGTAGCGGATTGGCCGCTCCATCTGGTCACGCGACTGGTTGAGGATGTTGCTATCCTTATTGAAGGCGGCCAGGGTGATGACCATAACCTCGATACCCTGGGTGCTGGGGAAGTTGCGGACGGCGGCCAGGTTGGTCGAACTGTAAGCGAAGTAGTTGTAAGCCTGGTTGCCATACTGAGCCATCATGTGGGCTTCGGTCAGTTGCAGCGTCTTGACTACCCCCTCGCGCACGGCTACCGACGGCACGATGATAATGAACTTGCGGTAGCCGTACTGCTGGCGCAACTGGAAGATGGTTCTCAGGTAGACATAGGTTTTGCCGGTGCCGGTCTCCATCTCGACCGAATAGTTAGGAGTCATCGCGTTGCCGTCGGCATCCAGCACCGACGCGGCGGCGGCAAAGTCGGCGGCGACTGGCAGCCCGGCCAGGCTGGCGCTGGTTGCCAGCCCGTTGCGTTGCTGCACCACCTGCAGGTTCAGCAACAGCGCATCGTAATCCAGAGCCAGGCTATTGCCCACCACCGCCGTGCCGCTCTCGGCATCCACCGTTGGTGGCAGGGCGCTAACATCGGGCTGGCCGTCGAACAGGTCGGTGATTGCCGCGATTGCCGCAAGCTGGAACTTCTGGTCAGGGTCGAAGTGAAACTGCACGGCGGTTCTCCTGTATTAATTAGGTGCTGCCATAATTACCGCTGGTGGGTGCGGCTGAACTGCTGCACCGGCGGCAGTGCCTGGCCGCGATTGTGGGCAATCTCGGTTAGCCCCGCTAGCATATCACGACCGGCAGCCAACGCTTCCTCATAGGTACTGCCATGTGTGTGATTGCCCAGCCACTCCACCGAACTAACCACGAAGATGTTGTCGCGGCTATCCCACTCGATTGTCAGAGAGTATGGCGGTGTATCTCTCGTCTCGATATG
>JBBRMT010000349.1:0-3335 GCA_038230695.1 Chloroflexia bacterium
ATGATGATCCAGCGGGCGCGGCCCTTCCTGTTCAGCACCAGCCAGCCGCCCAGCGTGGTTGCCACCTGCCGTGAGGCGCTACGCATCATGCAAAGCGAGCCCGAACTGCACCAGCGGCTGTGGGACAACACCCGCTACTTCAAGGAGCGGCTCAACGCGCTCGGCTTCAATACCGGCAAGAGCGAAACGCCAATCACGCCGGTGATTGTCGGCACCAGCGAGACGGCGGGCAAGTTCAGCGATCGACTGTTCGAGCAGGGCGTGTTCGCCCAGGCCATCGTCTATCCCACCGTGGCAGCGGACAAGGCCCGCGTCCGCACCATCGTGACCGCCGCGCACACTCGCGCCAACCTCGACACCGCGCTCGGCACGTTCGAGCAGGTGGGGCGCGAGTTGGGGATTATCTAGGTCTAAACCCCTCCCCCAAAGGGGGAGGCAGGGAGGGGGAGTGAGGGCGCACCGAACAGTGCGCCCTTTTTGTTGGGTGTGGTATAATTTGGGTAGAGCAAAGGAGAAATATCATGGCAACCCAAACCTTCACCGCGATTATTCGCCGCGAAAATGGCGGCTATGTGGCAAACAGCCCTGAAGCAGGCATCAGCAGCAAGGGCGCGACCGTCGAGGAGGCGCTCACCAACTTGAAGGAAGCGACACGGCGCATCCTAAGCAATGCTATCATAGTTGACGTAGACGGTCCATTGTTGACCACTTACGGGCTTGAGAACTCCATCAGCCAGAACCAGATTGCACAGGGTGATGATGAAATGCTCGATCAGGATGAAATAGAGTCAGCCACTGCTCCTATCCCAATGACTGGAGCCGCGATACTAGCCTCGCCGCTTTGGGGTTTGTGGAAGGATAGAACCGACATCGGCGACGTTACAGCGACGTAACCAAGTATGCACACAGATTACAAACACAGAAGGGCGCTGATGGCTGGATTGCATCAGCGCCCTTAAAACATCCACCGCACCAGCCAATACGTAACATCCTTACGAAGCGTAATGGAACACTGCAGCCGCTTCAGCAATATAAAAAGGAGCGGACATGGCTATAACTGACATTGCAACTAAAAAATCTTCGATCGCTGATTCCAGCGAATTGCCCAGCAGTCGCTGGATTAAAGTTCCCACCTGGCGGTTGCGCGGCATTGGTATCGTGCGGATAATTTTCGGCCTAATCTGGGCGATTGATGCCTGGTTCAAGTGGCAACCGAGCTTCCTCGATACCATAACCAGTATGCTCAACGACAAACTAAAAGGCCAACCGCTAGCAACGCAGGCGTGGCTTACCTTCTGGATCCACACCGTAAACCTCGACCCTGCCTTCTTCGCCCACCTCGTTGCCATAACCGAGACGCTGCTGGCGATTGGTCTGATCCTGGGCGCTTTCAGCAATTCCATCTACGTTATTGGTTCAGTGTTGTCGGTGCTAATCTGGGCTACCGCCGAGGGTTTTGGTGGCCCCTACGACACCGGCTCGGTTGATATTGGCGCTTCGATTATCTACGCAGTGGTCTTCGCCCTGCTGTTCTTCGCCAACGCGGGGATGTACCGGGGTGTGGATCGCCGCCTGACCCCCGCCCTCAAACGATTCGGCTTCCTCGCTTCCGGCCCAATCAACAGATCTGTGCCACTGGATGTGTGACAATCTACAAGCAAAGGGCGCTGATGACAGGGCTGCATCAGCGCCCTTCGCGTTTCGAGGTGGAAGTATGTGTCCGTCAGCGGGTGCCGCCTGCCTGGCTGCTCCGCGCCTTGTCGGGTTGGGGATACTTGCGGGTAATTGCCATTGGTTGTCCTCTTTCTCTCATTCAAGGGTTCGCCTCTTGTTTTATCTCTCTTGTGTTCTATATATAAAGACACAACCCGGCGCGATAGTGTTTCGGTTTATCCCCGCCTAAAAGGCGCGTGTAACATAATTTAACATGAGGGTTACGGCTGGCGCTAGAACGGCAGAACTCCCCTTAACATGAAGGTTATGGCAGGGACTAGAGCGGTGGAACTCCCCCTTTTGGCTTATCCTTATCCACAAGTGGTGAAGGGTCGGTAGCGGTAGGAGATACGCCGCCGCTCGCCGAGTTACCGAGGGTTGGGAGCGTAGCTCCGATCGGTCAAGCGCATCAATGCTTATCGTCAGTGACAATGCGCCAATGCAAGTAACAGATGTACGGCTGGCGGTGGGGAGATAAAGACGGCGCAAAGGGCGGCGTAGCTACAGAGCCACCCCCACGATAAACCTGGCAGCAGGTAAGCAGACGAGGAGCATGGGTAACGCGGCAACAAAGGGCTACGCCCTCAGCCCACAGTAACTCAGCACGCCACCTGCATTCTTGTAGCTTCGTGCTGTTGGATGTTTTTATTTGTGGATAAGGATAAACCCTTTATGGAAGGATGGGCTACTTTACCATCCTACTAGAGGAGGAGCGCAAAATTGCCGCCCTTTGGGGCGGCAATCCTGTTTTACCTTGCTGGCGGGCATCTACTTGTTGGTGGATTGATGAGGCGCAGCGGGCGCGGTTGTGGCTGCTGTGCTGCTGGCGGCAACCGGGGCAGGCAGGTGGCCGTCGCTGACGGCGCTGCTACCGTTGCTGCTAGTCGCGCTGCTTCCGTTGCTGCTAGTCGCACTGCCGTTACTGCTGCCATTGCTACTGACACGGGTGGCAGTCGAGTCAATTGGGGCGATACGGCCCATCAGGTCGCTGAGGCGCATCCCCGTCAGGGTCTCGAACATGGTCGGCACCTGAGCGACGATACGGGCAATGTCGCCGGTAATGCGGTTCGCGCCGATGCCATCGCCGTCGCCGGTGCTAACGATGGTGATCTTGTCCACCTTGCTGAGTGGCTCAGAGATAGCGCGAACGATGTCAGGCAGATTGGTGAACAGCTTGTCCACGATGGCGGCCTGATTATAGAGGCTGAAAGCGTTGGCCCGCACGGTCATGGCCTCGGCTTCGGCCTGGCCTTTGGCGCGAATGATGTCGGCTTCGGCCAGACCCTGGAGGCGAGTCGCGTCGGCGTTGCCACCGCCCTGGGTGCGGGTTGCCTCCGCGTTACCAGATGCCTCGATGATGCGGCGCTGGCGCTCGGCCTCGGCCAGGGTCTCGATGCGGCGACGTTCGATCTCGGCGGGCTTCAGCACGGTGGCGATTAGCTCATTCTCGCGGCGCTTGATTTCCACTTCCTGCACGCGGGTTTCCTCTTCGCGCTTGACGCGGTCAATGCGTACCAGTTCAGTGACCACCTGCTGCTGTTGGATATTGGCCTGGATGTCGTATGCCTTGTCGGCCTGGGCCTGGGCAGTGCGTACCGAGGAGGCGTACTCCGCCTTCTTCA
>JBBRMT010000350.1:0-3324 GCA_038230695.1 Chloroflexia bacterium
AGCAGGTAGGGCAGCAGCACGTAGAGGGCATAAGCAAGGGTGAGCAAGGTGGCGACAACAGTGGGCAGGTTCGCCAGCAGCAGGAGCAGCAACACAATGCCCACACTGAGCGCCACCAGCACGGTGCGCTGCACGGTCTGCTTTACTGCGGCCTGCCAGGTTAGTTCATTCATAAATGTAGAAGGTAGTAGGTAGTAGGTTAGTTCGAATCCTCCCTATTGGGGGAGGTAGGGTGGGGGAGCAAGTCGCGCTACAAGGACCTGCCCTCAACCCCTCCCGGTGGGAGGGGAGTCGTCATCACTCATCATTCATCACTATCGTGAAAGGTCCGTCGTTGTGGATTTCGACCAGCATCTCGGCCTGGAACTGGCCGGTGGCGACGCGCAGGCCGTAGGCTTTCACCGCCTCGACGAAATGCTCGACTAGCGGCGCGGCGACCAACGGTGGAGCAGCCTCGATAAAGCTGGGGCGGCGACCCTTGCGCGTGTCGGCATAAAGGGTGAACTGCGAGATGATCAGCATCTCTGCGCCTATCTCAAGCACGGCGAGATTGGTCTTGCCCGCATCATCGGCGAAGATCCGCAGATTGACCAGCTTGGCGGCCAATGCCTCCACCTTCGCCGCATCGTCACCATTACCCACCCCCACCAGCACCACCAGCCCCTTGCCGATGCGCCCGATCACCTTGCCCTCGACCGTGACCGATGCCTGGGTTACGCGCTGGATTACCAATCGCATCGCCGCAATTCCTCCAATGGGATGACGTGTCGCCCTGTACTCCCCCACCCAACCTCCCCCTATGGGGGAGGGGTTTTGCTATTCCTCCAGCCCACTGATGCGGGTGTCGCGGTTGCTCTCCACGGTGTAGTCGTAGTGCAGTTGCATCTTGCTGGCGGGGTCGAGGGTTAGCTCCCAGCGGATGATGCCGAGGTTGTCAATCTCCGCTGCTGGCTGGATGTTGTTCAGCTTGACCTTGATTTGCTCACTGCGGCTGACCGGAATCTGGTCCTGCACCACCAGCCGCACCGGGTATGACTTGAGGTTCTCCAGCTTGATGCGGTAGGCGTAGGAGTTGCGGTTGGTGTTGCCGATGAAGGTCTTATCCACCTCGCGGCCCGCCAGTTCGCGCTCAGTACGCACCTGCTCGTCGGGGCCGAGGAACAGCTTGAACTCCTGCTGCGGGGCGGTCAGTTCCAGGTTAGCGTTGCCGATGTATTCGCCGTCGCGGAAGATGTTGGCGGAGCCAGGCAGCAGGGTAAGCGGGCTATTGTTGGTAATTGTGGCCCGCAGGTAGCCGAGGTTGGCGCGGCGTGGCACGCTGCTATAATCGAGGCGGCAATCATAATCCTGGCTGGTGATCATGGTACGATGGGGCTGGCCGTCGGACGGCACATCGAGCGGGCGAGGTAGGCTGAAGGTGACGCTTGCGCCGCTACTGTTGACCGTGGCCTGGGCAATCGTCGCTTCCTGCTGGGGCGCTGATGACATTACCGCATCATCGGCCATGCTCATGGTGGATGCCTTGCGCGCCATCCCCGCTGGGGCTGCTGCCATCGGCGAAGCGGCATAGGCCATAGGCGGAGGTTGTGGGGTGTAGACATCGAGGTAGATGGGGTCGAGCTTAGGCGGCAGGGTGCCGAGGCTGGGCCGGGCGGTGGAGAGGGTGAGATTGACCGCGCTCCAGTCCTCGCCAGTGTTCTGGCTGAGGCTGGCGAGATAACCAAGAGTGAGCTTCCCATTGAACGCTACGCTGGTTGGCGGGCTGGCTGAAGGCTGCACCGGAGCCGGAGCAACGGGCTGGCTGCTGATCCGCAGGTCGTATAGAGGCTGCCACTTTGCGCCGTAGACCACATAGGTTAGCTCAAGCGCGAAGTCACCTGCACTGCCCACTTCCACTGGTACGCTGACGAAGTTATCCTGACGCTGGCGTGGCGAGGCTAGCTGGTTGATCTGGCTCTGCACCACCTCTTGCTGCTTCTTGTTTTCGCGCTGCTGCTGAGTTAGCTTCAATTGCTCCTGCTTCACCTGCTGGATTTGACCGCTGATGAAATCGAGCAACTGCTGGGCGGCCTCTAGCTGCACCGTGCCTTGCGCCAGGCTGCGGGCGTAGCGGCTGGCCGCGACATCTGCCATCTTCTGTACGGTTTCGAGCCGCTTGCCCAGCGTCTCGTTCTGGTTGGCGAATTCGCTGGCCTGGTCTTGCAAGGTTTGCAGTTGCGATTGCAAGTCGCGCACATCCTGGCGGGGCGGGTCGGTGAAGTAGCGCACCTTGCTCTCCACCCCCATGATGGTGACGGCGGCAGTTCCCCGCCCATTGGCCCGCAGCGAGTTACCGTCAATGTTGGTCGGCAGTCCTGCGACGGTAAGCTCCTGCGCCCCCGTCTCGCTCAGGCTGACTGTGCCACGTCGCGTAATCTGGGCGCGGTCAGTATAGACGGTTACGGCAACGATGGGGGCGGTTACTTCGGGCATGGGATTTCTCCTATAACTAATACCAATTCGTTGAGCGAACGAAGTATTATCTGTAGGGGCGGGCTGCAGCCCGCCCTGGTGCAATGGTGACCATGCTCATTGCCAACCCTGCCTGGCAAGCAGCGCTCTACCAGTCCCATTATCACATTCGATAAACATAGTGGCAACTTCACCAGGGCGGGCAGCAGCCCGCCCCTACGAATATGCTGCATCAGCAAAGCGAATTGTTATAACTCACGCAAACTACGTTTGCACCTTCTTTTTAGCCACTCCCGTATACCCAGTAGAAGAAGGCTATTATTACTATCAATAGACCTAGAATGATGCCCATACCGACGATAGCAAGCAGCGATGGCAAATTATTCTCATGACTAGAGCTTCGAAATGCAGTAACATTAGCCGCTAGACTAATACCAATCAGAAGCAGAACAATGGGTGTCTGATCATCTACCTTCAGCCACGAAGGGAGTGGCCTTATGAACAACAGAGTAAAAATGTACAGTATGATGAGTACCCCTGTGACCCTGCCTACCAAGGTGATATAAAGCATTATCTTACTGTAAGGCTTTAGCTGCTCTTGCTTCTTACTCATATTACTGCCTTCTTCATCTCACCAACTTCCATTGTTTACTGAGTGTTCACTCCCGCAGCCAACGCACAAAGTCGTCATCCACTCTATTATATCACCAACCCGCCTGCCTTACAACCTGTCTGCACACCCTCCTTGTAACCCCTAATCAGCCTTTAGATGGTTGCACTATTTGCGCCGATGTGTTATAGTCAGTGGGCGGGTTCAGCGTATTAAGGAGGAGAATAGCAATGGATAGGGAGAACATCGCCAGCGGCACAACG
>JBBRMT010000351.1:0-3317 GCA_038230695.1 Chloroflexia bacterium
ACACAATCCTGTTCAGGTCGGCGCGACGACGCAGCGCCCGGCGCAGCAGATTTCCCACGCTGCGGGCGTAGCTACGGCGCTGCTGGCTAGACTCCGGCTGCCGCCCACCCTCAACAATAATTAGCACCCCCACTACTTGTTGCCCCCGATATAACCCAAATCCCACAATTGGCTGAGGGTGTGTTTCTTCAGTTGGGGAGCTAGTTCTTCAGCGTCCAGCCGGTGCATAGTCGTGGCTCCTTGCCGACGGCTTACCACTACGACATCATCAACCCGACGGGTGAACTCTTCCAGCAGGTAATTCGAGTGGGTGGTTACCACCAACTGGTTGCGGGCGCTTACTTCCTTGAGTAGCCCGGCCAGGGTGTGGATGGCATCGGGGTGCAGATTCACCTCCGGTTCTTCCAGACATACCAGGGCATAAGGATTGGGGTCGAGCAGGACGGCAAGCAGCGCCAACCACTGCAACATCCCTTCCGACATTCGACTGGCCGGAGTGGGGTTGGGCAGGTGCATTTCGCGTAGTACCAGTCGGAGCGTATCGGGGGGGTTACCGACTTCCTCGATGTCAATATCATCGGCGTATCGGTAGAAATCACGGATGGCATCACGAATTCGCTCCCGCACCCCGGGGCTTTGCTCCTCATCGCGCAGCAACTCCAGTACGGCAACCAGGTTGGATGCATCCTCGCGCAAATAGCCCGGTTCGCGGGCAAACCAGAGCGGTAGACCAGGTAGCATCGCCTGAGGGGTATGGCGTATCAGTTGCCGCTCATCCACATCAAGCGTCTGCCGTACTTTGGAGTCACGGCCAAAGTCCCAGTCGAGATAGAGGCGAATTGAGGATAGTAGCTGCCCCAGGTAAGTTAGTTGCGGATAACGGCGGGGCTTGCGGCGCTGGGCAATCGCGGCGCGGCCCTCTTCCAGGGTGAAATCAGCATCGCGGGCCAGTTCCCCTATGGTTCCGTTCTCCCGCTGCGCGGCGACGTATGGCTGCCCTGCTCTGTAAGCAAGAAGTGTCGCGGTGATTGTATGCCCATCCTCTGCCAGCAAGTCCACCTCTTCATCAACTACTCGCAGGCCAAAACCCGGCTCGTCACGAAAGGAGAGGCTGTAGCGCAGCATGGTCTCTACATCGTCTTGTGAGTAAGATACCAGCACTTCCATATTGGAGGTTACCTCACTCCCGCTGCCCCGCCACTGCCAGTTTCGTAGCCCCCCGGTACGGGCCAGGTATTGTGGCGAAGTCCCTGCTGCGATCAGCCGGAGCAGGCGCAGAGCGTCAAGGAAGTTAGACTTGCCACTGCCATTGTCGCCAATCAGGATGTTGAGGTAGCGCATTGATAGACCAGCCCCGCCTTCGCCGATGCCATCGGGTCCGAAGGACAGGACGTTCTTGATGTTGATGCGCCGAAACACCGCTGCGGGTTGCCTCTCAGCTTCAATTTGCCCTTGTCTAGCGCGCTGTATTGTATTCACCATTTCACCCCATTCAAGGCTACTCTACTCTATTACGGAGCTTGCCTGACTAATAATAGCAGTCCGTCCCACCAGCGTCAAGGGACATGCGTTGCCCGCTCTCGCACTCCGTGTTCGTTGCAATTCCTTTCACCCCTCCTTTGTCTGGCTGCAACCTTTTTATATCACTTCAGGATAGAGCCAACGACATCTGGTTCTGCCTCACCCTGCTATGTAGCTTCTTCACCACAAACGTGCCTTCTTCGAGTAGTCTCCCCAGGTCTTCCGGCCAGGGTACCTTATCTTCGTCCCAGCCTCCCAGCCGCGCCGCAATTGGGCTGGCCGACCGCAATAGCGCATCCCTGTCCGTAAACTCAAGCACGGCACTTAGGTCGATACGCTCAAGGATGCTTTTGGTGATTGGCCGCTTGGCATCGGGAAAACTAATCGCCGCGATTAGCCGCTGCGCGACCTGGTGGTTAAGCAGGGTAGCCAGCATCGCTGCCTGGCGGGCATCCTGACAGGGGATGAAGTAGCAGGTGTCGTCGAGCATCACCGGCTGACCGGATGCTAGTCCAATCGCACGGAAGCGTGGCATCTTGTGCAGGCCGGATACCGCTACCTTGTATGGAGCGAAGGAGTATAGGCCGATGCCAAAGATCGAGTAGGGCGGCTGGTGCGTGTAGATGGAGGACTTGCGCCTGGCAAATACCTCATCGTGATCCTCAAGATAACGCCATAGTTGCGGCGCGATGGTCGCCAACTGATGGGTATCTTCACCTAGACGACGCTGCGGCAAGATTACTCTACGATCGATAGGGGGACCTTGCCAGTGGAAGAGGTCTGAACCTTTGAGCAGTGGGTAGACGTACTCACCCTCGACATCAACCTCTTCACCCAGCTTGTTCCGCAATCCCAGTGGCGTGTTGAGTAGCTCCATACAACTGGCAGCGTCGTGCTTCACCCCTTGCCGCCAGGTTAGTGCGGAGCCGCCGTCGGCGGCCGCAACTCCCATGTAGGCACGAAGATCGCGAACCATCCGTCCAGTCATAAACCCGATTACCGTCTCTGGAGCAGTATCTTCAAGTGAAGCGTAGACCGGAGCCTCGTAACAAGCCGCACCCGACCCCAGTTTCACCCGAAACAGGCAGGCATCTACTGACACCCCAAACCATCGTGCAGCATCAATCCGATAGATTGCCGCCTCCACCACCCCCAGTCTCTGGTCGTGGGCAAACTGTAGCACGCTACGCGCAACCGAGGTCTTGCACAGCAGCGCGATGGTTGGCTGTTCACTGGCGAGCTCACGTAGCAGCTTCAGCCAGATGCTCTCCGCCAGGTCAAAATTGGCGCTTCCGGTGCGGGCTTCAAGGCCAGTCAGCCCTTTGAGGTTGTGCTTCGGGGGCAGGTTTGCGCTGCCCAGAACTCCCAGCTCGGCATTCGTCACCCAGGGCGGATTGCCCACCACCAGGAGCTGCCCCGATGTCTGCCAGAGGAGGTCGTGGCGTAGGTCAAGCGCGAAGAAGTTAGCCTGCGCCACCCTGACCTGGGTGCTGGTAAATGTTCCCGCCAGCGAGGCAGCCTCGGCTACATAGTCGGGATTTAGATCAAAGCCTAGCACCTGGTCTGGAGGTGGGTAGTGACGCAGTAGCCCGCTAATGAAGTGGCCGCTGCCACAGGTTGGCTCAAGCGCCCGCCCCCAGCGCTGACCCTCGGCCATAAGTCTGTCCAGCACTGCATCTACCAACGCAGGAGGGGTTTGGAAGTCGCCAAACTCACGTTTCAAGCAGGTTCTCCAATTCTTCAGCCCCCTCTGTGCCAACCATGCTAATCGCCCGCCCGTATTGGAGCCGCCACTG
>JBBRMT010000352.1:0-3301 GCA_038230695.1 Chloroflexia bacterium
TATCGGGCCGCGCCTGCTTGCCACCGATGAACATCTTGGGCGTTCTGTCAATTGCGAAGTTTTGAGTTGTCGTAGGGGCGGATTGCGTCCGCCCTGAGTTTTGAGTTATGTGACCGCTGGCGCGGCCGTTCTGACTGGCATGGGCGCGGCTGGGTTCAGTGTCCGCTTCGCCATTCAATCTGAAATCTGCAATCTTAAATCTGGAATCCCAGGATGGGCGGACGTACTCGTAGAGTCCCTCCTTACCACCTTCGCGGCCAAAGCCGGACTCGCGGTAGCCGCCGAAGCCGCTGGCGGCATCGAACTGGTTGGTGCAGTTGACCCACACGCTACCCGCCTTGATCCGCCGCGCCACATCGAGCGCCAGGTTGATGTTCTCGCTCCACACGCTGGCGGCCAGGCCATAGCGGGTGTTGTTCGCCAGCGCCACCGCCTCGGCGGGGGTGCGGAAGCTCATACTTACCAGTACCGGCCCGAAGATTTCCACCTGCGCGATGGTGGCGGCGGGCGAAACGTTGGTGAACAACGTCGGCGGATAGAAGCTGCCCTCGGTGGGACACGACCACGACGGCTGCCACACGCTTGCGCCCTCGTCCACGCCGGTCTTGACCAGGCGGGTGATCTCCTGCAACTGCGCGGGTGAAACGATCGCGCCGATGTCCATCGCCTTGTCCAGCGGATCGCCAATGCGTAGCTTCTCCATTCGCGCCTTCAGCTTTTCGGTCAGCTTATCGGCAATCGTCTCCTGCACCAGCAGGCGCGAACCGGCGCAGCAAACCTGCCCCTGATTGAACCAGATCGCGTCCACCGTGCCTTCTACCACGCTGTCGAGGTCGGCATCGTCGAAGACCACGAACGGCGACTTCCCCCCAAGTTCCAGCGAAAGCTTCTTGCCGGTGCCAGCGGTCTGCCGCCGCAGGTGGCGGCCCACAGCGGTGCTGCCAGTGAAGGCGATTTTATCAACGTCGGGGTGATTGACTAGCGCCTCACCCGCAATTCCCGCCTCGCCAGTGACGATGTTGACCACTCCGGCGGGCAGTTCCACCTCGCGGCAGATCTCGGCGAAGGCAAGCGCAGTCAGGGGCGTGTAGCGGGCGGGCTTCAGCACCACCGTGTTACCCATCGCCAGCGCGGGGGCAATCTTCCAGGCCAGCATCAGCATCGGAAAGTTCCAGGGGATAATCTGGCCGACTACGCCCAGCGGCTGATAGCCCGCCAGTTCGCTTGCCATCAGTTGCGCCCAGCCCGCGTAATAGTAGAAGTGGCGGGCCACCAGTGGGATGTCAATGTCCCGCGTCTCACGGATGGTTTTGCCGTTGTCCATTGTTTCCAGCACCGCCAGCAGGCGCGAGTGCTTCTGCACATGGCGAGCAATCGCATACATATAGCGGGCGCGGATATGCCCCGGCGTGGCGCTCCACTCAGGGAACGCTGCCCGCGCCGCCGCTACCGCCTTATCCACGTCCTCTTTGGTCGCCTGCCCGATTTTCGCCAGCGGCTTGTCGGTAGCCGGGTTGGCGCTGTCGGTGTAAGTGCCGCCGCCGGGCGCAACCCACTCGCCACCGATGAACAGGCCGAACGGCTGATGCTCGGCAATCCAGTCCAGCGCCGGTTTAGCCGACTCCGGTGCGGGGCCATACTCCATCGTCTTGAATATCTGCGCCACCTTGCTAGGTGGTCGTGCTGCGGTTGCGGTCATCTTACAAGCCCTCCGTTTCCTGCCACGCGCCGCGCACCTCGGTAAAGAGGCGGGCGTAGCGGGCCAGCCGCTCCATTGGCTCGTTCATGGTGGTCGCTTCCTTCTTGCGCCCAGCGACCTTTAGCTCCTGCTGCAACTCGGCCAGCATCTCGTAAGCCTCGCCCAGCTTCTCCTCGATCGCCTGCAACTGCTCGGCCCACTTTTCGGTTTCTTCCATGTTGGTTCATCCGCCTTTCGCAGTAGTACATTGGGCTGAATCATACTTTAATGATTCCATCGTGCTGGGTCAAGTTCTCCAGGCTGAATGGCAAACATCTCCATATGGCCGCACGAGTAGCAAGCCATCGCCCTCACCGGAGATTTGTGTTTGTTGAAAGTTTTCTGTTCGCTGCCAACCGGGATAGCTTCCACATGGTAGGCTTCTCTTATATCAAGCCTACATTCCACCATCCACCCGCCACAGCGGAGACACGCAACCTTTGTTGTCTCATCCTGCTGTTGCTCACTCATCTAGCGCTCCTATGCTTACGATTCCCATTATGCTAGGGCGATATCCCCCCTCACCAAACCTCTCCCCGCTAGGGAGAGGCTTTTTGCATTCGTTGCCCCAATGCGCATTGACGGCGCTTCACCTGGGCGAGTGTAGCCCGCCCATACATCTGTATCGCCAGTTGCGATTAGCATTGTAGGCGGTTCACCATTACCCCTCACCCAGCCTCTCCCCCAAGGGGAGAGGGGTTTTGCTCGCCCCTACGCAAGCGCAGCGCAGCAGGGCGCGATAAATCTGCGCCCCTACAATTCAGCACTCATCACTCAGCACTCAGCACTCCACCTCAGACCATCGGCTGGTGGTAGGCCGCCGAGTAGTGGCCGGTGACGAAGTATTCTAGTTGGCGTTCGATGTCGGTGAGCAGGCCGGACGCGCCGATGCGGAAAAGGTTGGGGCGCAGCCAGTCGTCGCCTAGCTCCTCTTTCATCAGGATCAGCCAGTCGAGCGCGGATTTGGCGCTACGGATACCGCCTGCCGGTTTGAAGCCCACCTGGTAGCCGCTGCGCTCCTGATACTCACGGATGGCCCGCACCATCACCAGGCTGACTGGCAGGGTGGCGTTGACGCTCTCCTTGCCGGTGGAGGTTTTGATGAAGTCGGCCCCTGCCATCATGCAGACGAACGAGGCGCGGGCGATGTTACGCATGGTTGCCAGTTCGCCGGTCGCCAGGATGGTCTTCATATGTGCCTCGCCACAGGCGACACGGAAGGCCCGCACCTCATCGTATAGCGCCTGCCAGTCGCCAGTCAGCACATGGGCGCGGCTGATCACGATGTCAATCTCGCGTGCGCCTGCCGCTACGCTAGCCTCGACCTCGGCGATCTTTAGCGGCAAAGGGTTCTGCCCTGCGGGGAAGCCGGTGGAGACGGCGGCAACCGGAATATTCGTGCCGTGCAAGGCTCCGACGGCTGTTGATATGAGGTTGTGGTAGACGCATACCGCGCCGACGGTCAGGCTGAGGTTGGCGACTCCCAGTGCGTCAAGCAGATCCCCGCGCACTGGCTGGCGGGCTTTGGCACACAGCCGCAGCACATTGCCAGGGGTGTCATCA
>JBBRMT010000353.1:0-3295 GCA_038230695.1 Chloroflexia bacterium
CGATGCCCCTTGCCCATGCGTTCATGGCGGCGGGTTACTGGAACGGCAAGATCTACCTGGTCGGCGGCCTCACCAGTCTGGTCACGCCCTCGGTTACGGATCAGACGTGGGTATACGACCCGCTTGCCAACACCTGGGCCAGCCGCGCTGCCATCCCCGCCAAAGTCAGCGGCATGGGCTACGGCGTGATCAACGGCCATCTGTACACCGCTGGTGGTTTCGACCTGGGTTCGATGGGGTTTACCAGCTCTACCTACGACTACGACATCGCCGCTGACAAGTGGACCACCCGCGCTGCCCTGCCCCGCGAGATTGACTACCCTGGCAGCGCGGTGGTGGGCAATCACCTCTATGTCTTCGGCGGCATCGCGGGCAGCGGCGCAGTGGAGCAGAACCAGAGCTACGTTTACGACGCGACTAGCGACACATGGAGCAACGGGCCAAACATGGCGCAGTATCGTCTCATCCCCGCTGGCGCAAGCGTGGGCAACACTATCTACGCCATCGGCGGCGGCGAACGCGGCAGCCTGCTCACCTCGGTTGAGGCAGCGACTGTTTCGTGCCAGGCAGCAACCCCGGCTCCGGCGGCCACCAACACGCCTATGGCAACTGCAACGCCTGTACCTGCGCCCCTGCAGACCGCCAGCACCGACCACCCTTACCTATTCCCCCAGACCGGCAAGACTATCGGCGGCAAGTTCCGCGCCTACTGGGAGAGCCACGGCGGGTTGGCCCAGCAGGGCTATCCGATTAGCAACGAGTTTCAGGAGGTGTCCGCCCTCGACGGCAAGACTTATACCGTGCAATACTTTGAGCGGGCGGTGATGGAATTGCACCCTGAGAACGCCGCGCCCAACGATGTGTTGCTATCCCAGCTTGGCACCTTCCGCTACAAGCAGAAGTACCCCAACGGCGCACCCAGCCAGACTGCTAGCACGGATCACCCCTACAGTTTCCCGCAGACGGGGCATACCATTGGCGGCAAGTTCCGCGCCTACTGGGAGAGCCACGGTGGGCTGGCCCAGCAGGGCTACCCCATCAGCGAGGAGTTTCAGGAGGTGTCCGCCCTTGACGGCAAGACCTACACCGTGCAATACTTCGAGCGGGCCGTTTTTGAACTACATCCCGAAAACGCTGGTACTCCGTATGAGGTGGAACTCAGCCAACTGGGTACTTTCCAATACAAGCAGAAGTACCCGACTGCGCCTTAATCGTCATCCGCACGGGCGGGATTTATCCCGCCATTACCGACACAAACCAGATTGTACGGGCGGGGATTATCCCGCCCGACCGTCATATGGTGTAATCCGCGCCAGCGAACCGCTAGAATAGAGGTTAAAGATGCGTAAAATATCAGCCCTGTTGTTCATGTTCGTCGCGTTGACCCTGTTGGTGATAGGCAATAGCAGCCAGGCCGCGGCCAATGTGCCGCAGCCAGCGGGGTCGCTGTACCGTGGGCTGCCTACCCGCACCCCCACCTCGCCGCCCGGTCCGCCTGCCGCTACCCCAACTACCAGCGGGCCAACCCCAACCTCAGCCCCGCCCCCAACCGGGCCGATCGTCTGGGGAGCGAACCAGAAGGCGAACACCGATGCCGAAGCCTGCAACTCGACTAACACCAATTGCGCCCACCACGAGCCAGAGATTGCGGTCAACCCGCATAACGACATGAACGCGGTGGTTGGCTTCAAGGACTGGCGCGACGGCAAGAAGCAGATCTACCTCGGCGCGACCTTCGACGGCGGCAAGACCTGGAGCAACCAGTTGGCCCCCGGCGTGCGCGACCTCAAGGTGGCTAACGAGAGCGACCCGGTGGTAATCTTCGGCGCGGATGGGGTGGCCTACGCCTCGCTGCTGGCCTACAACGGAGCCGATGAGGGAACGTATGTAACCCGCAGCACTGATGGCGGCAACACCTGGAGCAAGGTGGTGGCGGCCTGGCGGGGCGGCAAGGGCAGCAGCGACAAGGACTGGATGACGATTGACACCAACCCTGCCAGCCCCTACTACAATCGCCTCTATGTAACCTGGAGCAATGAGTATGTGGTGCGCTACTTCGGCGCATACTCCACCAATGGCGGCGCAAGCTGGTCAACCCCGGTGCAACTTGGCAATAACGAGACCCTGGTGAGCATCCCGGTGGCGCTGCCCAACGGCAATGTGCTGGTGACGATGTTCGGCGATGGCACCAACGCCATCACCGAGGTCAAATCCACCAATGGTGGGGTTAGCTGGTCGGCGGAGAAGCCGATTGCTGATGTTGCCGAGGTGAATTGCGGCGCTGGCTGCCCGCGTGGCAGCAGCGTGGAGAACTGGCGCACCATCACCATGCAGGCGGTGGCGGTGGATTCCCACAACGGCAACGTCTATATGGTGTGGGAGGATTCGCGCAACGATGCCACCAACGGTTACGACATTTACTACAGCCGCAGCGCCGATGGCGGCGACACCTGGAGCAGCCCCGTGCGGCTCAACGATGACCCCACGGGCCGCATCATAGACCAGACCGAGCCAACCATCGCGGTCGCGCCCGACGGCACGGTTTATGTGGCCTGGATGGACAAGCGCGACGACCCCCACAACCTGCTGCTGAACCTCTACTATACCAGCAGCAGCGATGCGGGCAAGACCTGGCTGCCCGATACCCGCCTCAGCACTGCATCATCCGATTACAACGTGGGCATCGCCGCCGACGCGGGCAACGCAGCGGGCGATTACATGGGCATCTCCGCCGCTGGCGGCGCAGTATGGATAGTCTGGACCGATACCCGCAACCAGCGCGAGGATGTCTACACCATTCGCGGCACCCGCAACGCATCCCCGCCACCTGCCGTTACCGCAACGCCTGCGCCAGCGGCAACCCCGGCGGCAACCCCCCCGCCGCAGACCGCCAGCACGGACCATCCCTATAAGTTCGCGGCAACCGGCAAGACTATCGGCGGCAAGTTCCGCGCCTACTGGGAGAGCCACGGCGGGCTGGCGCAGCAGGGCTACCCCATTACCGACGAGTTCCAGGAGGTTAGTCCGATAGACGGCAAGACCTACACGGTGCAATACTTCGAGCGGGCCGAGTTCGAGCTACACCCCGAAAACGCTGGTACTCCCTATGAGGTGGAACTCAGCCAGCTAGGTGGGTTCCGCTACCATGCCAAATATCCCGATGGTGCGCCCAACCAGACGGTCAGCCACGATAACCCGCTCTACTTCCAGCGTACCGGCCACACTGTAGGCGGCAAGTTCCGCGCCTACTGGGAGAGCCATGGAGGGTTGGCCCAGCAGGGCTATCCGATCAGCG
>JBBRMT010000354.1:0-3256 GCA_038230695.1 Chloroflexia bacterium
ATCGGCAAGCAGGATAGCGCCGCTGCTGGGGGGCAGGGCGGGTACGGGGGGGATGACGATAGATGGCGCGGCAGTAGCCTGACCGCCGGGGCGATAGGCAGTGGCTACTGCGGGGGCAGAGTTCGTGCCAGCCTGCTGCGGCTGGGCCTGAGCTACTACCGCCTGGCTTGGCTGGCTTGCTACGCCGCCGCTGCTGCACGCCGACATGATCAGCGCCACGCTAATCAGCGCGAGACCGACCCACATTCGTGCAGTCCAGTTGCTTGACTTCTGATTTGACAAGGTTATTCCCTCCTGGTTCTAATTTTCTGCTCTTCCCAGAGCAATAGTGGAAGTTGGTGCAGAGTGCAATTCCAGCTATCCAATAAAGATGCGACCACGGCCCTCGCCAATGAGCCGCGCTATTGAAATAACGAACCAGCAGCGAAAAGGTTTCAATTTTGCTGCCAGTTCGGGGCGCAAATCTTGGGCAGTATAACCTGCTGAGGGATAAGTGTCAAGAAAACGCCTTTGTACAACAAGCACAGGGCCAGGCCAAATTGGCCTGGCCCATATGTGATTCATGAAACAAGTTGCCTTACCATGCTCAAAAAGTCGCTGCGCTGGATGCAGCAGCGTGGATTTGTTGCGCCTTGCAGCGTGCCATTATCCTGAGCTATCGGCGCTAATTAAGCAACCCTGCTGCCCCGCTGCACTAATTCGTGCCATTAGGATTATCGGCGGCCAGCACGATAACCGTGCCGTACATCCCCTGATGAGGGCCGCCGTGAATCTGGCAGTGGTAGCCGATGGTGCCGCTGCTGGTGAAGGTGTGGCTGAAGGTTCCGTTATGTCCAAGGTTGCCAGAGTTGAAGGAATTGTCGTCGGCGGTGACGGTGTGAGTGATCGTGTCGCTGTTGGTCCACATCACCGTAGTGCCGAGGGTTACGGTGATGGTCTGCGGATTGAAGGTTGTATTGGAAATGTTCACCATTACCATCCCTGGCGTGGCCGTGCTGGTAGGTGTAGCGGGTGTGCCAGTGACAGTGCTGGTCGGCGCAAGCGTGCTGGTGTTGGTGGGTGGCGCGGGCGTATCGGTGTTGGTGGGTGGCGCGGGCGTGTTGGTGACGCTGGCGGGTGTGCTGGTATTAGTCGGTGTCGGCGTGTTTGTATGGGTCGGCGTATTAGTCACCGCCGAGGTCGCAGCAAGGGTCGGGGTGGAGGTGACACTGCCAGCATCGAGCATCTTTTTGACCATCTTTGCCACTTCATCGCGGTGGACGTTGCGGTTGGGCAGGAAGCAGGGATAGGCCGCGCCCGCTGCCTGACATTGCGACGAGGTGTAACCGGTAACGATGCCGTCATGATTGGAGGTTTCAACGTAGCCATAAGCAAAGTAGCTGGGTGGCACATCAGTGAATGTCTGCGCCCCGGTGGGAGTAAAGGGGACTGGATGGTGAGCGCGGTAGACAAACTTGGTCATCTGACCGCGGGTCAGTGGCCCATTGGGCAGGTAGCATGGTGGTGTCACACCGGCTGCCTGGCACTGCTGTGCGCTCAGGCCATCGGCGACTCCGTTTGCCACCGCTCGTTCAATAAATTGGTAAGCCCAGTAGGTGGTTGGCACATCAGTAAAGGTGGGCGTAGTGACAGTTACTGCAGGCCAGTTCTCGGCGCGAGCCAGCATCTTGGTCACTTCGGCGCGAGTAACCAGGTTACTCGGCAGATAACAAGGTGAGCCGACTCCCACGCCGGTGCATTGAGCTCCGCTGTAGCCATTGATGACGTTGCTATCGTTCATTGCCTTGATAAAGGCAAACGCCCAGTAGGAGCAGTTCACATCGGTGAAAGTCTGACCAGGGCAAAAGGTAGCAGTTGGCATGTTGGTTGGTATTCTGGTTGGTGTGTGAGTAGGCGTGGGGTTTGACTGTGGCAACTGCAGCCAACTGGACATGATACTCCAGTTACTACCGCCGTCGAATTGATAGGCCACAGTGAGGTTGTTGTTGTAGTTAGCCATTACCGGCACGCTGGTACGTGCGCCTTGCAGAGTCGTAACCCCACTCCAGACCCCACTACTTTGCTCGTAGCTGAACTGCAATTGCTGAGAGCCGGGGCTATTACCCTGTCCCCATACCACATAGGCATTGTCGAGGTTGTCGTAGGTCAGCGCCGGGAAGAAGTCGTTGCCCCCATCCAGTGATAGCTGGGTCGGCACCGCATCCCACGTCTGGCTAGCGCCGTTCCAGTGGCTGTAGAGGATGCTATCACTGGTAGAGTTAAACTGCCAGACCGCGCCGATGCCGCCGTTGTGGTTGGCAGCAATCTTCGGCCAGTAGACGCGCCCGGTATACAGCGTAGTTGCCTGCCAGGCGCCGTTTACCAGGTCGTCGGCAATGATGCTGTAGTTTCCGCTTGGTCGTTTGTCAAAGATAATGTGAGGGCGATTGAGCGTGTCCACCGTGATGCTAGTCGAGTTAATCCAGGTGGAGCTGTTGCTCAGGACGGTGGGGCTGCTGAAGGATGCGCCCCCATTTGTGGAGTAGATGTATTCCACCTGGCCGCTGCTCCCACTGGTGAATACGTTAATGTAGGAGACATGGATAACTCCGTTGGGGCCGACCGCGACCGAGCCGCCGTTGCTGTTAGTGGCGGCAATTTGGCGGGGCGCTTGCCACTGGTTGGATGTAGCATCGTACTTCTTGAAGTACAATTGGCGAGTGGTGCCGCAGTAGTCCTCCCATACCATGTAGACATTCTTAAGGGTGTCCTCGGCGATACTGGGCGCGGTCGAGCCAACTGCGCTGCCGTTGTCACAACCGTGATAAGCAGGCGACGACCAGGTGTGACCTTCATTGGTGCTGTAGCTCTCGAAGATTTCGTTGGCAGGTGAGGAGCTAGGGCTATTCTTGAAGTTTATCTGAGCCTCGCCAGCGTTCATTGCCACGCCGGGGTAGAGTTCACCATTGCCCGCCGAGATCTGCTGCGCTGGCGACCACTGCACATTGGTGTAAGCTGGTCGGCTGGCCGATTGTGCGGCGGGGAGCAACTGGCTCGGCGCAACGGCAGGTTGGGCCGCGCTATAAGAGACACCAAGAGTTAGCAGCAGCGAGATGGTGACCAGCCCGACAAAGATGCGGCTGGCAGGTTTAGCTTTGTACATTAGAAGGTATCCTCTCCAATTTCTACTGCTGGGCGCTTACCCGCAGGTTGCCGAAGCGTGCGCCACTGGCCTCTGCATAGAAGCCCGCGCTGCCGCTCCCGTAGCTGCTGTCGC
>JBBRMT010000355.1:0-3150 GCA_038230695.1 Chloroflexia bacterium
GAACTAGCGCTCGAAGCGTGAGGAGCAGCGATGGCAGGCCCAACCAACAACCAGGACGTGGTGGCCGTGTACGACTATGTGGTGCGCTACCTGGCCGTGCATCAGCGCCCGCCCACCCTCGAGCAGATATCCAAAGCCACCGGCTGCGGCACCCCTTCTACCATCCGCCGCCACCTCATCCGCCTCCGCCAGAAGGGGTTGGTGGACTGGAACTGGCGCGAACAAGGCACACTACAACTGCTGCCTCAGCCGGACGAGATTAGCTAAATCAGGAGATAAGCCATGTCAGAGTACAGCCAGCGCGCCAGCCTCAACCTCTCCCTGCTGCATGAGCTGAGGATAAAGTACAACCATACCTGCCTCTGCTGTGGTCGGCGCGAGGGTTGGGGCATACCGATGGTAGTCGGCCATGTCCGCCCCATCGTCAAGGGTGGTGGTGATGAGATGGCCAACCTACAGCTCCTCTGCTGGGGTTGCAACAATACCCACCGTACCTTCATCCTTGACTTCCGTAACCCAGATTGGCAAGAGCGCACCCGCTCCTGGTCAGTAGCCGAGCGGCAGATACGCGAACATCTGGTGAACACTGGACGTTACGTGGCCCGCCACCCCGACTTCCAGCTGCCACCGCCGACCTACCTGTACCTCGACCTCTGGGATTGTCTCGGCTACAGCGCCGCACAGATCAGCCGAGCGCTGTGGCGGGCAATCGGCCTCGGCTATCGCTACCCACAAACGCTGCCTGCTTCCAACGATTACCTGCACGGTAAGGCGGTCGCCTCGGTCAGATATCCCAGCCTAATCAGCGCCGAGTTGCAGGCGTTGCTTGCGCTCCACCCCCTACCGCCCCGCCCGCCCCGGCGAGTAGTCACCAGGCTGAAGGGGATGGTTCACTGGCGCACGCGGGTAGGTCACCGTCAGGGCTGGCTGATGATGCGCCGGGGTCCTGCCCCTGCCCGCTGGATACAACTCGGTCGCTCCTCGACCACCGCCATTAGCGCCGCCGCTATTGATGGTAAGGCAGAACCACTCGCCTGGACACCAGCCATAATCAGGCGGGGTCTGCAGCAGCGAGCGGTGAAGAAGAAACTTTCGCGGGCGAAGATTGGTGCGGCGCTGATGCGCACGCTCAAACTTAAGTACCACAAAGCTTGCCTGTGCTGCGGTAAGCGTGAAGCAGCCGGCGTATCGCTCGTCCCCGACCATGTAAAACCCCACATCATGGGCGGCAGCGATGCGATCGAGAACCTGCAACTGCTCTGTTCGCACTGCAACAACATCAAGCACGATCGGGAGCTGGATTTCCGCGACCCCCACTGGTCAAAGTATGAGCGCTGGTCAGTGGCGGAGCTGGCGATGCGGCAATACATGGTATGGATAGGTCGTGATGTGGCCTTCCACCCCGATTATCAGCTGGGGCAGCAGGAGCTGTTGTGCATCGAATTGTGGAATGGTCTGGGTTACGCTGAGAACCCGATTTGTAATGCGCTGGTTGAGGCCGAGGCGCTGGACTATCGCTACCCGGCAACGCTAGGGATCGCCAACGCTCTCCTAAAGGGGTGGATGGTGGAGGCGAGGAGGAGCGCGCGAGTGAGCGCCCCTCATGCTGCCAGCGCGGACGAGTTGCCCCCAGTAAGGGAGCAACCGAAGCCTGGGTTGCCGCATCGGGTGACGACCAGACTGGCGGGGCGGCGGCCACCGCGAACCAGACTTTACCGGCGCGCAGTTAAGCATTGTTGAGCAGAGCATCTTGAAGTTGAAGCAGTATCGAAGGGGCGAGCAGATATACCCATACCGCTGAGGACCAGTCAACCTCGACGGCAAATATGAATAGGAGCAAAGCGATGAACGAGCAGGATCTAACCAGCGGCACAATCAGGAGCGATACGCGGGAGGATTGGTTCGCCAAGATCTATCGGCCAGTGACCAGGTGCGCCGAGCTACCGGACGGGGCATATCGGGTCTACTGCTTCCTCAAGGACATGACCGAGCCGAACAGCGTCGAGCCTCTCGCCTTCCCCGGCCAATCCTGGCTGGCGAAGCAGATGAAGAAACGGCGGCAGACCATCAACGAGAACATCAAGATACTCGAAGCGTTCGGGCTAATCACGATCAGGAAGGTGGCGAACGAGAATGGCTTTGCCCGCAACGAGTACATCATCCACGACCGGGTGAAGCAAATCCCACCGGGGTACGCCATCGAAGGGGAGACCAGGAAGAAGAGTGGACGCAGCGAGGTAGTCGCGCTCACCACGTCACCTGCAAGCCGCGTGACAGCAAGAACTGACGCGGATGCAAAACCACCCGCGCCATCAAGAACTGACGTGGATGCAAAACCACCCGCGCAACCAAGAACTGACGTGGATGCTAAAAGGGGCGTGCCAGGGGGCGAGTTGAGCGTGGCGAGCGCAGTGGTAGGGGCAAAGCGCGGTAGTCAGGAAGAGCAGGCTAGGGTCGAAAACCCGACACTAAGAAGACCCGATCAAACCATACAAAATAACATAGATCAGATCAACAACAACAACCCAACCGCTACGAAAAGTAGTTGTTGTTGTGGTGGTGAGCCAGACCTATCTGTTGATGAGCATGAGCGCTACCACCAGGCCGAGTCACGCTTGCGCGATCTGTATCAGTTGCCACCCGAGAACACGCCAACCGCAACCACGCGGGAGCTACTGCGGGAGCTAGCCCGCACCTGCACAAGCGAGCAGATTAGCGCCATCTTCGCGGTCTGCGATGGGGAGAAGGACCGCAGCGGGGGCAAACCGCCCAACCAGCGATACCTACGCACCACTATGACTAACGTGCTATCCAGCGCCGCGCCACCCTCAAGCCGAGGAGACATACCGCGCAAGCAAGGAGAGCGGCCAAAGTCGCGCTGGCAGGCGGACGTAATCAGCGTGCAGGATATCATTGCCGGGCGGGTGTGCCAACCCGGTCAGAAGCAGGAGGAGGTCAGCGATGAACCAGACGTACCCCCAGAACCCAGCAGCGGAGGAGAAGCTGCCTCGGACGTTCGCAGTCAGCCGGACGGCAGCCTCAGCTACCGCGACATTGCCAACGGTCGGCTACTCACCCCTACCCGCAAGCCCCCCGCTTGAGCTGTGTCCTGCCTGTCAAGGTGAGGGCTGGGCAGGCGTTGGCTGGTGC
>JBBRMT010000356.1:0-3144 GCA_038230695.1 Chloroflexia bacterium
CGTTCTGCTTCATCCAGCGTGATAGGGCGAAATCGCGCATCCGCCCCGCCGTAGACCACCCGCACCCGCTCTTCCCCAATGCCCAGATAGCTGATGATGTCACGCCGCGTTGCCTCCGAGTCGGCAAGGATGAGGTCGGCACGGCGGGCGCTGCGTGGCAGGGTTGCAGTAAGGTAGCGGCGCAGACCTTCCTCGGCGCACTCTGGCATTACCAGAAACGAGAGGTCGTGGACGGTGATAATCAGGCGGGCGCGAGTGGCGGGGGCGACGAAATCGGGGGCGTGGAAGATGTCCAGCTTGCCGGTGAAGCGTTCAGCGGGGATAAAGCGAGGGGCGAAGCGCTGCCAGCGCAACGCAAGTTTGAGTGGGCCGGGGAGGGGGCGGGGCCGGAAGTTGGCGTGGGCGGCAAACAACTGCTCGGCTGCCGCCCACGCCTCAGTATCGTGGGGCAAATCGCTGCTGCCACCGTAGAGCAGAGTATAGTTGTTGACTGCATCCGCCTCGGCGAGGGCGGCGACTAGCTGCGCGGTGTAGCGGGCCACCCCTGCGCCCGGCCAGATTCCAGTGGTGTAATCAATCGCCACCCTCACGGCTTGCTGCTGACCACTACCTTGCGCCCATGCCGCACCGTGGAGATGATATAGACGATGATGCCAATCAGCACAATGCTCCAATAGTTAATCAGCCGGTCGAGGACGGTAATCGCCCCTGCCTGCGCCGAAGCCGAAGCCGCCGGATAGATGACCTGGCTGAGAACGCCGAACATCACCCCTTCGACAAAGCCCAGGCCCGCCGGTGTAATCGGTAGGGTGGTGAGCAGGCTGCTGGCGAGGGCGAGGAAGATAACTACGGAGATGCCAATCGGCTGCCCATCCTTGCCATGCGCGTCAATCGCACGGGTGATGAAGTAGAGCCGCCCACCCTCCATCAACCAGACCATGCCGGTGAGCAGCAGCACCTGGGGCAGCGTGTCGCGGCGGAAGCTGGTTACGGTGCCATGTTGGAACTTGAGGAACAGGTCGTGAAAGCGATGCGGCAGGAAGCGGAGGAATAGTTGGGGGCGGCGGGCCAGCACGATCAACCCGGCGATAATCACCACCACCATCACTGCGCCGAGGCCGAGCAGCAGCGTGTTTTGGCCCAGGATGCGGCTGCCGATCAGCAGCCCGGAGGCCAGTAGCAGGCCGAACAGCACCACGATGTCGAGGATGCGCTCGGCGAAGATGGTGCCAATGCTGCGCGAGAAGCTGATGTTGCAGTCGCGCTTGAGCAGGAAGCTGCGGTAGGCATCACCCAATTTAGCGGGAACGATGCAGTTGACGAACCAGCTAAGGTAGATCGCCTCAATCAACCCCCCCAGCGATGGTGTCTTGCTACCCTTGTCGGGGCCGACGGCGGGCGACACGGTGGGTACAGCGGCCATACCCTTTGCCTGCGCCTTTAGCATTTCGCTCTTAGCCGCTTCAGTCATTGGCGACCCATCATGACCAACTCCGGCGTTGCGTAGCAACACCTGCCAGCGCAAACCGCGCACGAAGAAAGCCGCGTAGTAGATGACGAAGCCAAGCGCGAAATAGGCCAGGTTAGCCTGGGCCAGCTGATGCCCAATCGCCGCGAAATCTAGCCCGCGAAACACGGTGGTGAACAGGAAGATGAGGATAACGAAGGCGGCGACGAACGAAATCAGCGTCTTGGGGTTCAGCACCAGCTTACGCAGCCAGCTACCCTCGCCCTCCACCTCCATCTCCTCCACCTGGTGGGCGATGTTGGGGTCTTCCTGCTCCAATTCGGCCAGTTCGCTCTGCTCGGTGGGGTCGAGCCGGGTCAGCCGCTGGTGCAGCGCATCGAGTGGCTTATCGCTGTGTTCGTGGGGTGAAGGCAAGGGGGTCGCGTCGTTCCCTTCATCGCCTGCGATCGGCGGATTGTCAATTACGTCCTTAATTGCCATGCTCCCTTCGCCGGATTGTAGAATGTAGAATGTAGATTGCAGATTATGACTGCTGCGGTTTGGCTGCCTCGCTATTATACAGTCTAAGCGCCGAAAAAGCCAAAATTGTCCGCCCCGCTGGAGGCTATTTGCATAGCGGCAACTCAGCACTCAGCACTCAAACCTCAGCACTCAGCGCTTGCGTCCCGCAGCCAGGCGACATATTGGGCGATGCCCTGCTCCAGCCGGGTATGGGGGGCATAGCCGAGCAAGCGCTGGGCCTTGCTGATGTCGGCGTAGGTGTTCTCCGCATCGGCGGGATGGGGAGGGCGACGTTCGATGATCGCCTGCTTGCCAACGGCCTGCTCGATAATCTCAATCAGGCGGCGGGTTGTTTCGGGATGCGAGTTGCCCAGGTTGATGATTTCGTAGCCCAGCGGCTGGTCCAGCGCGGCGATCACTCCGTCGAGGTGATCGTCAATGTAGGTATAGTCGCGGCCCATGCTGCCATCACCGTAAAGCACAAGCGGGCTGCCCTCCATAATGTGGCGGGTGAAGTTGCCCACCGCCATATCAGGGCGGCTGCGCGGCCCGTACACGGTGAAGAAGCGCAGCGCGGTGAAGTTCAGCCCATAGGCGCTGTGGTAGGTGTAACCTAGCAACTCCGCTGCCTTCTTCGAGGCGGCATAGGGCGAAACCGGCTGGTTGCAAGGATCGTCCTCGTGGAACGGCACCGCCGCATTGCCATAAACCGATGAGCTTGAGGCATAGACGAAGTTGGCGATGCCGAACTCGTGGCTCAATTCCAGCAGGTTGAGCGTGCCTTGCACGTTCACATCAATGTAAAGGTCGGGATTGTCCAGCGAATAGCGCACCCCGGCCATGCCACCGATATGCACGATGCGGGTTGGTCGCTCGGCGCGGAAGATGTCCGCCATCTTAGCCTTGTTGCGGAAGTCGGCCTCATATAGCTTAAAGTTGGGTTGCGACAAGGCCGCGGCAATGTTGCGCCGCTTCATCGCGGGATCGTAGTAATCGTTGAAGTTGTCAACGCAGATGACCCGCTCACCCCGTGCCAGCAGCCGATCGCCCAGGTTGGAACCGATGAAGCCTGCCCCGCCAGTAATCAGGACTGAGGACTGAGGACTGAGGACTGAGGACGAAGTGCTGAGTGCTGAGTGCTGAGTGCTGAGTGAATTACCCATCCGGTTTATGCC
>JBBRMT010000357.1:0-3130 GCA_038230695.1 Chloroflexia bacterium
AACTGGCCGCCAGGTGAAGGTGGGATGGACGGTGAACACCGGCGCGGCATACATGGGTGACAGTGGAATGGGCGTATCCAGCGGGGCAGGCTGGCCCAGCTTCTTGTAATATACCTGGCTATTATCGCTGCTGGCCGCACTGGTAAGCGCGGGATACGGGTTGTTGTTGATGTCCACCAAGCCCCAGTTGTAGTGGCCGAAATAACCACCGCTGAGGTGGGTGTCGAGGATGGCACGGTCGGCGTGCATGAACCAGTGCGCCCCTACCACATAAGGGCGGCGGGCCAGCTCGCTAATTATCAAATGGTAGGCCGAACCGCGATCTGCATCGGTTGGCAGCAACGCCGCCTGGGTGGGCGGATTGTTGGGCAAGCCCGAACTAACGGCGCGGAAGCTGTACTCGCTGAGTAGCATGGGTTTACCAAAGCTGGCGGCGAAATCGAGGGTATCCAGCGTGAGGTTGTCGGCGGTATTGGCCTGGTAGATGTTGATGCTGACAACATCAACGTGATTGCTAGCGGCGGCAACCACCTCGCGGTAAATGGCTACGCCAAGATAACGGTCGCCGAGGATGAGGTGATTGGGGTCGCGGGCGCGTATCGCCGCGCTGCTGACGCGATAATACTGGTCGGCAATCGCGGACAGGAATTGCAGCTTATCGGGGATGGCGGCGGGCGCGTTGATCGCCGCAACGTTGAGCAGGCTGGTCGCTTCGGTGCCGGTGAAACTGGTGTAGGCTGTACCCCAGTGCGCGTTCAGGTTGGCGATGGTGCCATAAGTGGCAGTTAGCTGATTGACCCACGCTTGCTTGCCCGCCGCCGTGCGCGGCAGGGCGATAAAGTCCTCGCTGAGAGTGGCATCGGGATTGTCTATGTAGTAGCCGCCTCTGGGCCAGTACAGTTCGTTGTCGAGGAACCAGCCGAGCAGCCAGGGATCGGTAATATCCGTGGCGCTGATCTCGTTAGCGGCAATCTGGCTGACCGCGTTGGCGAAGGCGGGGTCGAACACGTCGGCGAAGCCCGCATTGACGGAACGG
Source organism: Chloroflexia bacterium (assembly GCA_038230695.1). Classification (GTDB taxonomy): domain Bacteria; phylum Chloroflexota; class Chloroflexia; order QHBQ01; family QHBQ01; genus QHBQ01. Next base: position 1,037 of record JBBRMT010000357.1, read on the forward strand.
ACGTTATAGGGTTGGCCGAGGCTTGCGGGGGTGAGGGCCAGCACGCGGGCTTCGGCCAGATTGTGATGGCGGATGGCGCTGTCGCTAAAGCCGCCTATCGTATTGAAACTCCAGCCGCTAAGTTGCGCCGCCACGTCGTTCGCCCACAGCGTGGGGCGGTTGCGATAACGCTCGAACATCCGCTGGTCGTAGCTATCATTGACTGCGGGCTTGCCGCCAAAGGCCACCAGATTAACCCCCAGGCTGAAGTAGGCGTGGCCCGCTGGCGTGATTAGCCAACTGCGTCCATCCACCACGGCGGCGCGGAAGTAGCCAGAGGTATTGGCGATCGGTAGCGGCAGCCAACCGCCGAACTGGTCATAGTTATTCTCTGATGGGGTGGGGCGGCTACCCGGCCCGGCTGCGGTTATGTTGGGATCGGCAGGCGTGTTCATCAGAAGCATCCTCTCTTAGCCGCAAAGATGATACGGCAAGGGCAAATAGGGCAATGTCTGTGCCGCATTTTAGCGGTTAGCTCGCAATAAAGCAAATCAGCAAATCCTGTAGCAGTGGCGAAAAAGATATAGCAGATGTTATAATCCAAAGGCATATGCGTATCGCCCTTGTTGCCCCGCTGGTATTCCCCATCGGCCCCCCCTTCGCGGGAGGAGCGCAGGTGGTGGTCTATGATCTAGCGCAGGGGCTGACCGAGCGCGGCCACGATGTCACCCTGTTCGCGGCTCGTGGTTCCGTCGTGCCAGGGGTGAAGGTGGTTCAGGTCGAGATTGATCACAGCGCGCTGCAACCCGCCGTCTTTCTCGCCGACAACCCCGCCAATGTTGGCACCCTATCCGATGCCTACTTCCTATCCGCTGATGCTTTCCGCCGCGTGTTCCTCGAAATAGCCGCCGCCCAGCCCCGCTTCGACGTTGTACACACCCACGCCTTCGACTATCCTGCCTATTCCCTGGCTGGCTTTACCAACACGCCTGCGATTCACACCCTGCACCTACCGGCGGTCAGCCCCGAAATCAACCGCAGCCTGGCCGCCTTGCAGCGCGATGCAGCCGTCTACAACCCGGCGGCCAGACCCCACCTCGTCACCGTCTCGCAGGCGTGCGCCGCCACCTGGCAGCAGGTAGGGGTGAGCATAGACCGGGTGATTTACAACGGTGTGGCTGGCAATATCGCCTACAACCCCAATCCCGATGCTGACGGCCATCTGCTGTTCGTGGGGCGCATCGCGCCGGAGAAGGGCGCAGCCACCGCTATTCGGGTGGCGCGGGCGTTGGGCCGCCGCTTGCTGCTGCTGGGCGCGATTTACGATCAGAGCTACTACGAGCGGGAGGTCGCGCCGCTGCTGGACGGGGGGGTGGAGCATCGTGGGGCGGTGGCGCGTGAAGAGGTGTATGCGGAGATGGGCAAGGCAGCCACGCTACTCTTCCCCATTGCATGGGAGGAGCCGTTCGGCCTGGTGGCCGCCGAGGCGCTGATGGCTGGCACGCCAGTGGTTGCCTATGACCGTGGCGCGTTGGCGGAGCTAATCGAGGATGGTCGCACCGGCTATCTGGTATCGCCCAACGACGAGGCCGCCTTTATTCAGGCGGCCCGCAATGCTATTAGTCTTGACCGCGCAGTATGCCGCGCAGATGCGGTACGCCGCTTCTCGCTGCTGGCGATGCTTGAGGCCCATGAGGTCATGTATGGGGAGTTGAAAGTTGAATCTGCGCCTTTAGCTTTTCATCTCCATATAAGCCCCCTCCACCCGCCGCGCCAGATCCACATCCTTCTCAGTGATTACGCTAGCCTCGCTGTGGGTTGAGGTGGAGAGTGTAACCCGCGAGTAGTTGATCATAATGTCGGGGTGATGGGCGACCTGCTCGGCGATCTCGGCCACCTTGTTGACGAAGGCGATGGCGGTGACGAAATCCTTGAACGTATACTGCTTCTTGAGTTGTCCCGCTGCTGGTTGCCACCCTGGGATGCTCTTCAGTTCGGCGTTCAGTTCCTCATTGGTTAGCTTTGCCACTGTTGTATCCTCCTTATCATAATTAGGTAGCTGATAAACATAGATTTGATTGTGGCTCGGACCCTCCCCCAGCCCCTCCCGCCAGG
>JBBRMT010000358.1:0-3098 GCA_038230695.1 Chloroflexia bacterium
ATAAGATTTAATTTCTTGCTCTTCTCAATCACTGTCACACCTGCGCCTACATAAAAGCATTGCACGATGTATGCCACAATGTGTAGCAGCAGTGCTACACAAGCTGCCGCCGAAGCGATCTAGAAATATAAGGAAGTACATCACCTGGTGAGGGCAAGGCAGTTACCTTTTGTGCTATAATGCTCAGCTGTAAGCCAATATATGAGCAGCAGATGAATGACTGCAGCAGATGCCGATAATAGGCAAAGGAGAGATTATGAATGAGGCATTGGCTAAAAGCGGCGTGGAACACATCCTATGGCTGATGCTGCTGATCACCGCAGTTGCGATCATCACCAAATACGTGCGCCTGCCTTATACTATCGCGCTGGTAATCACCGGACTGGTAGTTGCGTTGCTGCCAACCGAGGTACACGATGCTTTGAGCGTGCCACTTACCAGCGACCTCATCCTTTTCATCTTCCTACCTGCGCTCCTCTTCGAGGGGTCTTACAACCTCAACTTCAGTCACCTGCACGAGAATATCCGCACCGTCACCATCCTGGCGGTCCTCGGGGTGCTGGCAACCAGCGCCCTGGTTGGGCTGGCCGTACACTATATGCTGGGCCTGGATTGGACGGTATCCTTCCTCTTTGGCGCGATTGTATCCTCCACCGACCCGATTGCGGTGCTGGCAATCTTCCGCCAGCTGGGTGTCCCGCCGCGCCTCGCCAGTATCGTCGAGGGTGAAAGCCTGTTCAATGATGGCACCAGCCTGGTGGTCTTCAGCATCATCCTGGGTATCCTCAAGAGCGGGCAGTTCGATCTGGTAGCGGGCATCAGCCAGTTTGTGCTACTGACTATTGGCGGGATAGTCGTCGGCGTAGCGCTGGGGCTGATTTGCACCCTGCTGCTGGAGCGCATCGAAGACCATCTGGTGGAAACCGTGATCACTCTGATGCTAGCCTATGGCACCTATATCATTGCTGAGACGCTGGGGGTTAGTGGGGTGATTGCCGTGGTGTCAGCAGGGCTGGTGATCGGCAACTACGGGGCCAGACGGGGGATGTCGGCTTCGACCCGCATTGCCGTTAGCTACACCTGGGATCTGCTCGGCTTCCTCGCTAACTCGCTCATCTTCATTCTGATTGGGCTACAGCTAAAAATTGAGCTACTGGGCAGGTATATCGGGCCGGTGCTGGTTGCGGTAGTCGGCACCCTGGTGGCGCGGGGACTGGTTGTCTACGGGCTTGACTTCCTGCTGCTGCGCCGTATCGAGCCGCCGCTACCGAAGCGGTGGCTGCCAGTGCTAACCTGGGGTGGGCTGCGCGGCGCACTGGCGTTGGCAATCGTGCTGAGTGTGCCTCCGGCGCTCCTGAGCGCGGGTATGGAGGAAGAGCTGGTGGCGATGACCTTTGGGGTGATACTCTTCTCGCTAGTAGGGCAAGGCCTGACCATCTATCCGCTACTACGCCGCCTGGGGCTATGTACCAGCACAAGTGAAGCACAACTGGAGTATGAGAACAGCTATGCTCTGCTGATGACCACGGGCGCAGCTCGCCGCCAGCTTGCCCATATGGAGGAGCAAGGCGAAGTCGGTCCCGAAGTGGCCGATGAAATAAGAGGCGAGTACGAAGCGCTTGAACATCAACTCAGAACAAAGGTTCATCAGCTTAGTATAGATAGCGCAGGTTTGGCGGAGCGGGAGAAGCTGGCAGTGCGACGTGAACTGATTCAGACCGAGAAAGCGTCACTGCGCCGCCTGGAGGTGCGGGGCATCATCTCTAGCAGTGTGCAGCAGCGCCTCGCCGCCGCCCTCGACCAGCAGCAAGAGGAGCTGGGACAGCCTGGGACTGGCGCAGGTGTGCAATTGCCCGACTACCCGGTGCAGAAAATTGCGGTTGAGGAGCAAGATGGCGTTCACTTATGGCACACAAAATGCTTTATCACATACAAGCTATTGTTCAAATGCAGCAATAGGATAAATTATTACCAAAGAGGGAGTGATCATGTTGAAACTGGGTCGTTGGATCAGAGTGGCGTTGGCTATTCTTTTTATCGCCAGCGTAAGTATAGCGTGTGGCGGAGACACCAAGCAGGCCACCAGCGGAGGTGGCGTTCCTGCGGGGGTTGGCTCAGGCAGCACTAATAATCTGCCTGCGAACATTCAAAAGTTGAGCATTACAATTAGCGACGGCAAGTTTGAACACGACACCTATGATATGCAGACTGGTCAGATACAGCTGCTGGTAACCACCAGAGGCGGGCCGTACACATTTTCGATCGAAAAGCTGGTTCAGCCGCAGCATCTGGATGCTAGCGCAAGCTCCACCATTGGCTTCACCGTTGCCAACCCTGGGCAGTACACCATGAAAGTGAGCGAAAGTGGCGCGACTGCAACCCTGAACGTAAGGGTTGTCGGCCAGCGGTAAGTGGATGCGGTGCAGCAAGTGGCGCACATAGGGGCCGAGTTGGGCTAGCACCATGCCTACGACGATAAAGGCGCAGCCGAACAAAGCTCGCGTGCTAAGGGTTTCACCCAGGAAGAAATAGGCGAACACGGCCGCGGCAATCGGTTCCAGGGTAAAGAGCAGCGCAATATGCACTGCGCTGGTATGGTCTTGCGCCCGCGTCTGTACAGTCAGGCCAACGGCCGTAGCAACCACACCAAGAAACACAACCGCGCCAATCACCCCACCGGATAGCCTCCATCCCCCCACAGGCAACTCAAATATCAGCGAGGCAACCAGACTCAACAGGGCGCAGACAGAAATCTCTGCCAGAGCAAGGCGCATCGGGTTAAAGGACTTGCCGAAGCGCGAGGTCAGCACAATTTGCAGGGCAAACGGTACGGTGCCGCCGAGTTCCAGCCAATCCCCGCTGCTCACCGTAAAATTGCCTTTTACGGTGAGCAAAAACAGGCCCACAATCGCTATGATGATACCAATTATTGCCGTGATCGTGGGCCGATAGTGCAATATGAAGAAACTGAACAGCGGCACCAGCACCAGCGACATACTGCTGATGAAGCCCGCGCTCGATGCGGTGGTATAGTTCATGCCAATGGTCTGTAGTACAAAGCCAAGCCACAGGGCTACGCCAATCAGGCCGCCCCACAC
>JBBRMT010000359.1:0-3081 GCA_038230695.1 Chloroflexia bacterium
ACCGAGTATGAGCAGGAGCTCGCCAACAGCCGTATCCTACTTGATGAGGCTACATTCGAGGCGATGAGCAAAGAAGGCACGAACATGGAGCTTTCCGAGGCAGTTGAGTACGCACTCAATGAAGTATGAATAGACATCAACGCCGCGCCGACAATCAAGCGGCTATCACCGGCTACCGCTCACCTCAATAGCTTCCCTTCCTTGCCCTTAACGTACGAGCAAGATGAGAAGCGCACCTCTCCCTCATACATCCGTCAATAGTAAGTCCAAAGACTTGCCGGTGCCCCCTTATCCTTCACTCAGCAATCTGCCCTTGGGCGGAGGAGCCACAATGTCCAAACGCATACTTGTAGTAGATGATAGCCCAGTGATACTCGACCTACTCCATGACCTGCTCTCTGATGAAGGTTACACGGTGATTACCCAGCATTATCCAGTCGAGGGCGCTGACCAGATCCGCGTTGCTGCTCCTAACCTGATCATCCTTGACTACTGGCAGCTCTTTGATGGTAGCAGGTGGACCGCCCTCGAGCTGATCAGGCATAACCCGGAGCTAGAGCAGATTCCCACCATCATCTGTATTGGTATCACCGATGCACATTTGATGATTCAGACCCCGCTTCAGCAGAAGAATGTTGTGCTTATCAGCAAGCCCTTCAACGTTGATGACCTACTCGATATGGTCCGGTTGATGATTAACTAGTCTGAAGTAGAGGAGCTAACTCACACGGGTGAAGCGCCTATATCCCCATGGCGATTGGTGCTTGCTGATAATGTAGCCAGTTGGCAAGGATTAGGTCAGACGATAGAGGTCTCGCCTTCGGCTAATAGCCGTAGCCTCAAAGCCGGTTGGAGAGGTGCCAGAGCATAATGTGCAACAACTAGCTTTGTTCGTATTGAAGGCAAAAACACGCCGCCCGGAGCATTACTGCGCTCCAGGGCGGCATCTTAATCACTATAGGCTAGCTGCTGTGCGATGCCTCATGGGCGCGAGTGCTGTGTTCGTGTGCCTGGGTGCTATGCTCATGGGCTTTCTTGGCGTGTTCCTTGGCCTCCTCATGCTCACCCGCCTCATGATGTACTGCCGCGAGGCTGTGATGGGTCGCTGCCGCAGTGTGATGCTCCGCCGCCGTCAGGTGATGCTCGGTTGCCTTATGCTTACCACGGGCCATGGCTTTTGTCCTTTCCTGATTAGGGTTGATTATCGATGGGTGGTTGCGTAGCTGCCTCAAGGCAGGCGCGCTGCTTCACCCAGAGCAGTTACAGCAATTTATGAGCCACAAGTATCCGCGCACAATTAGCTTGAGAGCAGCCTGGATTAGGCTTACTATTACCGCCCCAGCGAGGCGCACCGATTAGTAGGACACGGGCGCAAACGAGGGAGTGCTAGACAGCAGGAGTGAGAGATGAGTAGCGCAGATGATGTTATCGGTGAGGTGATGCAGCATCTTGAAGCAGATTCCTTTTGGCGGCGCTATCTGGCGACTGTGCAACCCACGTTCCACATCGTCACCCTACGCGAACCTTACCTATCACTCATCCTCGCAGGCAAGAAGACCATCGAGTCCCGCTTCCGCAAGTTCCGCTCCGCTCCGTTTGGCAAAGTTAAGTCCGGAGACGTGTTGCTGCTGAAGCAATCAGGTGGTAAGATTGTAGCAGTCGCGCTGGCGCTGGTGGTGAGGGATGTGTTGCTTGACGAGGCTGGTTGGCGCGAGGTGCGAGCGCACGAGCAGGAGCTTTGCGTGGATACAGCGTTCTGGCAGCAGGTCGCTGGGGCAAAGTACGCTACTCTAAGCTGGCTGGCCGAGGTACGCGAACTCGCTACGCCGGTCGAGTACCTGCAAGCGGGACGCGCTGGGTGGATTGTGCTAGCATGAGCTGAAGGGGGCGAGGAAGATGCAGTTTCCATCCACAACTGCGGGGGGTGACTCCGCAGGTAGCGATTGGCTATCTGTTGCCGAGGCGGCCAGCAGTTTTAGCCTCGCTGAAGAGACCATCCGTCGGGCCGCCCGGAATGGCCTGGTCCGCACCCATCATCACCCCTGGGGGCGCAGGGTGGCGGCGGTTGATGTCCAGCAACTGGCTGCTCTGCGACTTGAACGCAAGGAACAGAGCGCACGCAGCATAGAGGCGAGAAAAGCGCAGCGGCAGGAGCAGCGCAGAAGGCCAACAACACGCCCCGATACCTCATCCAAGGATAATGCGGCAGTACGCCGCTATGTTCGTGACCGGCAGGGGCAACTGAAGCCCCTGGCAATGACAATCGTCGAGGTGGTCAGCTCAGGGATTACTGCCCAGGCGGAGCTACGCAAACACGCCGTTACTGCCACTGGCGCTGGCGACTCGACCGTGCGTCTAACCATGCGGCTGCTGGTTCACGAGGGCATCCTTGTTCGAGTGGCGCGTGGCTGGTATAAATTGGGCAGCGAACAATAACTACGCCGTTCGACGAAATAAGGCCCGCTACGATGGGTTGGCGACTATCGGTAAAGAAATGTTGGCCTAAGATGTCTGAGGACGAGCAGATGCAGCAGGTAGTTGCCCAGGATGCGTATCAGGCGCAAGTGGATAAGCATCTCGATGGCTGGGAGACACTGGCGCAAGGTGCGAAATCGGCATCCTTACTGGGAAGCTAGAGCACTACGGTGATTACCTCCTGCTTCTTCTAGCGCCCGCTTAACCGACGCTAACAGCTTGCCCCCATACCTATCAGTGATCATGTGTTTAGTTCCGCTGATCTAAGCTGCTTGCGTTACGCTACCGTTTGTGATAGATTCCTCTCATCCGAAATAAAGCGGGCTACACTGAGGTTTTCAGCCGGTGGTGGCAGACCCGTGAGGATGAAGGAGTATATCTTTTGACTGTGCTACCTACGTTTATTACGAACCGCGAACTGTTCCGCGACTACTACCTTGCCAACCGCCTCACGGCTACCCTGCCGCTTGCCCCGGATGAAGGTGGCGATTACGAGATAGCCACTCAGCAATCCGATAGCGTAATGAACCAGGTCGAGCGACTGTGGCAACAGTCAGCAGGCAAGCTGGCGGACAGCGAAGATAACGTCAGCGACTTTGTGAAGCA
>JBBRMT010000360.1:0-3079 GCA_038230695.1 Chloroflexia bacterium
AACCCCGGCACTGGCATCCGCGCCCGCGCTGTCCACATGGCCGTTCTTCAGTTGGATGCGTTCGTGTTCGCGCTCCACGGCGCGGATTTCGCTATAGGTTGCTCCGCTGCGTTGGGCCAATCCCAGCGCCGCTTCCAGCAGTTCGCGCATCTATGCTCCTTGCCAATCGCAATGTACTGCCCCAGTGTAGCATCGGCGCGGGCAGGTTGTCAAGGTAATTTCAAGTTCGTTGGCACGATGCTTGCCATAACTTCTAAGGAGTAGGTTAATCGTGACGCTGCGCCCCACCATGCGTTCTATATACTTAGCAGGGGATATTCTTATTTGTGGGTAACATTCAAGTTCGTTGGGGCGGGTGGCATACGTCCTGTTGATAGAGAGAGTGATATGAAACAAGAGCAGGGGCTACGTCCCCAGTCGTTGATGATTTATACCGCCGTAATAGGCGTGACGCTGCTGGGCGCGTTCGCGTTGTACAAGCTGATTGACCTGATCGTGCTGCTGGTCTTCTGCATGATCGCGGCAACTGCCATCGAGCCGCTGGTCAATCGCCTGCGGCGCGGGCCATTCAATCGCGCCCAGGGCATTCTGGTGGTCTACACCTTCATCTTCGCTATCATCGTCGGTATCCTGCTGCTAACAATTCCGGTGCTGGTCAATCAAGTCTCCACCCTGGTAACTAACCTGCCCCAGTTGCAGAAGAATCTAACCACTGCGATAAACGGCCTCAATCTCGGCTACTTCAGCACCCAGATCACCACCTTTATTAGCAAGTTCGACTTCGGCCAGGTTGCGCCATCGCTGGGGCAAGGGGCTGCGGGGGCAGTCATCGGAGTCGGCGCCGCACTGTTCACCGGCATCCTATCCTTTGTGCTGATCTTCTACTGGATGACCGAGCGCACCTCGGTCAAACGCTACGTTATCTCCTTCTTCCCCACCACTACCGGCCAGCGCATCCGCCGCATCTGGGACGATATCGAGCTGAAGGTCGGCTCTTGGACTCGCGGTCAGTTGACACTGATGGGGACGGTTGCCGCCGCCGCGCTGATTTTCTACTCGCTACCTTTCGTCGCCATCCCCTATGCGCCAGTGCTGGCGATAATCGCCGGCCTGATGGAGCTTATCCCCGTCATCGGCCCGTGGATTGCCGCAGTGCCAACCCTGCTGGTCGCATCCACGGTTGGCTTCGATAAGGTCATAATCGTGTTGATTTACTCGGTAATAATCCAGCTAATCGAGGGCAATGTGCTGGTGCCACGCATCATGAAATCCTCGGTTGGCATCAGCCCGCTAACTGTAATAGTCGCGTTGCTGGCGGGCGAGGCGCTGGGCGGCATCCCCGGCGCGTTGCTGTCGGTGCCAATCGCGGGGGCAATCCAGGTGATAATCGAAGATATGCGTACTACCACCAGCCCGGCCAACGAGAAGGCGATAAATGCAAGCAAGGACGCGACCGCAACTGCGATTGCGGCCAGCGGAGAGCAGGAACTGACCTCCGCAGAAGCGGCGCAGGCCGGACTTGGCCCCGCCCAGCCGGTTACCTACGCCACCACCTTCAACGCCCACCCACCGGCCTACGATAGCATCGCCGACCTCGCCACGCAGGTTACAACTCCCGACCAGTCAGTGTTGCTATACGCCGCGCTTGGCCCTGATACCCAGGTAGGGCCGGTGGTGCAAACTACCTTGCCCGCTGATGGCTCGACCGTCGGCAAGATAAGCACCAGCGGTCCCGCGCTCACCACCATTGCTACCAGCGCCACTCCATCTGGCCCGCGTACCACGGTCGTCACCCAGGCCAGCGACGGCCAGGCGGTGTTGACCACCGAAGCCGCCGACGCTGACAAGTGATGGGTTTTGAGTTTTGAGTTAAAATGGTGAATGGTATATGAAGGAATAAGAAACGCCAGGTCTTCCACTTTCAACTTTCAACATTTAACTGCAAGAAGGAGCTAAATGACGCTTAACATACCGAAGCTGGGCGGCGAGTACGTGGAGGTGGAGCGCACCCGCACTTACTATAGCGACTATCAGGCTGAGGGGGAAACTCCGAAGGGGGCGCACACCATCGTGGGGCTAAACGGGCTAGCAGGTTCGTGCGACAGCTTCTGGCCGCTGCTGGCCGAGTTGCCGTCCGGTTGGCGCTGGCTGCTGCCTGACCTGCCCGGTGGGGGTAAGAGCGGGCGCTTGCCAGTGCGTCACGATCTGCCTGGCTACGTTGCCTGGCTGGGAGCCTTGCTCGACCAGTACGTGCCTAACCAGCCGGTGGTGCTGCAAACTATCGCCACCGGCGCGGCTATCGGGCTGGAGTATGCCTGGCTCTTTCCCCAGCGGGTGAAGGCGTTGATCATGCACCTGCCGGTGTTCGACGGCTCCGCCTTCAGCGTTATGCAACGCCGCCTGGTTAGCACGGTGGTAACCAGCAAGCTGGGCCAACGATTGCTCGATCAACTGCGCCACAATCAGGACTTCATGCTCAAAATCATCGCCCACGAACCGCCAGAGGCCATCCCCGAAATGGCGATGCGCGACATCGAACATAAGCAGCAGGCTGATTTGCCCGCCGTCGGCGAGTTCCTCGCTACGGTGATGCACAACGATGCGCTGCCCAAGCTGGCAAAGCTGGATATGCCGATGCTGATACTGGCCTCGGCCCACGACTTCAGCGCACCCTTGCCGTTCGTGCAGCAGGTCATTGCCCAACGTCACAATCGCCAGCTATACGTGGACGAGGGCGGCCATTCGTGGAACGAGGAGTTTATCACCGCGATGAACAAGGAGAGCCGCGCATTCCTGGATACCCTGGCTTGAGCCGCGCTAGCGGTCTTTGTTCAAGGCGGGCAGCACCTCACCCAGCAGCATCTCCAAAGTGGTCAGGTCGGGAAAGCCGCCACTGCCCAGCATGAAGTAGTCCACCCCCAGTTCGATGAACGGCTGCATTTGCGCGATGATCTGCTGAGGCGTGCCGACAAAGGCGCTATCCGTGCTGATGTTCAGCCCTTCGTTTAGCCGCTGCACCTCGGCCTCGGTTGCAGCGCAGACGCAGCCGCCAAACCAGGGAAGGCGCAGGGTGGCAGGG
>JBBRMT010000361.1:0-3004 GCA_038230695.1 Chloroflexia bacterium
CGAAGTCGCCATCACCGCTGCCTCAAGTACCTGCTCGGTGGTCAGCTTGATCTTGCCACCCCAGGCATCGGCGCTGCTGCCTTCGGTGATACCCAACCTTTGGGCGTGGGCCAGCACCGCGTCCGTATCACCGGCGCGATCCAGCTCCTGAACCCGCTCTCTGAGCCAGACCTTCCCACGGACCAGAACGAAGCCGAAGTTGTATCCCTCCTGCATTTCATGCATTGGCTGAGGATAACAGAGGTCGGCGATGGATACTTTAGCCACAGTCTGCCCCGCCCGCCCGCAATTCTTCTGCATGGTCACGCGGTAGCCGCTAGGTCGGGCGCACTCGACTCGCCCCCAGTTCCATGCGCCGGAGGATGCGCTATATACATCGGCGGGTTTGCCGAGGCCGACGAGATTGCTGAGGAAGGGTTGCATCTCCCGATCGCTTGCCGCCAGCATCAGAAATGCTGGCCGACAGGTCGAGCGGGTGGAGCGGGTATCGGTAAGGTTAGGAGCCAGCACCGCGCCGAGTAGCATCGCCGAGAAGCTGCGCCCCTTGCCACCTGCGGTGGTACCGATGATAAGCTCAATCACGACCTGCTCCTTCCTATATTCGCTTCATGCGATGCTGATGTTCGGTAATCCAGACGGCGACGAGGGCGCGGGCCTCGACGAAAGCGATGCGTTCAGCCTCTTCCTCGTTCGCAGCATTTACCACCTTTGCCAAATCGATCTCGGGGATGTAGAGCGCCGCTTCCCAATCCTCGGCGCTCAGATCCAACACCGCCGGTGAGACAAACTCGGTCTGGCCGCTCCTCCTGTGCAAGGCAATCGCCGTCTCCATCCAGCTCTCGCGGCAACCTTCGCAGTAGAGCCGTGTCATCAGGTTGGCGACCGCCTGGCAAATAACCCGCTCCGGCGCTACGGTCAAGAGGATATTGTTGGCTGTACCCTCAGATGCATTGTCATCTGGTCGTGGCTCGAAGCCACAATCACGCACCAACTGCATATGTAGGCAATTCTGCTTACCACAGGTGCAGGTAAGACTACCCGCAGCCTTGACCTGGACCATGGCCTTATCGCCATCAATGCTGACGCTGTAGCGGCCATCCTTGCCAGTAATCTGGCTCTTGCTACCCAGTTGCATCCCTTCCTCCTTGCCTGTAACAGGCACATCCAGCTAGGGGTGGCGGCCACCATCTGCCCGAACTCGATCTGTTCATGCCGCGCCGCCTGCTCGTCGTCGAGCCACTTCTGACACAGCTCGCAGCGGCAGCCATAGAAGGCGGCCATCCGGGTAATCTCCGCTCCGGCTGGAGGCTCCGGCTCGGACGGTTCAGGGAGCGCCCCTGCCGAGGCAATCCAGTCGCGCCGCGCGCGGCGGTAATCGCTCCCCCGCTCACTGCGTAGATGATCGAGCGCCTGCTGTAGCGTAAAGCGATCGTGTGGGCTACCCTGTGCATCATTGGAGCTAGCTTCACAGGTTGTTGATAGCGAATCATCGGACAGCGGGTCGCCCCATCTCTCGAAATCTTCAGTGTCAATTGGGTAGCACACGCGAAAGTAGCGGTTGTACGGTGGATAGGGGCGGTAGAGATAGCCGCTCTCCGCCTGGCCGTGGCAGTGTGACCACAGCCAACGCTCAAAGGTAGCCTCGGCCTGATCATCAACCTCGTCACCCAACTCAATTTCCAACGTGATGCTGCTGCCTCTCTCCACCGCCGGATAGGGGCGGGCGAAGTGCAGGCTGAAGACGATCGGCTGCCACTTAGCCACAACCGCAGCGCCGTCCTCGACTGCCAGCACGGAGGCGGCCTGCCACACCATCTCCAGCATTGCTGCGCTGGGATGCTCGAGCGAAACCTTGATTGTACCCATCTCCACCTCTCCTTCATAATCAGCGGACGCTTCGGCCGCTGATTAGCGTGAATCAGTCTGGTTGACGCGCCCTCGACTGCCCACCTTCGTCTTTCGGGATCACCAGCACCTGCCCGATGCGTTCGTCAGCTAGCCAGTATTCGGCCTTGCCAAGTTCGCTGCCTACGGCGTGGAGGCGGGCGATTTCATCATCGTTGAATGGGTTTTTCGTAGGCGGATTTTCCACCAGCCCCACTTTATGTCGACGCAGGAAGCCGCCGAACTGCTGCATGAAGTCTTCGTAGTCACGCTGCCACCGCCAACTCCGGTATGGCGAGTGTTCATTGTTAAGTGCTGGATAGGTAGCAAACAGACGGTTGAACTCGGCGGCCATGACTGCGGGCGGGACGATAATCACACCCTGGGCGTACTTGATGAGGTAGACAGGGGTGACATCCCTGCCGGTGACGCTCTTGGGGTTGTTGAGAATGGCCGTCGCTACTGGTGCGCTGTGATTTGGCTTCTCTTTGGCTACAGTTACCATCACTTTCCTCCTTGTTCAGCCCTGCCGAGGCAGGTTGAGTATGTGGTTGTACTTCTGGCATAAACATAAGCGAACCGCTTCTAAGTTCCCTGCCCGCTCCTCGACGGCTGGTTGCCCGGCCACCGCAGGTACAGGTGCATACATCACCTGCTGCCCGTTTTTCGTCCGACGGTAACCGATGCGGGCAAAGTTGCCGCTGGCAATGTGTTCCTGGCACCAGTCGAGGAAATGTTCCGTCGGCCAACTCTTGCCTGGCTTACCGCTCCATGCCAGCTGGTCGCTCTCCCGCTGGTACTCCAACAAGATTGTTCGCTCCTCACCCTCATCCGGGTGCGCCAACTCGACTAGCACCGCATCGGCCGGGCCAGTTGCCAACAGTACCAGTATCTCGAACACAAGCTGCCGGTAGGTTCTTGGGGTCAGGTCAAGCGCTCCCGAAGTTGAGCGCCATGAGCCGGTTGTCTCGACCATCATCGGCAGATCGTGGCTCTCGTCATGCTGGTACGGCCCAACCGCTGGCAGCTGATAAGGCGTGAGGTTGCTCCACATCTCGCCATTGGAGTAGAGCCAAACCCCTGGCGCGATCTGCGCGCCCCACTCGATGCAGATGTTCAA
>JBBRMT010000362.1:0-2998 GCA_038230695.1 Chloroflexia bacterium
GGCAATCGGCACTGGCACCGACGTGGCAATTGCGGCCAGTGATATTACCCTGGTTGGTGGCGACTTGCGGTTGGTGGCGACCGCTATCGCCCTCAGCCAGGCTACGGTGCGGACGATCAAGGGCAATCTGTTCTGGGCCTTCCTCTACAACGTGGTTGGCATCCCGCTGGCGGTGCTGGGGCTACTCAACCCGATCATTGCGGCGGGTGCAATGGCCTTTAGTTCGATCTTCGTGGTTGGCAACTCGCTGCGCCTGCGAGGGGCAAAGCTGACCGCCGCCGATAAGCAGCAAGGATAAGAGGCACGCAAGTGGCAAAGCAGGATCAGCAGATGACCGACCATCAGCAGCATACGCAGGCAGGGCGCGCGGCACTTGAGCAGACCGCCCCCGCCGGACGTGGCGGCATAGATCACGACAAGATGCAAAGCTACGCTCAGGCCGAGGACGCAGCCACCCCGCTGGCTCGCGCCGCGATGGGCCACCCAGCCAGCGATATGACAGGTATGGATCACAGCAAGGTGAACCAGGCTGAGATGGCAGGAATGGATCACAGCAAGATGGATCATGGTGGCATGAACCACGATATGTCTGATCCAGTCACGGCTGCTGCGATGGAAGGCGATATGCGTAACCGCTTCTTCGCCGCCCTGCTCCTCACCACCCCGATTATCCTCTACTCACCGCTGGGCGAGGGGTTGGGCTTGCGCCTGCCCAGTCCGATCCCGGTCAACTGGCTGCTGCTCATCCTCAGTACCCCGGTCGTCTTTTGGGCAGGCTGGATTTTCGTCGGCGGGGCGTTCAGTGCCTTGCGCCGCCGCAACCTCGACATGAGCGTTCTAATCGCCACTGGCGTGCTGGCTGCCTACCTGTTCAGCGTCTATATCACCTTGACCGGCGGCATGGAGACCTTCTACGATGCAGCCACGATGCTGGTCACATTCGTCCTTTTCGGTCACTGGATGGAGATGCGTTCGCGGCGTGGCACGACCGACTCGCTCCGCGCCCTGTTCGACCTTGTGCCGCCGAAGGCGACCGTGATCCGAGGCGGGCAGGAGCTTGAGATCAACACCGCCGATGTGGTGGTGGGCGACCGCCTGCGCCTGCGCCCCGGCGACAAAGTGGCGGTGGACGGCATGGTGGAGTCGGGCGTGACAACGGTTGACGAAGCACTCGTCACTGGCGAGAGCCTGCCGATCGGCAAAGAAGTTGGCGACCCCATGATCGGCGGCAGCATCAACCAGAGCGGCAGCGTCGTCATGCGGGCGACCAAAGTCGGGGCCGACACTGCCCTCGGCCAGATCACCAACCTGGTCAGGCAGGCGCAGAACACCAAAGCCCCCGGCCAGCGGCTAGCGGATCGGGCGGCGGGGGTGCTGGTCATCGTCGCAGTCGGTAGCGGCATCCTCACCTTCCTGGCCTGGACGTTCCTTGCCGGTGCGCCGACCATCGTCGCGCTGACCTTCGCCATCTCCGCCATCGTAATCGCCTGCCCCGACGCACTGGGGCTGGCAACCCCGACCGCAGTCGCGGTTGGGGTCGGCCTCGGTGCCAAGTATAACATTCTGATCAAGGATGCGGCTACGCTGGAAGGGGTAGCGGGCATCAAGGCGATTGTGCTGGACAAGACCGGCACGTTGACCGAGGGCAAGCCACAACTTACCGACGTAGTACTGGCCGA
Organism: Chloroflexia bacterium; assembly: GCA_038230695.1. Taxonomy (GTDB): domain Bacteria; phylum Chloroflexota; class Chloroflexia; order QHBQ01; family QHBQ01; genus QHBQ01. The sequence goes on from JBBRMT010000362.1 coordinate 1,680, forward strand.
CGGCGCAACTGTAAGCGAAGACGAACTGCTACGCTTGGTCGCCTCCGCCGAGGTAGGTAGCGAACACCCGCTGGCGACCGCCATTACTCAAGGCGCAAAGGCTCGCAACCTTGCGCTAGAGCCGAGTAGCGACTTTGCGGCCTTGTCCGGGCGTGGTCTCAGCGCGACGGTGGCCGGACGCAAGTTGCTGGTCGGCAACCGACGGCTGCTGGATGAGCAGGGGGTAAGTCTGCCTGCCGACTTCGAGCAGCAGGCTAATGCCCTGGCCGAGGCTGGACGCACGCCGATGTTCGTGGCGGTAGATGGCAGGATCGCGGGGATAGTGGCGGTCGCCGACACGATCAAGCCGACCGCCCGCCAGACGATTGAGCAACTCAAGGCACGCGGGGTCGAGCCGGTGATGATCACCGGCGACAACCAACACACCGCTGCTGCTGTTGCCCGCGTACTGGGCATTGAGCGGTTCTACGCCGAGGTGCTGCCTGCCGACAAGGCGAAGTACGTGCGCGAGTTGCAGGCCGAAGGCAAGAAGGTGGCGATGGTTGGCGACGGCGTGAACGACGCGCCCGCCCTGGCAACCGCCAACATCGGCATCGCTATCGGGGCGGGGACGGACGTAGCGATTGAGACTGCCAACATCGTCCTCATGAAAAGCGACCCGCTGGACATCGTGCGAGCGATCATCTTGTCTCAGGCAACGGTGACGAAGATGAAACAAAACCTGTTCTGGGCCAGCATCTACAACCTGCTGGCGATCCCGCTTGCAGCGGGGCTGTTCTACTCCAGCCTCGGCTGGCAGATCAGGCCGGAAATCGCGGCCCTGCTGATGTCGGTCAGCAGCATCATCGTGGCAACCAACGCCGTGTTGCTGCGCTCCGTTGAGGGCAAGCTGAAGAACCCTACCCTATCAACCAACTAACCCATTTACAACCATACAGGAGGCATTAAATGACTGACGTAAAGCTGAACGTACCGGATATGGAGTGCGACCACTGCATCATGCGCGTGACTAGCGCAGCGAAGGAAGCAGGTGCTGAAGATGTACAGGTCAACCTGGAGAGCAAGCAGGTGGACGTGCGCTACGACGAGAGCAAGGTGACGGAGCAACAAATCCGACAGGCACTGGACGAGGCTGGCTACCCCGTCGCGGCCTGAACCCAAGCTGCCTAGAACAGGGCGGCTGATGATCACCACCGCCATCCCAAGCGGGCAGGTACAATCCACAACAGCAGCAGGGGGGACGATTAGGCTATAGCAGGGGGGACGATTGGGCTACTGCTAAATCTTGTTTCTTGTCACGCAGGTGCATATAATGTAAC
>JBBRMT010000363.1:0-2991 GCA_038230695.1 Chloroflexia bacterium
AACTCGCCCGTGCCACCTACCAGCACCGCGACCAACTCGCCCGTGCCACCTACCAGCACCGCGACCAACTCGCCCGTGCCGCCTACCAGCACCGCGACCAACTCGCCCGTGCCGCCTACCAGCACCGCGACCAACTCGCCCGTGCCACCTACCAGCACCGCGACCGACACGCCGCTGCCAACCCAGACCCCAGGCGGACCCACCGCTACGCTAGCGCCACCCACCGACACTGCCACCGATACGCCGCTGCCGCCCACCGATACGCCGCTGCCAACCCAGACCCCAGGCGGACCCACCGCTACGTCAGTACCGCCGACTAGCACAGCTACGGCAACCAACACGCCAGTTGCATCGGTTACGCCGACCGACTGCCCCAACCCGTTCGTGGATGTGAATGGCGACATCTTCTACACCGCCATCCACTACCTCAACTGCCGTGGCGTGGTCAATGGCACCGATCGCACCCACTACTCGCCCGCTGGCACATCTACCCGCGGCCAGTTCGCCAAGGTGGTCGTGCTCGGCTTCGGCACGCCGTTCTACACCCCAGCCACACCGGACTTCGTGGACGTGCCGACCAGCTACTTTGCCTACACCTACATCGAGAGCGGCTACCACGCTGGCATCCTCAGCGGCTTCGACCCCGCCACCTGCGCGGCACACGGACTGGCTACCCCTTGCTATCTGCCCAACCTGCCTATCACCCGCGGCCAGCTTACCAAGCTGGTTGTCAACGCGGGCGGCTACACCCTGATTACGCCTGTCGGTGGCACGCAGGACTTCGTTGATGTACCCCCCAGCAACGTCTTCTATGTCAGCATCGAGACTGCTTACCATAACGGCATCGTCCACGGCTATCCCGGTCGCCTCTACCTGCCCAACAACAACATCCGCCGCGACGAGATGGCCCAGATCGTCTACACCGGCATCATCAACCGACCGCATTGAGTGCGGAGGTTTGAGGTTTGAGGTTTGAGTAAAGCGGATGGGGGCGCACCGTAATGGTGCGCCCTACCGCGTGATCTCGCCGGTTGCCAACCTCCCAATCGTCTGCTATAATCCAGATATAGCTTATACCAATTAGCCAATCAGTGTGCATATTATCCGTAGGGCGCGATAAATCTGCGCTCATGTTTTCACTCGTAGCTATCAACACCAACCAAAGGTGGGTTTGTGGCGCAGCCAGTCTGATCGCGCTATGGTAGAGCGACAACATTCCAAATCAAGATGACGCTAGGAGGGCCAGGATTATGCCATTTAATCAAGGTCGGGCGCTAATCGTGGGCGTGGGCCAGTATCAGTACGTGCCAACGGCGAACTTGGCCCAGACCAGCAGCGATGCTGCCAACTTTGCTAATGCGCTCATCAACCAGGGCGGCTATCCCCCAAGCCAGGTGAAACCGTTGCTGGATGGCGATGCTACCCGCGCCGCGCTCATCGCCGCCATGCAGCAGCTTGCCAAAGAGGCCCAGCCGGGTGACACTGTGGTATTCTTCTACAGCGGTCACGGCGACTATGCCACCGATGGTAGTTTCAACCTGACCACCACCGATACCCAGCTATATAACGGCCAGATCAAGGTGGGTACTGCTCTCAGCCAGGACGACTTCCTCAACCTGCTGCGCCAGATAAAGGCACGGCAACTGCTGATTATCCTCAACTCCTGCCACTCCGGCAATCTCAACCCCAGCCTCGGCTTCAATGCTGACCCCAACGCGCCCGCGCCCGTGGCGTTGGGCAGCGGGGTGCCGGATGCGGTAACCTCCGCCGCGCTAGCCACCGGCAGCGGACGGGTGATCATCACCGCCTGCCAAGCCAACGAGCTTTCATGGGTGGGCAGCGGCAAGCTAACCATCTTCGGCCAAAGCCTGGTGCAAGGCGTGGATGGCGCGGCCAAACTCCCTGGCGCTTATATCAATGTCAATAGTCTATACGAGTACCTGTTCGCTACCATCCCGCCGCTGGTACAGCAGGATGCCGCTGCCCAGAAGGAACACGCCGTGCAGGAGCCGGTGCTGACTATCTTGCAGCAGGTTGGCCCAGCGATGGTTATCGCCCAGAACCCGGTTGGCGTATCGCTTGGCTTCAACACCGATACGTCGTCCACCCGCCCGCCGCCGGGTATCGTCCGCGTGGTAGATGCCGCCGAGGCGCAGAGCCAGCTTGATAAGATCATGAACCAGTATAATGCCGGGCGCGATCAATACATCGGCAACCGCAACGTCAGCACCGGCAGCGGCCCGATCAACGATTACGGCGGAGTAAGCGGCGGTATCAACAACTGGGGCGGGGTGGGCGGCAGCGTGAACACCGGCTCCGGCAATCAAACTACCATCAGCACGGGCAACATCAGCGGCAACCAGGGGGCGGTAGCGGTGGGCAGCGGCATCACCCAGAACGTCAGCAGCGGGGGGTATACCCCTACTCCAGCGGACAACCCGCTGCTCGGCCAAATCCGCGCCCTGCGCGACAAGGTGAACGCCGCCTCCGGCATCAGTCCCGCCGACCTCAGCTACATCGTCGGCCAGTTGAGCGGCGCAATTCGCCAACTGCGCGACAACCCTGGTGGTGATATGGGGCCGGTCAACGCCGCGCTCACCAACGCCGCCGCCGGCCTCGGCGATGCAGGCCAAGCCGACTTGCAACATCAGGCGCAGCAGCTAATTAGCGCAGGCCACTTAGCCCTCTGGGTGTGATACAAGTGATGGGGTAAACGTAGGGGCGGGCCACCGCCCGCCTTGGTTATGGATCTAGCCATCCAAATAATACCAATTGCGTTTGGTGGTGTAAGTTGCACCAGGGCGAACAACGGTTCGCCCCCACAGAAAACCACCATCTCTTGAGCTAATTGGTATCAAATAAGATTACGTAAAGCATTGGCAATTATAGCCATATGTGTTATAATGTACCTATGAAACTAAGCATATATGCAAAGAAGCAAGGCATTAGCTACAAGACGGCTTGGCGAATGTGGAAGGACGGCAGGCTTGA
>JBBRMT010000364.1:0-2975 GCA_038230695.1 Chloroflexia bacterium
AACAGGTACTATAACATACACTCTAAACTCTGCTCAAAAGCAGATACTAGAGCAGAAGATAAAAGACCTGGGAGGTAGCGTCTTAACCTTTTGCCATCTGTATGTCCAATTCCTCTAATCTTCCTCTTCTAGGGCGCAAGCAGCGCGTTGGCATTGGGGTATTCCTTCAGCGTATTGCCAATGAAACGAAAGTAGTAGATGGGCGCGTTGCTGGGCTGGGTCAGCGCGGCGGCGAAGCGGCTGGCATCATAGCCGGGGCCGCCCCTTGCGAACACCTGCAGGCTGGGGTCGGAGTAGGCCAGTTGCACTGCCGTGACCGCGCCGGTGTTCAGGATGCTGGCGCGGCGGTAGCTGAGTGGCGGGTCGGCGATGAAGAAGCGGCTGCCTGATGGCACACTAGGGTGAGCCGCCTTTAGCTGGGCCAGAAAGCTGCGCGCCACCTCACCCGCCACCCGCCATTCATCGTTGTGCGCCAGGGTCGCCAGGCTGCCGTAGCCGATGATCAGGATAGCGACCACAGCGGCAAAGTAAGTTTTGAGTTTTCGTAGGGGCGGATTGCGTCCGCCCTGAGTTTTGAGTTGTAGTGATACCGCCCGTGCTTGTTGCAGCCTCTTGCCGAGTATCGCGGCTAGCAGCAGGGCGAGGCCCACGCTTGGCAGGTAGACGTAGCGGGTAGCAAGGTCATTGGCGGGGATATTGGCGAATGGAGCCATGCTCACGAATATCGAGGCTAGCCCGAACCAGGCCAGCTTGCCCGCCCAGACCGCCAACGCCACCGCCACGATCAGGAAACCAACCAGCAAGGCGATTGCGATCCCACCTTTTATCCCTGCGATGCTGGGCAGGCCGAGCAGCATCGCCAGATAACCCGCCAGGTTATCTATAATGTTGCCCCCGCCGCTGCCCCCGTAGCCGAGCATCAGCAGGTGGTTGGCGTTAAGCCATAGGCGCAGCAGCAGGTAGCCACCGCCCAGCAGCATGAAGGGCGCGTGCCGTCGCAACTTGGCTCCAACAAATGTCGCAAAATCAATTCTGTAGGGGCGAGATTTATCCCGCCCTGGTACAATGCCTGGTTGCGGAAAGAACAACAGGTCGGCCAGCAGCAGCATCGCAGGTGCGGTCAGCCCAGTCTCTTTGGCGAGTATGGCAAGCAGCATAGCGATGAAAGCTAGCGCATACCAACGTCGGCGCTGCGCCTGCATATATAGCACGAACGCAGTAATGCAAGCAAGGTACATCACCGTCGCCAGCGCATCGAAGCGCCCATCAATCCAGGTGATACTGCCGGGGTGGGCTGGCTGTACCGCGAAGATCAGCGCGGCCAACATTGCCACTTTTGGCCCGCGCAGGCGGTAGACCAGCAGCCAGACCAGTGCGACGCAGGCCAGATTGATGAGCAAATTAGTCAGCCGCCACAGCGCGGGATTAGCCCCCCACAACTGGTAATCGGCGACGAAACTGAGCCAGGTGAGCGGACGGTAGAAGCCATTGCCTCGCGCCAGATTGAAGAAATTGAGGATCTGCGGCCATTCCTTCTTCACCGCAAAGTTGAAATCATCTGCCGCCCAGAAGTAGCCAAGCGTGGGCAGGTAGAGCAGCAACGTGATCGCCAGAGCTGCTCCCAGCCCCAGCCATACCCATCGCCGCTCCTGCTTCGCTGCCACTTGCGCCTCGATGCTCGATGCTCCTTATCTACCGCTATAATTTGCCCTGAATACAGCAGTGGCAATTATACATGGCGGCTAGGTTCCAAGCAACCATCGTTCGCCCTACTGCTCCACCAGGAACTTTGCAAGCGGCCCACTTTTGGGTTATAATATAAGCACACTATTCCACCCGTGAATCTCTACGCCACAACGGGGTGGCGCGGCCAAAGCTGGCTGCATATATGCACATAAGCGCCGCAGCGATGCGGCCACACTAAGGAGGCAGCAAGTGGATACGCAGGTACGTGAAACAGTAGTCACTGCCCCGCCGGTACAGGAGTTCATTCCCGAAGATCAGGTGCGGGAGCGGCTTACCGAAGGCAAGGAGATTGAGTCGCGCAGTGAGATGAGCCAGAGCTACTACGATAATCTCGTCAACTTGCTGCGCCAGCAGGCCGACAGCGAACTGGCGGGCGGCATCGGCTACGTCCCCTGGATCGCCAAAGCCCCCAACATCGAGGAGAAGCTGATCGTTGCCCAGATCGTCAAGGACGAGATGCGCCACGCCAAGGCTTGCTACAAACTGCTGGAGGGGCTGGGCATTGACGTTGATAGCATCATCGCGCAGCACGATTACACCATGCGGGTGCAGGCCGAGGGTGCGGAGCTAGGCACCCAGCGGGTTAGCGACGATAAGCGCGTCAATATGTTCTACTACACGATTGACACCTGGACCGACTTCATCATGTTCAACTTCTGCATGGATCGCGCCGCCGGACACCAGTTGTGGGACGTGGAGCATAGCAGCTACGCGCCCTGGAAGCGGGCCATCGCCCAGATTGCCAAGGAGGAAGTCGTCCACATCCACCACGGCGACACCTGGGTACGCAAGCTGGCGCTCGACCCCGCCACCAAAGCCGACGTGCAGGCCGCGCTCGACAAGTGGTATCCGCGCACGATGAACATCTTCGGTCGCCCCGGCACCAAGCGCAACGCCCTCTATCAGCAGTATGGCCTCAAGCAGCGCGACAATGACGCGGTGCGTGCCGCGTTCAAGGCCGAGGTAGAGGCAGTGGTCAACGAGGTGGGCCTGCGGATGCCGGAGTGGATACCCGACTGGGAGAACAACACCACCCCGGAGCGGTTCGGCGCTTAATCGAAGTGCTGAGTGCTGAGGTTTGAGGTTTGAGTGGGGCGTGAGCTAATCACGCCCTGCTTTTTTATGCTATACTTGGCGCGGGCTTACCAGGGCAAGTGCAACCCGCCCCTACAAATATTTCTGGAGTAACCATGAACACTCAAACCTCAAACCTCAAACCTCAAACCTCA
>JBBRMT010000365.1:0-2910 GCA_038230695.1 Chloroflexia bacterium
GATAGGCGGCACGGCCCCTCCCCAACCCCTCCCGGTGGGAGGGGAAGCCATTAACATCTCCGTGTTGACCTACTAGTTTGGGTGGCTGGCACGCTCACCAGGGCGCGATAAATCTGCGCCCCTACGCCCCAAGCCGCCGAGTTTGAGCGTAGCACAGCAACTAGCACCATTGATTATGTACTCCCCACCCCGCCTCCCCTTAGGGGGAGCAGTCAACTACCGTCGGGCGGGGGTGGGGGCGACGGGCTGCGGCGCGGGCTGCGGGCTGCGCTTGCTGCGGCCTTTCACCAGCGAGGCTGCGCTGGTCATCCGCAGGTCGCCCGCCGTGGCGATGATGTCGTCGCCAATGCTGAAGATCTGCTGGCTGATGGGGTGGTCGGGGTAGTTGAGGACCAGCTTGTTCTCGGCGATCATGCGCTCGACCATGGCCTCATCCTGGCTGACCCCGAAGACGCGGTCGAGGTTGATGGCGGTCTGCTGTTCGCGGGCCATCGTCTTGCACGAGGCATCCAGCGAACGGGCAATGTCGTCGCGGCTGAGGATCGCGCCGGGGTGTTCGCGGTTGATGATCGCGTAGAGGGTGGGCGGCTTGTGGCGCAACTGCGCCAGGGTGCGTAGAAAGATGAAGTTGTTACGCATACTCAATATCTGCGGCGTAGTTATCAGCAGCACTACATCGGCGATGATCAGCGCGGCGGCGGAGAAGGCATCGAAGTAGGCAGGCAGATCGAGGATGATCAGCGAATAGTAGTCGCGCAGGCGACTGAGCAGCCCCTGGACGCGGGCATCGGTGAGATTGTCGGTCAGTTCGGGGCGGGGCGACGCGCCCAGCAGCTTAAGGCCGGTAGGGTGGGTGTACAGCACCCGTTCGATGGTCGGCTTGTCCACCATCATGCGGCGGGCAGCCACCTGCATCCGCTCGTTCTGCATACTACCCTCGTCGAACACGCCGACCAACTGCACGATGCTGTGGCGCAATTGCCCCTGCTCGTCGAGGCCGAACATCGCGGCCTGGCTGCCGGTCTCCAGGTTGAGGTCGAGCAGTACGGTATCAGCCACGCGCGTGCCGAGGTAGGCGGCCAGGTTGGCGGCAATCACGGTGCGACCCACCCCGCCCTTCAGCCCAGCCACCGCGATTACCCGCCCGCCACTGCGCTGCCCGCCACTATCGGGCTGCCCGCGCGTCTGCGACTGGCGCATCCGATAGACCTGGCGAATGTCCTCAATCAGGCTATCCACATCGTCGCTGCGACTGACGATACCGTTGATGCCGCTAAAGGTGGCCTGCTTAAGGATGGCAGGGTTTACATCGTCACCGTAGATGAGCAAGAGGGGAAGCTCCGGGTGTTCTGCCTTCAGTTCGCGCACCAGCGACAGCCACTCGGCCACCCCGACATCAATGTTTAGCTCCACCAACACTACATCGGGCCGCTGGCGGTTGAGGTTGTCGAAGAATCCCTTTAGCTCGTTGCTGGCGAAGGTAAAGGTGTCTATGTCGTAGTATTGCTGCACGCTGGTTCGCAAGGTGCGGGCGTAAGCCTCGTCCTTGAGTAGGGCCAGCACTCGCACCCGCCCGGCCATTGGTGTACTTGCCATATCCGCTCCTTGTAAGATTGCAGATTGTAGATTGTAGATTAGGAGGCACCTACCCTCACCCAACCCTCTCCCCTCAAGGGCGAGGGTTATTTGCTACTACTTGCTGGAGTGCAGCGCGACGTAGATCTGGTTGCCGCTGGTGAGCAGGCCGGTCAGGGTGGCGACTTGGCTATCGTCAATATCGAGGATCAGGATCTTGCTGCCCGGCTGCACCCCGCCGCTGATGGTGCTGGCGCTGCCGCCGAACCCGGCGTTGGGGTTGGTGGTCGTGCTGGTGCTGATGCTGCCGCCGCAGGGGAATTGCCCCGCAACGCACAACACATGAACGCTAGCAAAGACCAGTGTGCTGGTGCCAACCTTCGAGGAGTAGATGTCAATTACGTCGTCCTTGCCGATTAGCCCGCCAACTGCCTGCTCCGGTGTGATCGAGAGGGCGAAGCCGCGCTTCTGCGGCGGCACTTGTTTGGACGGCAGATCAGCTACCTGGGTCTGGCCCGCCTGCGCGGTGATGCGCTCGGTCAGGATCGGCTCACCGCGATATAGCCAAGCAGCGGCGTATTTGCCCACGATGGTGGTAGGACTGGTAATCACGTCCAACCCTTGTATGTCGGCGAGGTAGCGCTTGCCGATGCTCAGGTTATCCCCGCTGATGGGGCTGCCGGGGCTGATGCTGTTGCTCGGCACTACCACATCAACCTGCGAACCCAGCCTGGTGAGTTGCGCGGCGGCGCTATTCTGTGCGTCGGCGCTGGTGTTGGTGAGGTAGTAGAAGGTAGCGACCCCGGCCAACACTGCCAGCGCCAGGGCGATCAGCAGTGGCACCATACTCTGTCGGTTTCTCATGCATTTGCCTCCTATGCAACCAAACAACTAATTTGGAACAGCCACCCCTAACTCTTGCGTTACCTGGGTTGGGCGTGGTGTCTTGACCATTCTCTCTAAAATACAGATGAGCACGTTTTGCTTCAGGTCAGGGTTAAAAGTTGACGCAGATCAAGCGGGTTCGCTGATCAACCCTGGGTGAAAGGTGAGAGTAAGGCGGGCGATGCGGATGGTGTCGCCATCGCACAGCAGGTGCGCGGCACCGGGGTGCAACTCGTGGTCGTTGACGAAGGTGCGATGTTTGGCGGAGTCGCGCAGGCTGATATACCAGCCATCGCCCTTGTAGATCAGGTCGGCGTGGTGGCGGGAGACGACCCGCTGCGGGTCGAGCCTGCTGATATCAATCGGGGGGGCAAGCGAGGCATCGGGCCGCCCCAGCAGGCCGCCGGGTTCACGCACTTGCACTTCACCATTGGTGCCGCGCAGGGTGGC
>JBBRMT010000366.1:0-2887 GCA_038230695.1 Chloroflexia bacterium
GACACTGCAACGACTTATCCTCGATACCCACTTTGCACAACCTCCTTGTTGTCTATAACAGGTTAATGGCTTGATGCAGCAAAGTCGGGTTCGGGCCTGCCATTAGTTGCGCCGCTGGTCTGTTATGCTGGTCGCCTGCTCGCCCCGCGAGCTGTGTAGGTCCTTATTGTTACGCCACGCTTGCTGACTGGCACAGATTGTAGCACAACATCACGGAAATAGCAATAGGTTGTATAAGATTCGTGGAAGATGAAAGTGCTTCCACATGGGCATAAAACCACTGCCAGCCAGCTTTGTGGGCTGACCGGCAGTGGGGGAGGAAAGGAAGTGGGTTTTGAAGTGGGTGACGGACCTATGCCCTCACCCCAGCCCGCTCCCCCGCCGGGGAGAGGGAGTTTTTATGTGGTTTACGACTTGAGGAAGTTGACGTTGGGCCAGCCGCTGCCCACTACCGGGGTGGGGTCAGCGCCGAACCAGTTGTGCAGCACCGAGCCGTAGACCGAGCGGAAGTCAATATGGAACTTGAGGTCGCCCTGGTCGAGGTCGTCGAGGCTGGGGTGGTCGCCGTATACTCCGCCCTTGATGTTGCCGCCGACGAGGAACATGGGCAGAGCGGTGCCGTGGTCAGTGCCGCCGCTGGCGTTCTCCTGCACCCGCCGCCCGAACTCGCTGAAGGTCATAATCAGCACATCGTTGGCGCGGCCCTGGGCAATCATATCCTGCATGAAGCTCCAGATACCATCATCCAGTGTCTTCATCAGCGCGTTGTGGGTGTTCAATTCGTTGGCATGGGTATCAAAGCCGCCAGTAGTCAGGTAGTACATCTGAGTGTCCAGGCCGCCGCCGATCATCTGCGAAACGAGCTTCAGCCCCTGGGCTACCTGGTTCTTGGCATCGTACTGCGCCTTCGTCTGGTAATTGCTGACCAGGCGATTAAGCGTGTCGCTGCTGCCCAGCGCATCTATCGCCGCCTGGCGGATGTAATCCTCGTAGCTGCCCCGCTTGCTGGCCTCCTGATAGACCTTGTTGATCACATCAATCTGGGCCTGGGTGTCGGTCGGGTAGCGGGTGTTGCCCGCAAAGGAATAGGCAGATATGCTAGAGATTGACGGCACCAGGGTGGTGCTGGTGTAGAAGGTTTTGGGCAACTGCTGGCCGATGTTGATCGCCCGCAGCGCCTTGTCGCGGGCGGCTTGGTCGTCGGCCGCGGAAGCGTCGAGGTAGCGGCCCAGCCAGCCAGTGTCGCCGATGCTATCAGGTACAGCTGTCTGCCAGATCTCCATCGAGCGGAAGTGCGAACGGTTGGGGTTTGGGTAGCCCACCCCCTGAATTAGCGCCAGGTTGCCGCCATCATAGAGTTGCTTCATCTTGGGCAAGTAGGGATTGAGGCCCACCTTGCCATCGAGGTCGAGTACCTGATTCTTCGGCACCGCCAGCACGTTGCGATAGGTATAGTAGCTGTTCTGGCTGTAGGGGATGACTGTATCGAGGCCATCGTTGCCGCCAGTTAGCTGGATGACAACCAGGATGCGCTTATTGTTGGTGGCGTTGCTGGCGGCGGCCTGGCCTGCGCTTTGTGCCGTAGCGGCGCTGACTGGGCCGTTGGCCGCGCTGGCCGCGCTGGCCGTATGGCTGGAGTCGCGCTGGGCCAGGGTGTATGCGCCCTTCACCAGAAAGGCGGGTGCGCCCACCCCGACTACCGACATTAGCGCCCCGCGCTTGATAAACTCACGTCTGCTGAGGCTCATCTTGATTCCTCCTAATTCATCTGGTAGGCGGGCGAGGCGACTATGAGGTGGATAAGGCCACGCACCTTCGTCTCACTATCCGTATTGTCTTTGCTGAGGTCAACGTTGCCGAGGTAGCTAACCAGATCGCTGCGGGTGCCGTCGGTAACATCGCCATCGCAAAGTAGGTCGAGGTAGAAGTTGACCGCGCCGCTGGCATCGGTCACGCCCGCTCGCTTGAGCAGGCCCATCGCGTCAATATAGTAGGCATTGTTCTTGTTGGCCTGCAGCGTAAACTTGTCGGCAAGGTTGGCGCGGGCGAAGTAGGTGCCGGTGCTAATCCAGGCGGTTCCCCAATCCCAGCCTTTGACGCTGGGCGGATTGTAGAGGTCCATGTTCATCGCCGCTGGCACATAAGCAATGTTCGAGTCGATCTTCTGCACCTCCAGCGAACGTAGCATCCCCACCGTGAAGTCTACCGGCGACTTGATCTGGCCGCGATAGGAGGCGAGGAACTCAGGCGACTTGAGGATGGCAGCAACCATCGCGCCGATGCTGTAGCCACTGCTGAAGTATATTGCGCTGATGCGCTGCACCATCGCGGGGTCGGGCGTGTCGGTGACGAACCACTTAATCAGCTTGCTGGAGATGTAGTTGGCGGTGGCGGGCCGCTTCGCCAGAATGTCAATAATGTCGTCGCCGTTAAAGTTGCCAGTCTGTCCAAGGTAGGTTTTCTGCCCGAAGTCATGCTGGCTGCGGTCGAAGTAGAACGCGCCCTGCCGCTCGAACCAGCCGGTCCAGGCGCGAGCCCCCTGTTTCACGTCATCCTCGGTGTAGTTGCCGATGCCCATGGTAAACAGTTCCATTAGCTCACGCGCCCAGTTCTCGTTCGGCTGATTCTTGCGGTTGGTGTTGCTGTCGAGCCAGATCAGCATCGCGGGGTCGCGGGCGACCAGCTTGAGGATAGTATCGAACTTGTCCATAGCGTGGGCGCGAAAAAGGTCGTTCTGCCGCTGCATCGCCACTGCGTCGTTGACCTTGCTGATGGCGGTGGCAAAGTGATTGTGCCAGAACAGGGTCATTTTCTCTTCGAGCGGGCGGGCGGTGTACAACATTCGCGCCAGCCAGACGGCGCGGATGCCTTTCGGGTCGGCGGGGTC
>JBBRMT010000367.1:0-2887 GCA_038230695.1 Chloroflexia bacterium
CGCTCTGCTTTACTGGTTCGAGCACTCCGCCCGCTAGCCGGAGCTATCCCGCTGCGGCCAGCACTCCGCCCGGAGCGCCCTTTCGCTTCAGCATCGCCGCGCAGATCAGCGCGGCAACCTTCTACTTTACTCTGCCGCTGGCCGGGATGTAGAAGGTAGAAGGTAGAAGATAGGGAGAATTATTGCTGCCTCACGGGCGGCATCGCTCAGTTTCAAGGTGGCCCTTCGGTAAGCAATTGGCGCAGCTTCTTCAGCACGCGGGCGCGGTGGTGGCCGTCTACAATATCCTTTGGTAGTCGGCGACTGTAGCGTTGCCACTGCTCTGGCAGATTGCGCCAATCGCGTAGCGGGTCGGCGATATAGGCGATGGTCGCTTGCAGATGGTCGGCGTTGATGAAGCAAAGCAGGGTGGTGCCGATGGTGGTCTGGTAATAGCTGGCGAACTCGTACTTCCATATGGTTACGCCTGCCAGCGAGGTGGTCAAGCGAATGCCACGTCGAAGATTAGCTGGCACGCGGTCGAACTTGGGTCGCCAGGAGCAGATGGTGCATTGGTAGACAGTATTGGAAATCTGGTCGTGCAGGTAGTCACGCGGCGCGGTTTCGCTGCGGGCGGCCAGGCTGAGATAGCCTTCTGCGCCACAGTGGGGGCATTGTACGGTATATTCCAGAGTTGCGTTGTCCATAATATAAGCGGGTAATCTCAATATCCAGGAAGTTGTTGATGCGGTTGAAGTAGTTGAAAATGCCAGCGGCGCAGACTAGTTCCACGATCTCGCCTTCACTGAAGTGTTGGCGCAACTCAGCCCAGGTGTGGTCGTCAATATGTTCGGTGGGGTGCAAAGTCATCTGCTCGGCAAGCTGCAATGCTAGCTTCTCCGCTGCGCTGAAATGGCTGCTCATGGCAAAAGTGACAAGCTCGGCCAGTTGCTCTGCGCTGCCGCCTAGCCGCCCTACCAGGGCGGTATGGGAGGAAATTCAATAATCGCAGTTGTTGATCTGCGATACCCGCATCGCAATTAGCTCCTTGAGCAAGCTCGGCACCTCGCCACGAGTCATCACTGCTGCCTGGTGCGCGGCAAGAGTGGTGGCTATTTCGGGGCGATGGGCCAGGGTACGGTACATATTGGGAATGTTGCCACGGGTGCGCTTGAAGTTCTCTAGCATCTCGCCCGCCTGTGACCCCGCCTCTTCAGGGGTCAGGGTACGAATCCGGGGCATGGCTACCTCCTCTTAACCGTAGTCGGTTTGGGCCGGGCCGTACTTTATTCGCCAATGGCCTTGCTCAGGAATAATATATCACACATCAATGCCTTGCTGCAACCACCCCGTGACCGCGAAAGCATACGCCCGCTTGCCTTGCGATAATGTCTGTTGCAACTCCGAACCTTGTTGTAGGGACGCATGGCATACGCCCTGGTGAGGCGCAGCGATGCCCATTGTCATCACAAATATTGCCCTGGTCCATACCTGTCTTCCGTCCATTCCGTGTCCTCCGTGATGCAAACACTCATCCCCACCAGCAGCGGTTGCGATAGGCATTGATGTTTGGCAAGAGGGTGTATACCATGCATCCCTACCCCATGTTGCGGGTTTCAATGGGCGTGGTTGTGCTGCTGATATAGCTCTGCATAATGATGAACAGCACGTTCTTGCTCCGCACCAGCCCGCCGTAGAAGAAAGCCAGGCTCGGTGTTATCAACGTCACTAGCGCGGCACTGATCAGCACGAAGGCGGTATCACCACCCTCGTGGATTATGGCACATCCAATATGTGGAGAGATGGGCAGGGTGTTACTGTCGCTATGTGGTATAATAGCTACAAAGGGTGATCAAGCCGCTTGTGGTGGGTTCGATTGTGGGTTAGTGAGAAATGAGGTAGACCAATGAGCGAAGAACTACGCAGCGACCCGCTTGCCGCGCCAAAGCAGGGTTGGAACGCAAGGTTCAATACCTGGTACCGTCAGAACTTTGTTCTTTACTTCATCTGCTTGATGGTCTTCAACACAACCATTTTCTTTTTGCTTACCGCTCTCTACGGTTATGATCCGTCGCTTCGCGCTGCTTTTGTTCCGGCTATTCTATTTGGCGCAGGAGTCGCCCTTGTCATTGTCTCGGCTGCTGCGTTTATCTGGGCTATTCTAGCGGGGCGAAACCAGTTTGTAATCCTTGCCGCCTTGTCCGTAGCCGCATCTACCTCGCTCCTCTTCCTCGTGTTCTTTCCTGGATCGGCAACCAATCTTTCAGACTCAGCCAAGACTCTAATGGTAATGCGCCTGGCTATCACCGCTCCTGCACTTGTCGCCAGCATTGCGCTACTAATTCAGGCGTTGCCCAAGCAGCAGTGGTGGTTGGTTCTGGTGACCGCTATAATCGCGCTTCTCGCCGCCGCCAGTCTCTATATGGCCTTTGTTCAGTATGAGAACTCAGTAAACCTGGATCGCTCTTTTGACTATAGCGCCTTGGCGAAGAAGTATATGCAAGAAAAGGAGTACGACGCAGCCATATTTGTATACAGCGACGCGATTAGGCTTCGGCCTTACGATGTGAATAACTACGACGATCAGGCCAGCGCTTACCAAGCAAGAGGCGACTACGATAACGCGATCGCCGACTATAACGCCATAATCAGCTTTGCCCCCAGCCGCGATGACGACTTCACCCGCTACCGCGCTTATGCCAGCATCGGCAGCGTGTATAGCACCACCTTGCGATACAGCCAAGCCATCACGGCCTACAGCCACTCCATTAGCTACGCACCGTCCGAAGTTGACAGCTATGTAAGACGTGGTGATAATTACCTGAAGCTGGGGCAGAAAGACAAGGCTATTGACGACTATCAGGCTGCGTTGGCCCGCGATGGCGTGCCTGCGACAGCCGGCAGCGGC
>JBBRMT010000368.1:0-2786 GCA_038230695.1 Chloroflexia bacterium
GCCAGGAACTGGTCACGCCAACGGTAGATTAGTTGGGGGTGAAGCTGGTAGTCTGAGGCGATTTGGTTGATGGAACGCTGCTCCTTGAGCACTTCCAGCACCACCTCCGTCTTGAACTCGTCAGTGTATTGTTTCTTCATGGCCCTATTCTATCTTATTTTGAGCTTCTTTGCGTTCTCATTTTTGGGGTACATCTCAGATGCCGTCTATGGTAGAGGAACTCTATCTCTCGATTGCCAAGCCGCCCAAGTTCCACGCTGAACCCTACCGCCTGATGCTGGCCGTCACTTATACCGACGTGGCGCGGCATAGTGGCACGACGTACCGGGCAGCCGGTTGGCAGGATTGGGGTGAGAGCGCGTCGGCTGGCAGATTAACCAGTGACATCCAGCACATCGGCTTTGGCCTGCTAGTTGGCCCTCTTCAACCCTGGCCTCAATATTGCTTCCACCTGACAAAACCGACCTCTAAACCAACCTCAAAAATTATAGGGAACTATATGGGTGAGCCAAAGTGCATTCTAATCGTTGACGATGAGCCGGGCATCCTGGGCATGGTTGAGGCGCTGCTGACGGATGAAGGTTACCATACCACCAAGGCTGGCAATGGTGTGGAAGCCCTAAAACGGCTGGCAAGTCGCCCTCATCATCTGGTGCTACTCGATTTGATGATGCCAGTGATGGACGGTCACACCTGCTGTCGCATCATCAAGGATAAAGCAGAGACTAAAAACCTGCCGATAATTCTGATGTCGGCTATGATGGACCTGAAGCGGAAGGCGGCAGATTTGTGCGCTGATGGCTACTTGCGTAAGCCGTTCGATATAGAAGAACTGCTTGAGCTGGTAGCATATCACACTCGGTGAAGTGCGTCATAGGTATTAGCAGCTAGGGGAGGCAGAGGGGAGCTGCACTGTTGGTATCACCCCTTCTTTGAGCTTCTACTTGAGCGTGACCAGCACCGCAATAGTGCCGCTGCCGCTGCCCAGGTTGCCCATCGCCTTGCCAATAACCGCGCCGAAGGCGGCCAGCTTGTCCTTTTCACCAACCCGCATCGCTTCCCCAGCCACCGCGCTGATAGTCAGCAAGTCGCCAGCGGATGGGGCCACCCCTGGCGTTGACCTGGACCGCTTTGTACTCGCCCAGTGTCACCACGTTGAAATACTGACCGGAGTGGATGGCAGTAGCACTACTTGTCGTATCAGCCTATACTGCGCTTATCACCCTTTGGCGCAGATCTATCGCCTTCAACCCACAACTGGTCTACCACTCCCAACACCGCCGTCTCATATGCCTTACCCGTTGCCTCAGCGTGCCGGTACTCGGCGATGATGAGGGCGGCCAGGTATCTGCCTGTGGTGACGAGGCTGGCTTGCACGAGCCTTGGTTGAATATCGGCTTCAGCATCGCTTCTGGCCTGCTCCATCGCGCGGGCGAAGTTGTGCAGGGGGCTGTGAACCTTGGAGACACCGAGCTGGTTGGTCAATAGCATAGTCCCGCACCCAGTGCTATGGTGGCGCAGCTTAGTCAATGGCGCGATGGGCGATTTGCTGCTTATATTTAGGCGTTTCCACGCTAGCCAGGGCGATCATCAGCTGGATCATTTCGTATAGGTCATCTATGTTGAAAGGCTTGCTGAGAATCTGGAGGTTCTTTTCCCGGCGCTTAATTTCCTGCACTTCTAGCCCATCGGCAAAGCCGGTACAGATGATAATCGGAATATGCGCCAGGTCGGCCGCCTGCCTGATGCGCGTGATGGTCACCTGGCTGACTTCCTTGTTGTACATCCAATGGTCGAGGATAATCAGGTCGGGTGCGGCGCGGCGCACCTGTTCAACACTCTCGATGGGATAATGCTGGGTGATGACCGTGTAGCCTTCATCAGTAAGCAGGTCGCGAAACAGGTCGAGTATCTCTGGGCTGTCGTCTACTACGAGGATGCGCTTAGTCATCGTTTCTCCTTCGCCCGTGCGCATGACACTGGGTGAGGGACAAGTAGCATCGGCAAGTCTTTGGTATGCAAAGACTGGGTGCGAGGAGGGTGCGCTTCCCTTGCTTACTCCCCCAGTTAGGGGCAATGTGGAGAAGCTACTATTGCGGTGGGTGTTCCAAAGGTAAGTGGTTGAAAATGCAGCCCTTAATCACTTCGTCCGGCTGAGGCGGTCATCGGAAAGCATAGTCGCCCCAATGTAGTGATGCTTAGTCTCTTCAGTAAAGGTAATCATCAGCATAACCTTGTCGAGCAGATCGTCAACGTCGAAGGGTTTGTGGAGAACCATGACGTTATTCCTTCGCAATTGAGACTCTTCCATCATTGGCTCATCGGCATAGCCAGTGCAGATGATGAGCGGGAGCTGGGCCAAATCCGCACTCTGCATGATCAGGTCCATAGTCCTATGTCGGACTTCCTCATTACCCAGCCAATAGTCAATGATGATCAGGTCAGGAGCAGCACGGCGCAACTGGTCAGTATTGGCCAGGGGAAATGCCTGAGTGATGACCATATAACCTGCGGCAGTAAGTAGCTCGCTCAGTAGTGCAAGCACCTCAGGGCTGTCATCTACGATGAATATGCGCTTTTGCATTGCGGTTCCTCCACACCATGGGGATGAGAGTGCCTCGCACTGCCAATTGCCCCCAATAGCATACCAAGAATAACCCCATCGGCCAGGTTTATGTTATTTTGGCGACTACCGCCTCCCGAACGGCTAGTTCAAGCTCTGTGCTGCCACCGCACTACCATCTCCGAGGGCGACACAACGTCCCTGGAAGTATTCTACCAGGACA
>JBBRMT010000369.1:0-2761 GCA_038230695.1 Chloroflexia bacterium
AGTGCCTGCGAGAACGCTGCCCCCACTTCGCCCCCTGCTATGCGCTGAACAAACGTCGTGCCGCAGCTGCCGCCGACATTGTGATCACCAACCACGCGCTGCTGGCCCTCGACCTGCGTAGCGGCGGCCATGTCCTCCCTGGCCCGTTCGATGTATATATTATTGATGAGGGCCATCTATGGGAGGAAAGCGTCACTCGCGCATTGGGCGCGGAAATTAGCAGCACGGCAATTAGCCGCCTGTTGGAGGGCGAACAGGTGCGCCGACTGGATAGCGAGTTGCGCGACCGTGCCGCCGCTGCCTTCGCCCGCCTCGATGCAGCGGTTAGCCTGTTGCTGCGTGGCGCGAACGATGCCGCTGAAGGTAAGGCGCTGCTGACCGGCCAGTTGACCGCTGGGCGAAAGCTGGCGGGGATGCTGGCAAAGATGGCGGAGCAGATTCGCCCTCGCAATGCCAGGCGGGCCGCGCTCGTTGCGGCGGTGGATCTGTCGGGCCTCAGCTATGCTGCCGCCGCTGATGCGCTGGCTGATATGTTTGGTGGCGATGATCCCGACGCGGGAATGGATGATGACGAGGGCTACAGCCAACTCAGCGATGCCGAGGCTGCTGCAGTGCGGGCGGCCAAACGGCTGGAGTCGGCGGCCACCCGTCTCAGCTTCATCGCCGCAATGGGGCGCAACGACTACGTTTACTATGCCGAGCAGACGGAGGGCAGCTACACCCTGAACGCCATGCCAGTCAGCATCGCCGACAAAATCGCCGACTGGTGGGAGCAGCGGGCTAGCGTCGTCACCTCCGCGACTCTCAGCGATGGCGAGAGCTTTGACTTCTTCGCCGCCCGCCTGGGCATCTATCGCCCACACACGCTGATGGTGGCCTCACCGTTCGACTACAAGAAGCGCACCCGCTTCCTCAACTGGCCGGTTGGCGGGCAGGAGGAAGCAGGCGCAAAATATTACGACCTGCTTGCCGAGCGCATCGCCTTGCTTGCTGGCTACGCTGATGGGCGGGCGCTGGCTCTGTTCACCAGCCATCGGGCGATGGATGCGGTACACAAGCGATTGATGCAGCGCATGATCGTGGGTGGTCCAGTGCTGATGCGTCAGGGCGAGGCGACCCAGCTACAACTGGTGCATCGCTTTCAGGCAGCGGAGCGGGCGCTGCTGCTCGGCACTCGCTCGTGGTGGCAAGGGGTGGATCTCCCTGGCCTACGCATGGTAATTATGGACAAACTGCCCTTCCCCACTATGGGCGACCCGCTGGTGGCGGCGCGGATGGCGGCGCTGGAGGCCGACGGCTACAGCAGCTTCGGCAGCTACACCCTACCCAGCGCCCTGATCAGCTTTCGTCAGGGGCTGGGCCGCCTGATGCGCCGCGAGGAGGACTGGGGCATGGTTGTCAGCCTGGATGAGCGCATCGCCAACAAGAGCTACGGCCCGCGCTTCATCAACGCCCTGCCTGGCGGAATGAAGCCAATCAACGACCCGGCCACAGCTATCGAGTGGCTGCGGCGCAAAGTGCGCTAGCTCTACTTCTACAATTCGATCGCCATCTCGTGATAGCGATGCTCCTCAATGAAACCAAGCGCGGTGCAAGCCTGGTGCAGCAGGGTGCCTTCCGGCTCGTTGTGGATGCTGATGGTGGTTACACCTGCCGCAGCGTGACGCAACATATAGGCGAGATCGGCGGGGGCTGATTCACTCAGGGCCACCGCGTAAAGTTGCACCTTCTGGCCTTGCGAACCGCGCCGCCGATACATCATCGCCGCGCTGGGGCTATCAGCACGGGTTAGCACAACCCCATCCCCGCCCTTGATTTGCAAATTGATGCGATCCCGCGTCCAGCCCGGTTGCTGGCCTTGCAGCAGCCAGTCAATAATCTGCTCCGGTTCGCGCCTGCTGATATTTCCCATGCTAGTAGGGTTGGGCAACGCCTCGCTGGCAATCAGCAGGTCGAATACGTCACGGCGTGATTTGAACCCCGCGCTTGCGCCCAACCGCAGCGCGGCATTAGTCTGCAACGGCACCTCAAGCTGAATCTGCGTCAGCCCTAGCCCTCTTGCCACCGCCAACTGGCGGGTTAGCAGCGCCTTGCCCGCGCCCCGCCCGCGATATTGCGGCACGATGCCGAAGCCGCCCAGCCAGCCGCGTTGCCCGCGAGTTGCCAGCATCGAGCAGCCGACGAAACTATCACCCTCGAACATCACCACCGTGTTGCCCAGATCCATATTGTTGTACTGGCAATAGTTGGCTAGTTCCAGCGCGCTCTGCTGCAGCGGCAGATATGATTGTTCGTAGCTGCAGTTGACCAGCACGGCAAGCTGGGCCATGCTGTAATCCAGCGCATCAGTAAAGGTGTATTCGCTCATTGCTCAAGCTCAATTCTTATAACAAATAGCCGAGAAGATGGTGGGTATTCCGTAGGGGCGGGCTGCGCTCGCCCTGGTGCAATTTACACCATTACCATGACGAATTAGTATTATATGGCAACCGTTCGCAGTTCGTCAACCTCCGCCCAGCGCATCAATTTCTTCAGCAAATCTTTATCCAGCCTTCACGGTTAATACAGGAGGCCACGTTATGATAAGTGGTGAAGGGCGGTAGTGGTGGGGAACAGCCTACCGCACCGCCGAGTTACCGAGGGCTGGGAGCGTAGCTCCGATCGGTGAAGCGCATCACTGCTTATCGCCAGTGACAATGTGCAAATCTAGTAGCAGATGTATCACTGATGGTGGGGCGAGATGAACATGGGCAAAGGGGTG
>JBBRMT010000370.1:0-2754 GCA_038230695.1 Chloroflexia bacterium
AGAGTTGGTCGAACTGGCGGCCAATGAAACGCTAACCAGAACCAGACTGGCGGCCACGGTAAGCAAGTCGGAGTTAAGCACGCCTCGTACGCGGGACAGCCTTTTCATTACAGCGAACATGATGATGCGATTGCCTTTCACAACTATCCTTTTTCTGCTGAAACGGGTCTGGCTAGAACTTGCAGGCAAACAACATGACTCTACAGCTTCTATCATAGCAGACTAGCCGCTATCAGGCAACCTGCTGGATTCCCCGGGGTGCGCGTCACATTCTTGCAAATCCGACAGGGGCGAGCAACGGTTCGCCCCGGGTGTGCTTCACGTTCTGGCATACCCAACCAGGGCGAACAACGGTTCGCCCCTACTGAACGCTTGCTACGCAAGAACGTGACGCGCACCCATTCGCCACTATTGAACGTTTACTCTGCAAGAGCGTGACGCACACCATATTCCCCAGCCTGGCTCACGAGCAGCGACCCTACGTCGCAGAAGTGTTCGCATTAAATCTGCATAAACTTCGCGCTTATTTACAGCAATGCTTGCTTACACAATGGCTAAGGCATAGCAAGGGGCGCAGCTATGGGTTATAATGGCGCTATATTGCTTGAGGAGAGGGGTATGCAGATGATCGAGGAGCAGCGACCACAACCAGCGGCGAATGAAGCGACCGATGGCAGTGCAATCAAGCGACCGCGCAAACCCAGCAGGAGGGCGGTAGGGGTCAGCGAGATGCAATGGCGGCTGCTACTAGCCGCGCTAGGCCTGCTCGCGCTGGTGATGTTCGCGGCGATTGTGCTGTTCATCCTCGCCGCCTTCGGTGGCCTCAGATTTGCATAGTTGTGGGGTAGCACATAATTAAACCGGAGGTTGATGTGGATGGCCGATAAGAACGAATTGCAGGTGGGGCAGCCCGCGCCGGACGCAACGGTGCAGGATGCGGATGGCAACGACATACAGCTATCGTCGCTCTGGCGTGGCGATCAGCCGCTGCTGCTGGTGTTCATCCGTCACTTTGGTTGACCATATGCCAGGGCGCAGATGGCGCAGTTGCGCCAAGATTATGACCGCATCGTAGCGGCCAACCTAAAGCTGGTGGTAATCACTCCCCACCCATATGCGGCGGTCACCGTCTATAAGGCGGAACACAACCTTAGCTACCCGATCCTATCGGATAATCGCCGCAAAGGATATCGGCGCTACGGCCTGGGTCGGTTGAACGTGTTGCACGAGATCAACCCGCTTACCTGGCTACACAATCTATCCAGCCTGCGCCAGCAAGGCATTGCCCACAGCACAGATGCGGATATGGCGCAACTTGGCGGCGTATTCGTAATTGACAACGGCGGCACGCTCCGCTTCGTTCATGTCGCCCATGATGCCGCCGACAACCCGCCCACCAATGCGATAATCAAGGCGACGCAGGAGATCAGCTACACCGGCGGAAGCTGACACTAAAATCTTCGTGCCAGCAGCAGCAAGCCCCCGCTAACTAGCAGCAGCACGCCGCCCGCCCCCAGCAGGAAGACTGGGAGATACCACAGCGAGAAGAAGGAATTGACCCGGGCGGTAGTGGGGGTTTCGGGGTTGAACAGCACCGCCACCTTGTCACCCACATGGTGCGGCTCATTGGTCGAGCTGTACGAGACCGTGAACGTAACAGGGGCAAGCGCAGTGGGAAACTGCACTACTGGATAGCTTATCCCCTTGTCGTCGGTGTTGAAGCCAATAACGGTGCCAGTCGCGCTGCTCGACCCTCCGACACTCATTGCGGTGGAAATGGCGAATAGTATACCCACCAGCAGCGCCACCGCGCCGAACATCGCCAGTACCACGCCGATGCCACTTAGGATGCGATTAGCCAACCAGCACCTCCTCAACCGCGGCTAAAGACCAAAGGTTAAAGAAGATGTACGTAAAACCACTTCATCTTTAATCTTTGGTTTTTAATCTTTAATCCGTCCTAATATTACAGCCTCAGTTGGCATATTTGCGCCAGATTGGTGTAGGGGCGCATGGCATACGCCCTGCCGCCCAGTGTTCAAGCCAATCCTAACGACCTTATCTTGCCATAACTGAGGCTGTAATACTAAATGGGCAAACCAACCAACCATCAGCACCGCCAGCACGAGTATGGTGATACCAACATAGAGCAGGTCGCGTTCGCGGGCGAAGAGCAGTACCGAGGCGGCCACGCGCATAATCGGAGTGAGGATGAGCAGGATAACCCCGGCCTCGACGAAGGCGAGTGGCTCGAAGCTGAACAGCGCGGGGATGAGGTTACCCAGCTTGTAGAGTTGGCTGTGCTGACCCACGTAATCCACAGTGGTATGCCAGTCGCTAGTCTGCCCCGCCTGGGTTGCCTGCTGCGCCAGATAGATGATCAGGCCAAAGGCGAGCAGCCCTGCGCTGGTAAACACGCCGATACGCAGCACATGGCCGATCAACACTTCGATGCTGAACGCTTGCGCTGCGAGAGCTTCTTGTTCCTCACTATTTTTCAATTGTTCGCTACTGTTTGCCACAAATACTCTCCCCGCCTCCTCCAATGGGGTTATTACCCGCCAAAGAAGCTCACTCCAAACCCTTTCAGGATCATCTGTGCGGCGATTAGTAGCAGGATCGGCACGAATAGCTTGCGGATGCCGCGATTTGTCATGTTTGGTAGGATGCGGCTGCCAAGCAACGCCCCGCCCAGCACCCCTATCGCTACCGGGGCGACCAGCAGCGGATTAACATCGCCACGCCCCAGGTAGA
>JBBRMT010000371.1:0-2731 GCA_038230695.1 Chloroflexia bacterium
CGAGTCGGGGTAGCCGCCGCTGGTAAGAGCCACCACCTTTAGGTTATCGCGTCCTCCCAGGTAGGGGTAGAAGGTGGGCGCTTCGACGATCGCGCCAACACGGTGCAACACGGCGTTGAGGTCGGTGCGGATGTCGCGTCCGAACAGCGATACAGTACCAGCAGTGGGGGCGATCAGGCCCAGCAGCATCCGAATGGTGGTGGTCTTGCCTGCTCCATTAGGGCCAAGGAAGCCAAACACGTCGCCGCGCATAACATTCAGGTTCAGGTTATTGACTGCCGTGCGGCTGCCGAACCGCTTAGTCAGCCCGCTGGCGGTGATTACCGCCTCGCTGGGGGTAGCGGCGGGGTTTGGTTTTACTTGCATAGTCGCTCCTTAGTAGCTCAGTTTTGACCACAGCCTTCGTCGGGACGCAGATTTATTGCGCCCCGGTGAGGCGCAGCGCTGCCTATCGAAACCTTTATAGCTTGCCAATCAAGGTGTTACCTGCGAATGTAGAAAGCGGAAGGGCGCGATAAATCCGCGCCCCTACAGATAATTCTCAATCTGCACGGTGAGTCGGTATTAAGATGGAACAGGATGGCTAAAAGTTTCGCCAAGCTGTACTTGCGGCTGACGTTGCCTGGTTACGACGTAACTGATTATACCATGCTCACAGCATGAATGTAGCCAGCCCATTCTTGACAGTCATAAGGGGGCAGTGCTATACTCAGGCACAGGGCTGCAACTCTGGCAGCCTGAAGCGGGATTTTGATGCACTCGACGAGGAGGGCATTGGCATTGACTACCCTGACAGAAACTTCAACCAGCGTGCGCGACAATCTGCCCCTGGTTGCCGATGGTGTGACGGCCACCGCGATCAGCCATCAGCACGTTGCCCCCATCCCGGGCAGCACGATGCAGGCGGTGGTGAAAGCCGAGGCGGGGCCGGGGGCGCAGCTACTGCAGGTGCTGGTGCCGCAAGCGGGCGCGGACGAGGCGCTGATTCGGGTGCGAGCCACCTCGATTTGCGGCACCGACCTTCATATATATAACTGGGATCCCTGGGCGCAGGGAAGGGTGCAACCGCCGCAGACGATGGGCCACGAGTTCTGCGGCGATGTAGTGTCTGTGGGCGAGAATGTACGCGGGCTGCAACCCGGCGACTTCGTGTCGGTGGAGACGCACATCACCTGCGGCCACTGCTACCAGTGCCAGACCGATATGCGCCACATCTGCCAGAACGTGGAGATTATCGGGGTTGACCGCGACGGCTGCTTCGCCGAGTATATCGCCGTTCCCGCCGCCGTCTGCTGGAAGAACGACCCCAACCTGGCGTTGGATATCGCAAGCATCATGGAGCCGTTTGGCAACGCGGTGCATACCGCCCTCGCCCAGCCGTTGACCACTGAATATGTGGCGGTGGTTGGCTGCGGGCCACTGGGCCTGTGGGCGATCGGCATTGCCCGCGCCGCTGGCGCAGTTGGCGTAGCGGCGATTGACGTAAACAACCTGCGTCTCGACCTGGCGCGACAGATGGGCGCAACCCTGACCGTCAATTCGAGTGAGCAGGATCCGGTCGCGGCAGTGCGGGCGGCCACCGCTGGCGTAGGCGCGGGCGTGGTGCTGGAGATGAGCGGCAATGCCCGCGCCACGCAGCAGGCGTTCGAAATGATGCGCTTCGGTGGCGACATCGCCATGCTTGGCACCCCTGCCCGCCCCTACGAACTGGATATGGCGGGCGATGTAATCTTCAAGGGCGCAACCGTGCATGGCATCACCGGGCGGCGCATCTGGAAGACCTGGTACCAGAGCCGCGCCTTGCTGGCGGGCGGCCTGGTTGACCCCCGCCCGGTTATCACCCACCACCTGCCGCTCGACCAGTTCGACGAAGCATTCCGCCTGATGAACGAGGGCAAGTCGGGCAAGATCGTACTTATACCATAGGCACGAGGCACGAGGCGTGAGTGAATGCAAAATGCCCAAGCATGGGTTATGGAGAATCTCGCCCACCTCTAAACAAAGCCCCCAGCGGGGGTTGGGGGAGAAAAGATGCCATGCTATCACGCTTATCGGCTGCAGTTTCCACTGGCGCTAGGGTTGATGGCTTGCAATCAGCATGAGTGTAATTGCAAGATTCCCCAACCCCCGCTGTGGGCTTAGTTGGTTGCCACTTCACCCCACTGACTCATTCGCTGGGGCAAACTTTAGGGTGTCTCATATTTGCTGACGATCTAATATCATCTGAGGAGGAATGACAAATGGCAACTGATACCATTACTAATACCATGACCGACGCAGGCGGGCTGCGAACCATCTTGCAGGAAGCGTTGAACGACCTGAAGGACAAACACCTCTACCGCGAGTTGCGCGTGTTGCAGAACCGCCAGGCAGCGGTCTGCATCATCAATGGCCGCGAGGTGATCAACCTGTCGTCGAACAACTATCTCGGCCTCTGCACCGACCCGCGCCTGGAAGCGGCGGCTAAGGCGGCGATTGACGAGTGGGGTGTGGGCAGCGGCGCGGTGCGTACCATCATCGGCACCCTCAGCATCCACCAGCAGTTGGAGCAGGAACTGGCTGCGTTCAAGCACACCGAGGCAAGCCTTACCTTCGGCAGCGGCTTCACCGCCAACCAGGGGGCAATCGGTAGCATCGTTACCGACCAGGATGTGGTGATTACCGACGAACTGAACCACGCCAGCATCATTGACGGCATCCGCCTGACCAAAGCCGCCCGCAAGATTTACAA
>JBBRMT010000372.1:0-2721 GCA_038230695.1 Chloroflexia bacterium
CAACATCGTGATACACTGGCCTGCCGATGCGGGTTGCGCAGGCGACGAGCTGGCGCGGCTGAGGTTCCTGGCCGCGTATCACTTGAACAAGGACTGGGGCGGCGGCTACCTGGGCATGGGCATAATGTACCACCGCGTGATTGAGCCGAGCGGCGCGATCTACGAAACCGAGCCGCTGGAATTGATGACCTGGCACGCCCACGAACCGGCCAACAGCAACGCGATGGCAATCATGGTGGATGTGCCGCTGGGTGGGCAGCCCACGGCGGCGCAACGGGCCGCCTTGTTCGCTTATCTAACCCAGTTGACGCTGCATACGCCGGCAATTCCAGCAGGGTTGGGCGATGTCTACGGCCACCGTGAGATGCCCAACAACGACACCACCTGTCCGGGGCCGGTGATGGCCCTGGTCGAAGCATGGAGGAAGCAGCATGAGTGAGATACCCAACCCCATCATCGCGGGCGTACCCGCATTGCTCGCCATCCCGCTGCTAATCGAGGCGCTAAAGTCGCTGGGGTTGCCCGGTCGCTTCGCGCCACTTGCCAGCATTGGGCTGGGAATAATCTGGATGTTGGCGGCGCAGGCAATCGTGGCCTGGCCCGGCGTTGCCCCCTGGCTAACTGCCCTGATTAGCGGCCCCATCGTAGGGCTGGCGGCAACTGGCGGTTATAGCGCGGTCAAGAGCGCGGCGAAAGGTAGTTGAAGTTAAAGACGAGGGCGCATCCAATGGGCGCGCCCTCGCTGTTTGTACTTTCTTCACCCTGCCGCAACTAATTTCGTGCCTACAACCTTACCGCAACCTTACCGAAATCTCTACTACAGGTGATGTATGATGCTTGTTACAGATCTGTCAATGTTGACAACAGGTAACAGACGTGCTAGCCTGCGTGGGCGGATAATGGCAAAACCGCCCAGGTCGAGCGCACGCTAGCGCCGCGTGCAGGCTCCTTGTAGTTCGTCCGTTCGCTGCTCATAATCAACCTCGCTACCCCAATCCCACCCGCCAACTCCAACCTATACGCCGCAGTATGGCACACATAGAAAAGGTTGCCGACAAGCGGGGCGCTGGGGCAGCGCATCTGATTATCGAGCAGGTCACAGGAAAGGAAGCAGTAATGACTAAAGTCCGCAGTATTCCGCAATGGCTGGCTGGGACTATGGCAGGGCTGTTGCTCTTCGCCACCGTCACCGCCTTTTTCAATCCGGCGCAGGCTGCGCCGACCAGCAATCCGTCTAATCAACCCGTTACCCAGCCCGCAAGCCAGCCCGCAAGCCAGGCGGTCGCGCCAGGCAGCGGCAGCACCAGCGCACCCGCAGGCAAAAGCCTGACGGGGATTACAACTCCCCTCCTACCGGCGCATCCCAGCGCCGCAGGGTCGGATACCCGTCAAGCTCATATTACTCAGACCCACCTTACCGATTACAGTTACGATATGACCGCCCACGGCGTTCACCCCTTCCCTACTGCTGGGCAGGCGCAGCAAGCTGCGGGAAACCCCAAACCCGATAGCAATGCAGTTGGCAGCTTCAACGCCTTCATGAGCGTTGACCCCCAGGTGGTCAGCACCTCGACCAGCTCGGCTATCGCTACCCTTAGCGCTGGTTTCTCCCCTAGTGAGACGGTTGCTTACTCCCTCAACGGTGGCACCCCCACCAATTATAACGCCGATGGCGCGGGCTTCCTTGCTATCCGCATCAATACCGGCAGTAGTCAAGGTTATATCTACTTCACCGCCCTCGGGCTGACCAGCGGCAAGGAAGCGGGCGGTAACGCTCAAATCCTCAACAACGCGCCTCACACCGTGGGGGTAGCGGTTGCACCCCACGCCTTTATCCCTGGCGCTGCATTGAGAATGTACGCGGTTGGTTATCCCGTCAGCACGGTGGTTACGCTTACGCGGGGCGCATCCAACTTCGCCACGCTTACTACTACCCCCAGCGGTTCATCCTACTACACTGCTATAACAAGCCCTACTGGCGCGGATGATAGCACAGTGTACAGCAGCTACATCACCGGCCAGGCCGCCAGCCGCGGCGGGCAGAGCGTGGAGGAGCGGGCCGATGCTGGTACGCTCCCCAATAACGCCCCCGCTGGCGACAACAATACCACTCGCGCCTTCCCTGACCGCGCGCTGTTGTCCACTGCTGCTAACGTTACCTTCTTTGGCATAGGTGAGGGCTTCGTGCCTGGGGAGACTGTTACCGTCAGCGTCTGCACCTCTGAATCTGGGCCTGCGGATAGCAACGGCGCAGTAGCTTTCGGCTTTGGTAGCGGAGGCAGTGCCGGGCAGTACAGCTGCGTCTACACCGGCGCTAGTGGGCGGGTGGCCCGCTTCTCCGTGCTGGCTGATACCCAGGCGATTGATATACCTTCGGCGATCGTCTCCCCGTCCAGCCGCGCCACCGGCCCATTCGTCGTCTGGTTCGACAAGTATCCGGCCAACACGGCGGGAACGGTCTACATTGATGGCGTGAGCCTGGGTACGTCAAGCACCAACGGTAATGGCGTTCTCGGAGTCGGTGTCCCCTACCCAGGGGCAACTCCCTTCGTGCATACCTACTCGTTCGTACCCAGCGATGGCTCGCCCTTCTCGGTCGCGCCCTACCTGGGCTTCGCCCCCTTCGTTGCCACCGACACGCCAACGCCAACCCCGGCGGCAACCAGCACGCCGGTGCCTCCGACCGCCACCCCATGCGCTGGCACCCTCAGCCCCTGGAGC
>JBBRMT010000373.1:0-2712 GCA_038230695.1 Chloroflexia bacterium
CTAGTGCAAACTCAAGGTACATCGTTTGCATCGAGAGCTTCTAGTTCTTCACAGTTGTAATAGGCGCATACTCGCGCCTTCATCTCGGCAATCGTTAGTTTGCGCTGCGGCTCGCTCACCGCCCGCTTACCGTGCGCCCACCGCACCTCGATGGGGTTCAACCATGGACTCTTGCTCGGCAACCAACACGGGGTCAGTTGCACCCCCACCTTACCCTCCCGCCGCAAGGCTAGCGCAGCGCGGTTGTGTTCCCCCAGCCATGTCCGCACCGCCTTGCTGCGATGCCAACTGGCATTGTCCCACACCACCACTACGCGGCGTACTCCCTGCTTGCCCAGCTGCTCCGCCAGCCAACTCAGATATGCAATCGTCGTCTCGCTCACTGCCCGCGCCACCACAAAGCGCAGCAGCATCGCCCCGCTACCTTCGCACAATCCGCCGTAGCAGCACAGTGCCGCCGCTTCGGGGTCGGTCTTATCCTTGCTCCACTCCTCGACCTGCAAGTGATGCTCAGGCGTGGTCCAACTATGCAACTCTGGCTGCGCCAGCCTACTCCACCACACCTCATCTTGATACACGACCGCACTACTTCGCTCTTGCACTGCGGTGGCGATCAGCCGGTCACGGCGCTTTTTTTTCGCAGGTAGTGAGCATCGGGGCTGGTGATGTGCGCCCTGGCTTTACGCCACTTCAACCCCAACTTGAGCAGGGCTTGGCGCACGCTCTCGCGGCTAACCAACTGGGCGGTCAGCCCCTGTTTATATGCCGCAGCGGCCAAGCGGGGCAGGCTCCAATTGCTGTTGGCAAAGCCAAACTCACGCGGACTACGATGCAGCAGTTGGCCGAGAGCCTCAATACCCTGCTGGTCAAAGCTGCTCGGACGCAGATGCTTGGGGCGACGCGAACCAGGGCGGAGTGCGGCGAGGCCATCATTATTAAAGTCACGAATGGCATTACGCACTGTCTGGCTGGTGCAGCCCCAATCGGCAGCAATTTGGGCGGCGCTGCGGCGGGCATGACTTTGCAGCAGGAACTGAGCGCGGCGCACGGTAAACAAGTCGGAGGAACGGGAGGCAGTGCGCAAGGCGGCCAGTTCCTCAGCGCTAAGAGCGCGGACAAAGATAGGGTTAGGCATGAACCCATTGTACCATCAACTGGTGCTGGATGCAAATTATCTAACCTGCTCTAGCACTAGGATGGCATCTCGCCCACTGTGGTTGCGCCCATCTTCTGGTAGAACGACTCGGCGTTGGGGTCGGCGACGATGCTCATCAGGCGATAGCCCTGTTCGCGGGCAGTGGCGACGGCGTGCTGCCATAGCCTCTTACCCACACCTATGCCGATTGCCTCCGGCGCGATGAACAGGAAGTCTAGATCGACCTGCTGATGGGGTATCTGCTCGACCAGGCTGTAAAAGCCAATTACTGTGCCAGCATCGTCGGCTACGAAAATTGGATGCGCCAAGATGTAGTCTGAGGTGATGGTTAGGCCAGGGCGGCAGGCGGCCAGGAAGTCGGCATCGTAGCCCCAGTGCGCTTTGGAGCGCATCGTAAGTTCGGTGAGGTATGCGGCCTCGTCGGGTTGGGCAGTGCGGATGATGGTTTCGATGGCGATTGTGGTCATGTTCGCCCCTTTGGGTAAATAGTTACTATGGGCGTGGTTGTAGCTTCGAGCTTTCTCCCCCAAACCCCCGCTGGGGGCTTTTTGCACTACGCTGGCCCGAAGCGTTTCACCCCAACTGAGTACAAAGTTGCGACTAGCCTAGTCAGTGGTTCGAGCTTTCTCCCCCAAACCCCCGCTGGGGGCTTAGTTGATCAAACTTGGGGATGAGCCATGCTTTTTGCTCTTGCGTTGGCACCCAACGCTCACCCCAACTTTCAGGTATATGGGTGTCAGGTTACTTGATTGCGGAGCGTGCCGAGGCACTCGACCTCAAGCTCGACCTCATCGCCGGACTCCAGGTATGGCCCTTTGCCAGCGGTCAGTTCCAGCAGACAGCCAGTGCCAACCGTGCCGCTGCCGATCACGTCGCCAGGGTAGAGCCAGGCATCGCGGCTGGCCTGGGCGATTAGCTGCGCGAAGCTGTAGTGGATGTCCTTCAGGTTGCCGCGACTGCGCTCCTCGCCGTTGACGCTGGCAGTCATGGTCAGGTCGTATATTCCCGCGCCCACCTTGCGCGACTCCAGCTCGTCGGGTGTAACCAGCATCGGGCCGAGGCTGGTAGCGAAGTCCTTACCCTTAGCCGGGCCGAGGCCAACGCGCATCTCACGGCGTTGCAGGTCGCGGGCGCTCCAATCATTCATGATAGTGTAGCCAGCAATATAGCTGACGGCATCTTCCACTGCGATATCGCGCCCCGGCCTGGCGATGACGCAGGCAATCTCTAGCTCGTAGTCAAGTTCGTTGCTATCAATTGGGCCATATACCGGCTGCTCCGGGCCAATGATAGCGTTGTGGTTGGAGAAGTAAAAGACTGGTATCTCGTACCACTCCGCTGCAACCTCCTGCCCTCGTTGGGCGCGGGCGGTACGCACGTGCTGCTCGAAGGCAAAGAAGTCGCGTACACTTCGCGGGCGCGGCAGTGGCGACAACATCCGCACCATGCTGGGCGTAATGGTTAGCTGGCGGGCGAGGGGCGGGTCGCTGGCGGCAAGGTCGGTGTGCAAACCCACCAGGGCGCGCACATCGGCAAGGGGGTCGAAATTGGGCATC
>JBBRMT010000374.1:0-2712 GCA_038230695.1 Chloroflexia bacterium
GAGCTAGAACCAGCCGATCCCCGTCCTTACTATTATCGGGGCAATGTCTATGCACATCTGGAGCAGAACGACAATGCAATTGCCGACTTCACACAGGCAATCGCACTAGACCCTGCCAATGCTGAAGCGTACAGCCGTCGCGCCAGCGTTTATGAAGAACTGAAACGCCATGATGAAGCCTATACTGATGCCAGTAAAGCAATTGACCTTGACCCCACCAGCGCTTGGGCCTATAACAGTCGCGGCAACGCTCACGAAGGTCTGAAGCATTACGAGCAAGCCATCGCCGACTATCAGCGGGCAATGGAACTTAATCAGGAGTCTGCGCCTGCCTTCTATCACAACATGGGCATCAGCTATACGCATTGGGGTAAACTGGACGAAGCGCACGCCGCCTACGCGCAGTCGCTGGCCCTGCGCCCCGACCATGCTGGCACCATCGCCGACCTTGCCGCCTGCTACGCCCTACGCCACGATGCCGATAATGCGCTGACGCAACTGAAGAAGGCAGTTGCGCTCGACCCCAGCCTGCGTGAGCGCATCGCCAAGAACGATGACTTCCGCTGGCTCCTAGACAACGATGCGGAGTTTGCCAAAGCGTTCCACGAAATCGTCGGCGATACTGACCAAGGCTCAATCATCCCACCGGAGGAGGCGCGATGAATCGGATACTACTTGTACCCTGTCCGCATTGCCAGCGCGACAACGAGGTACACGCTGAGTGCGAAGGAGCGGCCACGCCGGTTTACCGCGTATTCAAGGGCAACACCCTACCACCCGGTATGCCCTACTACAGTGGCAGGCAACGCAAGCTGACCCGCAAATGCAGCTTCTGTGATGAGCAGATGACGATTACGATTGAGGACTGTTAGCGATGAGCGATGATGTCACTCCCCGCGAAATTGTTCCTGCCGCCAACGTCTCCCCCATCCCCGACGTAGAGGGAGCCGGAGCAGCGGCTCACTCACTAATGGATAAACTGATCGCCGAGTTTGGTGATGCCGCTCCCAATAGCAACCACACCCAACTCGATAATATCTATGCCGCAAACCAGAACAGGATAACAACGGCTGATTTGCTAAAAGCAATGACACTGGCCGCAACCGCGACCCGCCGCCGCAAAGCCAACAATAATATGTCATACTACTTCAAAGCCCTGCGGGGCAAGATAGTCGACCAACTCAAATCACAAGGCATTACCAGAAAGGAGGCAGTAAAATCCAAGCGCAATACAGCTGCGGTCGACATCGCCGCTTCTGAGCAATCAACCCAACTGCTAGAAACAATAACTACCAGAGAGGAGGAAACCGAAGATCAATCCATTACCTATCCCACGCCGCCGCCATACATCGCCACCGCCTGGCAATACACCTGTCAAGAACTGGCCTCCGCAATGAACTCGATGGCGAAGAAATGGCTCGAAGGCACCCAACTACTCACCCTCGACGGCGACCGCGCGGTAATCGGCGCCGTCATCAGCGGCGCGCATGACACGTATGCAAAACGCTACACCGCCGAACTAGCAAGTACAATGACGAAATTCTTGGGACACGAAATCCGAATCGAGTTTACCGGCTCCTGGAGGACCACCTGAACCAGATGAGCCAGAAGAAACAACATCAAACCTAAACCACGCGGCAGCGCTATCAGCGTCTGCCAAGACTAAACTACACATCCCCTAATGGGGAAGAAAGACAAGCCAGAAATGAAGGCCAAGACTAACATCAACCAAATCGTAGCCGCAATCAGTATCATGGCAGTGATACTCCTCACGCTCACCTATGGTCAGCAGTCAGCAGCAGCCAATAGCAAGCCCACCATGCTCACCTATGATCAGCAGCCAGTAGCAGCCAATAGCAATCCCAACTCAAGCAGCGCCCCGCGCCCCCAGTATTATCTGGGCGCGCTCGCCAATATCGGTGGCAGCGAACTCGACGAGCAACCCTACGTCGCCCAGGCCGCCGATGGCACCCTCGAAGCTACATTCAAAACCAATCGCTGGACCAACAACCAACCTGACCAAGTTGCCTACGCCCGCTCCACTGACCACGGCCAGACCTGGAGCCAGGCCGAGCAGATCAGCCATTCCACTGGCATCTCCTATGTAGCTGGTACCATCACCCTGGTCAACGTGGGCGGCGTTACCCACCTGCTCTACTCCACCGCTGCTGTCGATGGCGGTCATTCCAGTCTGTGGTACACCCGCCGCACCGCTGGCGCATGGTCGACACCGGTAGTTATCGTACCAGACGAAAACAACGCCCATCAATCAATCCAGATCGGCTCGACCAGCACCGGTCTCTATGTCATGCTAAGTGGCGACTACAACTTCAAACCCCTTCTCGCTACCTCCAGCGATGGCGGCAACACCTGGAGCAGCGCTACGACTATCAACACCGTCTCACTCGGCAATCACGGTATGGGCCTCACCCAGTCGGGCGACAACCTCTATCTTGCCTACACCGATGGTTTCGGGGATGGCACCAATATCTATGGCCGCTACCTGGCGGCTGACGGCTGGCAGGCGGCCGAGAACGGCATAGTCAGTGGCCTGCAGGGAGAATACAACCCCTTCCCCGCCATCCTGGGTGATAACATCTACGTCAGCTTCTGTGGGTGGCGCCAGCAGAACGGCGACAACTACCAGAACCTTTACATCGCCTCCCGACCCATCGCCAGCCCCAACTCCTGGAGCGCACCGCAGCAACTTAC
>JBBRMT010000375.1:0-2696 GCA_038230695.1 Chloroflexia bacterium
GGTATGGATGATCAGCCTTGACCATAACGCCATTATACCACTTATAGCTATCTCTGCCACTCTCTATTTGGTAACGGCCTGCCCAGCTCCTCACCTCCGCCTCCGGCGGCGCGCCACTGAGTAGGGCAAGTTCTTCTATGCTCAGAACCTTAACAAAAAGTTGGCGTGAGATGACAGCTACTTCGTAAATGTTATGCTCATCCTCTCGATCTACCCAGTCTACATCATTGCTTGAACGACCACTAGGGATGCTATTCTGAGAACCACTTATAATGCGGTCTGTAGTGCTGGTCGTGTCTATTGCAATTTCACTGCTAGCTGGCAAAGCTGTTTCAAACTCGCTAGCCTGCGATTCCGCGGCCTGAATTGCCAGTGCCTTATTCTTACTAACCGGGGAAGGTGGATGCTCACTTGCGCCTACGCTACCTGCACCAGTATCATGTGCAGGCATCATCTCGCTGCTAGTCGCATTGTCACCCCCCTCATTATCTTGTTTTCCATCTTTAGGTCTTTCTTCGCTACGCCCTTGCATTTTGTCCACCCCCTCGTGCCATCTATCTGTGGCTTATCATTCTGACTCAGTTAGACAGAACCATATATGCTAATTATAAGGCCGGTTGCCGCCTGCTTAACCTTATTATATCACATATCCTGCTACATCGCAAGCGACAGAGCAAGTTACATAGCTTGCAATCTAGCAGAGCGTATGCTATAATAATCTCATGGAGAGTAAGAACACTGTAAACCCTATTACTTTGATGCGAGGCGACCGCGAACAGGAGCAGTTCGCGGCAGAAGTTAACGCCCGACTAGGCTACAAGGCGACCAGCGTATTTGGCATCGCTCGTTTGGAGAGCAGGGAGTACGCTCGAAATCACAAGACCAAAATTGCAACGCTTGCACCACTTGCCCAATACAACGGGCAAGGAGTTCAAGAACTCTATGATGAGTATCAAGCATGGGTTAGATGCTTGGACCAAAAGGATTTAATTAAGGACATAACACTCGTAAGCATGGGGAGGAGTTCTGGGGCTACTTTGACCTAAGTCCTGCTTCGGTCTCCGTGAGAATACTTCGTAGCTATGTGGCGCAGAAAGGAGTACAGCTATGAGTAAGAGAAACGCCGAGAAAGAGATCAGCGCAGCTCTGCCCGACCTGAAAAGGGACTTTGAGCAAATCCCTTTCAGTGTGGAAGACGACGTGCCTGTTGATGAGGATCTAAAGATGGTGTGGCGCACCAAGTTGTGGGCCAGGCGAACCGCTCGTGTGGCAAGGGAGATGCTTGCCCATGAAAGAAGTGACGGCGTGACCGCCCAGTATGATGATTATGCCGGGGCAATTGCCGAGTTGGACAAGGAAGTAAGCTCTAGTCCACATGATGCTGGTCGGCTAATGCGGCGCGGTGACTTGCACATGGCGGCTGGTGAGTACCAGTTGGCGGGGCAGGA
Source organism: Chloroflexia bacterium (assembly GCA_038230695.1). GTDB lineage: Bacteria > Chloroflexota > Chloroflexia > QHBQ01 > QHBQ01 > QHBQ01. The sequence continues at coordinate 1,449 of JBBRMT010000375.1, forward strand.
TTACATCAATGTAATGCTGGCTCAGGCAGGAACATATGTTGATGGGGGTAATTACACTCGAGCGCTTAACCTGTACAGTAAGGCTCTTGAGCTTGCACCCGATGCCGCCGGGGTGTATGCGAACCGCAGCGTGAGCTACATCAGATCCGGTGAGTACGAACAGGCGATAAAAGACCTTAATAGAGCAATTCAGCTAACCCCTGCTCACCAGAGGTAGCTGAACAATACAGGTAACAACCCTAGCCGCACTCTGCAGAGTGCGGTTTCCGTTTGTCCTGCGAGATGGGGTGGACGCATCGCTCTTCTAAACCCAGTAATATTTTAGCTCACGGAGATGTGCGAACCCGATGCGTCATTAGCTACCAGAAGCAACACCGTTTGCACCGGCGGCAGAAGATTTGTTGAGGAATGTTGCCCGCACCTGGCAACAGGCGGCCATCCCCCCAGAGCTAACCGGACGGCGCATCGAGACCTGGCCTGGCGCTGCCCCAGTGCGGGACTACCTGCTGAACTGGGTGGCGCGGTGGCAGGGTAAGCAAGGGCCATCGCTGGTGCTGACTGGCAAAGCAAGGTCGGGCAAGACTGGCCTGGTGCTGGGGCTGGCATATCGGCTGGTCGAGAAGACGGTGAGCGAAGGGGTGCCGAGCTTCACGATGAGGTTCGTGACTGCCTACGACCTGATGGCGGCGCTAACCACCTGGCGGGGGCGTGAGGAGCGCTTCAAGAGCTACCTTGACTGCGACCTGCTAATCCTCGACGACCTGGGTAGAGAGCCAGCCTGGGACAGCAACGTTGCCAACCTCACTCGCGTAGTGATGCACCGCTATAACCACCAGTTGCCAATGATGGCGACCTCCAACCTCAGCCTCGGCGAAATCGAGGCCAGGCTGGGCAGAGACGGCGATGCGGTGACCGGCAGGCTACGCGAGATGGCGGTGGGCTTCATGGTCGAGGGCTTCGGCGAGTGATGCGGCGCTGCGGCCTAATGGTGGGGCTCCGGCTGCAGGGCAGGGGTAAGGTTGTTGTTGTTGTTGACTGAGCGAATACGATGCGATCTGGTTTAGAGTTCCAACCACAACAACAACCTTGCCGTTGCGGAGAGACGGAGCTGATGATAGCAGGCAGCGAATGGCGAGTGAGTATATGTCCCCATTAACTTTGGATAGCGGCGTAAGGAGGCAGACGTGAGCGAGCAGCGGCCAAGACCAACCAAATACTGCAGAAGGTGCAGGCTGGAACTGATTCACA
>JBBRMT010000376.1:0-2654 GCA_038230695.1 Chloroflexia bacterium
CCCCCCTCGGTCAAACGATTAGTCTAATCTTACCATACCTGGCAAGCGCATTCAGCAAACACATCAAAGCCACAGCTATTGTTCATACAATATGGTAGCGTTATGGTAGCGATAATGCGGCTTATGCTTATCATTACATCAGTAATGGCGGCCAAACTGCCCACCCGCTGTAGTTCCTCAAGTCATTAAAAGATTTGGTATAATTCAATCATGCTATAGGGGGTGATATGAATGATACGCCGGTAGCGGGCAAAGTTGCCTGCAATAACCACATGGAGGGCATAAACGCATGAGCGTGAATATGAATAAGTACACCGAGAAGGCGCAAGAGGCGTTGGCAGCAGCGCAGGAGATCGCCCAGCGGCACAGCCACAGCCAACTAACTCCCGACCACCTGCTGCTGGCGCTGGTGGAGCAGGAGGGCGGGGTGGTGCCGCAGGTACTGCAGAAGATGGGTGTGCAACCCAGTGAGATTGCCGCGCTGCTAGAGGCCGAGATTGGCCGTCAGGCTAAGGTTTATGGCGGTAGCGGGCAGCTTTATGCCTCGCCGCAGATGAGCAAGGTGCTGGCTGCGGCCCAAGCCGAATCCGACAAGCTGAAGGACGATTACATCAGCACCGAACATTTGCTGCTGGCAATTGCTGGCGAACAGGGCGCGGCGCGGGAAAAGAGCTACGCTTCGACACTACTAAAGCAAAATGGAGTCACGGCGGAGAAGATCCTCAGCGTGCTAACCTCGGTGCGCGGCAGCCAGCGAGTGACGGACCAAAGCCCAGAGGCGAAATACCAGGCATTGGAGAAGTATGGCCGCGACCTGACCGCCGCTGCTGCTGCCAACAAGCTCGATCCGGTGATTGGCCGCGACGAGGAGATCCGCCGCGTCATCCAGGTGTTGAGCCGCCGCACAAAGAACAACCCGGTGCTGATCGGCGAACCAGGGGTGGGCAAGACTGCTATCGTGGAAGGGCTGGCGCGGCGAATCGTCTCTGGCGATGTGCCAGAGGGCTTGAAGGGCCACCGCCTGGTCACGCTGGATCTGGGAGCATTGGTGGCAGGCGCGAAGTATCGCGGCGAGTTTGAAGAACGGCTAAAGGCGGTGCTGAAGGAAGTGGCCGATGCAGCGGGCAATATCATTTTGTTTATTGATGAGTTGCATACTGTGATTGGCGCAGGCGCAGCCGAAGGCGCGATGGATGCCAGCAATATGCAGAAGCCGATGTTGGCGCGGGGCGAGTTGCACACCATCGGCGCGACCACGCTGGACGAGTACCGCAAGCATATCGAGAAGGATGCCGCGCTGGAGCGCCGCTTCCAGCCGGTGCTAGTGGGTGAACCAACCGTGGATGACACGATTAGTATCCTGCGCGGCTTGCGTGAACGCTACGAGGTGCATCATCGGGTGCGGATTACCGACTCGGCTTTGGTCGCTGCGGCGGTGCTGTCCAACCGCTACATCACCGATCGCTTCCTGCCCGACAAGGCGATTGACCTGATTGACGAAGCGGCTAGCCGCCTCCGCATTGAGATTGACAGCAAGCCGACTGAGATTGACGAGCTTGACCGCCGCATTGACCAGCTTGAGATTGAGCGCATCGCCCTTAACAAGGAGAAGGATGCGGCCAGCAAGGAGCGGCTGGAGCGCATCGAGAAGGAACTGGCGAACCTGCACGAGCAGGCCAGCGAACTAAAGACCCGCTGGCAACGCGAGAAGGAGGGCTTGCAAGGGGTTGGCGTGATCAAGGAGGAGCTTGAGCAGGTTCGTATGGAGTTGGAGCGGGCCAACCGCAACTACGACCTGAACCGTGCCGCCGAGTTGCAGTATGGCACTATCCCTGCGCTGGAGAAGCAACTGCGCGATGCCGAGGCGACCATCAGCCAGGGGCGGGGGCAAAGGCTGCTGCAAGAGGAAGTGACTGAGGAGAACATCGCCGAGATCGTCAGCAAGTGGACGGGCATTCCAGTCACGCGGATGATGGAGGGCGAGATCGCCAAGCTGCTGCGGATGGAAGAGCGGCTGCATCTGCGGGTCATCGGTCAGGACGAAGCCATCAGCGCGGTTTCCAATGCGGTGCGCCGCGCCCGCGCTGGGCTGCAAGACCCGAACCGGCCGCTGGGCAGCTTCCTGTTCATGGGGCCGACCGGCGTGGGCAAGACCGAGCTAGCGCGAGCGCTGGCCGAGTTCCTGTTCGACGACGATAACGCGATGGTGCGGATTGACATGAGCGAGTATACCGAGAAGTTCGCGGTGTCGCGGCTAACCGGCGCTCCTCCTGGCTACGTCGGCTATGAGGAGGGCGGCCAGCTAACCGAGGCGGTGCGGCGACGGCCTTACACCGTGGTGTTGCTAGACGAGATCGAGAAGGCCCACCCCGAAGTGTTCAACGTGCTGCTGCAGGTGCTGGAAGATGGGCGGCTGACCGATAGCCAGGGCCACACGGTGGACTTCAAGAACACCGTCGTAATCATGACCTCGAACGTGGGCAGCCAGTACATTACCGCGATGCCGACCAAAGCCGATGAGGAGCGGGTACGCAACGACGTAATGGACGCGCTGCGCGAGACCTTCCGCCCTGAGTTCCTCAACCGCATTGATGAGATCGTCATCTTCAACCAGCTTACCCGGCAGGAAATCGCCCAGATCGTGACCATCCAGC
>JBBRMT010000377.1:0-2601 GCA_038230695.1 Chloroflexia bacterium
ATCGCATACTCAAGGCCGCCAAGGTGTTCAACTTCACCACCGCCGCGCTACTCAAGTACGATGTTTTCCACCTTTACTACGGCAACACCCTTATCCCCCGCCTTCACTTCGACCTGCAGATGCTACGGGCTATGGGCAAGCAGATCGTCTACCACTTCTGCGGCTGCGATATTCGTCGCCGCGACATCAACCTGGCAAAGTACGAACTCTCCGGCTGCCTCGAATGTACCTCGCTGGCCTGTCTCAAGATGTATCATCCACCGCTGCACATCGCCAATCATGTGCTGGTCTCCACCCCAGATTTGCTGGAGTTTGTTCCTGGCGCAACGCTAATGCCGGGACCCGTTGACCTTAGCGAGTGGCAGCCCGAACCGTTCCACGAAAAGCAACCCGATGAGCCAATCAAGATCCTGCACGCACCCACCGATCGAGGTATCAAGGGCAGCAACTACATCATTGCCGCCGTCGAGCGGCTCAAGCAACGCTACAACGTCGATCTTCTGCTGCTGGAGAATGTCCCACACACCGAAGTCAAAGCCTTCTGCAAGCAGGCCGATATTGTGGTTGACCAGATAATGATCGGCGCGTATGGCACCGTAGCTATCGAGCAGATGGCGAAAGGCAAGCCAGTGGTCTGCTACATCCGATCCGATTTGCGCCAGTATTATCCCACCGATCTACCGATCGTCAGTGCCACGCCTTCCACCGTCTATGACGCACTCGAGCGGCTGGTACTCGATGCTGACCTACGGCGCAGCCTCGGCGCTCAGGGTGTCCGATACGTCCGCGAAGTCCACGATGTTGATAAAATTGCTGCAAGGATGATTGAGATTTACCAAGCGAAGCCTACGCTAACCCCACAAGGAGCGAGTTGATGCTCACTCGCTTCAAACGACTATCCAAAGACTCGCTAATCTACGGCGTGGGTGGAGCGCTAGCACGAAGTATCAGTATTATCCTGCTGCTCATCTACGCGCCGCTGTTCGGCACTCAGCTTTATGGTGTGCTGAACAACGTCAATGCCACCGGCGCGTTGCTGCTTGCCTTGTTGGTGTTTGGGCTGGATGGGGCCAGCAGCATATTTTACTTCGAGACCGACGACATAGAGCAGCGGCGGGCAGTCACTTCCTCATGGTTCTATTTTAGCCTGCTAGTCAGCCTGCCGCTCTGCGCCCTGTTGCTGCTATTCTCTACGCCTATTGCCCAACTGGCGACCCGCAGCGCCGATTATGCCGACGTGGTAAGATTGAGTATCATCGCTGCGCCGTTTACGGTGGTGAGTTTTGCCTTCAATAACATCCTCCGCCTGAAGTTCAGGCCGGTTGCTTATGTTGAGCTTACGCTGTTCACCACTGCGCTGAATGTAGGGGTTGGCCTGTACCTGGTGCTGGTGATGGGGATGGGCATAACTGGCGCAGTCCTCGCCACCATGATTAGCGCGATACTCACTTCCATGCTCGGCTGGTGGCTGACCCGCGACAGCTACGCGCTGCACATTGATTGGGCGTTGACGGGCAGATTGCTGCGCGTTGGACTGCCCTTTGCGATTGCCTCGGTCGCGCTGTGGGTCAATAATTATATCAGCGGGCCGCTATTGGCACAGCTAGCCCCCGATGTGAAAACGGGCCAAACCTGGGCAGGCATATATGGCGCTACCCTGCGCGTCAGCATCATTATCGCGCTGGTGGTATCTGCGTTCCAGCTAGCCTGGTCGCCATACTCTCTCTCGATTGCCCGCCACGAGGATGCAAAGCGCACGTATGCGAAGGTGCTTACTTATTACACGGCGCTGTTCGGCGGCCTGGCTCTGGCGATGGCCCTGTTCGCTCACGAAGCGCTGTCGCTACTCGACCGCAACCACCAGGGTTACGTGCAAGGCTACACTATCCTTGGCCTGCTCAGTTACTCAACTGTTGCGCTGGGTGGCTACTATATCGTTTCGATTGGCAGCAACATCGCCAAGCGTACCGCCAACATCGGTTGGACTACCGTGGTGGCCGCTGCCTGCAACATTGGGCTTAATTACGCGCTGATACCCTGGCTCGGCTTCCTGGGCGCGGCCATCGCTACCTTCAGCGCAAATCTGCTCTCAGCCGCCCTGCTTTACGTGCTTTCGCAGCGCTGCTATCCTGTGCCTTACGAAACTGGCAAGGTACTACGCACCCTGGTCCTCGGCCTCGGCCTGCTGGTGGTCGGTTTGCAGGTAAACACCAGCCACTGGTGGCTGGATGCGTTGATTAAGCTGGGCATCCTTGCTGTCTATGCCGTCGCCTTGCCGTTGCTCGGCATCATTACTGAGCGGGAGATGGCGGTGGCAACCCAGGCAGCGGTAAAGCGGCTGGGGAGGCCGAGATGAGCAAGACAATGCGGATCCTACACGCCCCCACCAACATTGCAGGCATCGCTGGGCTGGCGGCTAAAGCGCAGCGGCAGCTCGGCTACGATGCAACCTCGGTGGAGTACATCTCCCGGCAGTTCAACTTTGGCGCTGATCGCAGTCTGCACCTGGAACGCGAACGCGGCCCAATGAAGGCGGCCAAGGCGATGCGCTTCGCCATGTCCGCCTTGCGCCAGTACGATGTCTTCCACCTATACTTCGGC
>JBBRMT010000378.1:0-2590 GCA_038230695.1 Chloroflexia bacterium
TACCACAATATCTTGTAGATGGCCGCCCAGAGCAATTTCGATGGCGGTTTCCAACTCGGCGGGCGTATGCACCAGGCTGGCGATGGTGCCAACAATCCCGCTGAGGGCTTTGCGCTTGCCGCTGCTGGCTTCCAACACCGCCCGCACCCCGCTGTATAGGCCCGCGCCGCTCTCGGCCAACCGCTCCAGCGCCTCGCTGCGGGCAATTAGCCGCTGCTCATTAGCCCGCAGCGGTACAAGGGCGGCATCGGCGGCACGTTGCTGCGCGATTGTGGCGGCCAGATCCTGCTCCAAAGTGGCGAGGCGGGTGCGAGACTTGTCCAGTGTGGCATCGGCTTTGCTGGCGGCCTGTTGCGCGGCGATTAGCCCCTGCTCGGCGGCGACAACCTGCTGCTGAATGGGCGGCAGCTTGTCGCGGGCGACCCCTAGCTGTTGCTGGGCGCGGGTCTGGGCGTGTTCAGCATCGGAGGCGGCGCGTTCGCCTGCGGCAAGCGCGGCGCTGGCGTTGGTGTGGGCGCGGCTGGCAACCATTAGTTCGCGTTCCAGTGCGGCGAAGGCGGTATCCGACTCGCGGGCAGCGCTCTCGGTGGTGGTCAGTTCCGCCCGCAGGCTGGTGAGCCGCTGCTCGGCGGCGGCTAGCTCTACCTCAGCGGTGGCAACCGCTTTGCCGCGCTGCTGGATTATCCGCTCGTCGTCGGCAATCGTGCTGCTCTGCTCCTCAGTCTGGCGCAGCAAAGCGGCCAGGTTGGCGGCAGCAGCGGCGGTGATACGTTCCAACTCCTCGCGGCGGCGGGCGGCGGCGTTGCGTTCGCTGCTAGCCCGCTCCAGATTCTGGCGGGCGGTAAGCACAGCGGCGCGGGCGGCGGCTTCCTCGTCGCGGGCGGCTTCGACCGTCGCGGTGGCGGCCTCCACTCCCGATTCCAGATGGTTGAGATGGGCTTGCGCCTGGGCGACGGCGGCGCGGGCGGCGGCATAGCGCACACTGTACCAGGCAAATAGGCGGGTATCAAGCTCGTCGGTTATGCGGCGGGCATCGCGGGCCAGTTTAGCCTGGCGTTCCAACTGACGCAGGCGCGGTTCGAGTTCGCTGGCGATGTCGTTGAGGCGTATCGCGTTCTCCTCAGTCTGGCGCAGGCGCAGTTCGGTTTGCTCCTTCTGGTTGTAGAAGTGGGCAATCCCCGCCGCTGCCTCGAACAGGGCGCGACGTTCCTCCGGTCGCTGACTGAGGGCGGCATCAACCAGCCCCTGGTTGATGATGGTGTAAGCGTGATTGAGGTTGGCAGTTAGTTCGGACACATCGCGCAGCCGCACCCGACTGCGATTGATGTAGTATTCGTTGTTGCCGTCACGGTAGGCGCGGCGGGTAATCACTACCTCGCTAAACTCGATCGGCAGAGCGCCGCTGGCGTTGTCAATGGTCAGGCTAACCTCGGCCATGCCCACCGGCTGCCGCTTGGACGAGCCGCTGAAGATGATGTCCTCAGTGCGTTTGCCGCGCAACGCCAGATAAGACTGTTCACCCAGCGCCCAGCGTAGCCCGTCGGCAACGTTGCTTTTGCCGCTGCCGTTCGGCCCAACGATCGCAGTGATGCTCCCATCGAAGACGAAATCGGTCTTCTGGGCGAAGGTTTTGAAGCCCTGGAGTTGCAGTTTCTTTAGATACATTGTTAGTGCTGAGTGCTGCGGTTTGAGGTTTGATTGCTGTGTAAGGGGCCGAAGAACTGTTATTATACCAATTCGCTATGCTGGTGGTGTAAATTGCACCAGGGCAGGCAGCCACCCGCCCCTACGTAAACACACTATCTGCTTGACGATTTGGTATTAGTTTGCAGGGGCGAACCGTTGTTCGCCCTTTTCAGATACTAGCAATAGACTGCGCCCCTACCGCTCAGGCATTTGTAGGGGCGCAGCTATTATACACGATATACGAGGTTACTGCCTATTTCTTCAGCGCGGCGGTGTGGAACACTGGGTCAGGGTTATAAAGCATTTGGTAGGCGGCCACCAACGAGGCAAGGGTCAGCCAGCACAACAGGGTAGCGAACGAAAGGGCGATGGCTGGATCAATGCGGGCCGCGAGAACGGCGCTGGCAATGGTCAGGCAATACATCCCGAAGGTCCAGGTGAAGGCCAGGATCGGGCTTTTCGACTTGAAGTAAGCATAGGTGAAGGTGCTATAGATGAACCAACTGCCAGCCTGCAGCCAGAGTAGGGAGCGGCGTTCACCCGCATGAATGCGCGTGTTGAGCAGCTTGATGTTGCCCCAAAGCACGCTGATATTGTTGAGCGTCCAAGCCGGGCCGAACACCCACTCCGGCGGCGCAAAGGGCGCTTGCTTATTCTTGCGATATATCTTGTTGTCAATCGTCCAGGGCGCGGAAACAGTATTGACCGCTGCGGCGAAGAGAGCGGCGTGCCACCACTTATACTCGCGGGGTTTGACTAGCTTATATAGAGCGTTCCCAAGTTTGTCACCAATACTCTTGTTATCACGGTTAAAAGCCACAGCTATCCTCCTTTTGCTTGAAAAGTCACGCACCAAGATGGGTATGTGATCGGCCAACTGGTTCGCGAATCATGTATATAATCA
>JBBRMT010000379.1:0-2567 GCA_038230695.1 Chloroflexia bacterium
CCTCTAACGGCCCGCCGCCAGGCAGCTTCGAGCCTGACCATCTCGTGACTGCGGCCAACGAAGGGCAGGACTGAGTCAGCCGCCCGCCTTTCCTTGTTCGGCCCGGCCGTAGCCTCATCCGTAATCGGGCTACCAGGCAAGGGTAGGTTGCGGGCAACCGTCTCGTAGAGGGCCACCGTCTCCGGCATCGGTGGCGCGTCCAGTTCGGTGGCAAGCAGCCGGGTGAAACGCTCATATTCGGCCAGCGCGGCAGCGCGGTCGCCCAGTTGATAGTGGGCAGCGATTAGCTGGCGGACAATCGGCTCGTGCAGTGGGTCGGCGCTCAACAGGCGCTGGGCGTACTCAATCGCCTTGCGGTAATCGTGTTCAGCGCGGTAGCGCTGCACCAGTTGCTCGAGGTTGGCGATATAGAGATGGCGCAGGCGCTCACGCTCGTAGAGCAGCCAGTCATCGTATAGGCCAGGCAGAAGGTCGCCGCTGTAGATTTCGACTGCCGCAAGGGTGGTGGCGGGGCTGGCGCTGAGACGCTCGAACTCGGCGACATCCAGCCGGAAGTCGGATTGGGGGTTCCACTGCACCGTGGTGGCGCTGGTCAGCAGCCAACCCGCTTCCTTCCCCTCCCCTAGAGGAGCGGGCGGTAGGGTGGAGCGCAAGCGATAGAGTTGGCGGCTGAGTTTGGCGCGGGCATCGGCTTCGCTATCGTCGGGCCAGAGGGTTTGGGCGATGGTGTCGCGCAGAAGCGGGGCATGGCGATGGAGCAGGAGGTAAGCCCACAGCGAAAAGGTGCTGGGCAGCGGCAGCTTTAGCGGGCCACCCTCAGCTTCCATATGAACAGCGCCTAGCAGGTAGATATGCAGCATGGATACCCATCCATTGCAGGTTCAAGCCGAGTGGATGAGAAAGGGAAGAGAGTACGATAATACTTGTTCGCCAGCTATTTTAACATATCAGAAAGCAGTTATGTTTTTGCCCGTGCCTCATCCCTATCGGCAGCTCAAGTCGCCAGCGGGCATGGTATGGGGCTGCACCAGCGCAGAGACGGGTAGGCTATCAAGCAGGCAGCCTGCCGCATCGCTAACCAGGCGGCGCAGGCTGGGTTTACGGATGCCTTCACCGCGCAAGGCTTCACGGTATAGCGTGTCAATCTGGGTGGCAACCTGCGGCCAGGCGAACTGCTGGGCCTGGATACTTGCCTGCTGGCCCAACCGCTGACGTAGCGCGTCGTTGTTGAGGATCAGGCGCAGCTTGGCCGCCCAAGCCGGTACATCATCATGAGGCAACAGGTAGCCGGTCTCGCCATCCTGCACCGTATGCGCCAGGCCACCCACCCGCGAGGCAATCACCGGCGTGCCACTCGCCATCGCTTCGACCGCAACCATGCCGAAAGATTCATAACGACTCGGCATCAGCTCTACATCAGCAGCAATATAGTAATCGCGCAAACGCTCTTGCGGCTGTGCGCCCAGGAAGGCGATACGGTCACAAACGTCGAGTTGCGCTGCCAAACCGTGCATTCGCGCCATCTCATCGTCGGTAGTCTGCTTGCTGGGGTCGAGATCGCCACCCACGATCAGCAGTTTGATATTGTCGCCCACCATATCGGAGTTGCGCTTCAGTTCGTCAACCGCTCGGATCAGCGTCTCAATGCCCTTTAGACGCTCGATGCGTCCCACAAACAGGGCATAGCGGGCCGACTGGCTGAGGCCAAGCCTGGCGCGGGCAGCCGCGCGCTCTCCGGCAGCGGCAGGGTGGAACATCGCTGTATCCACGCCGCAAGGGACGATACGGATCTTGCCGAAAGGCGCGTTGTACTCCCAGGCCAGATAACCGCGCTCGGTAGCGGTAGGGGCAACCAGCATATCCGCCTGCTTTACCAGTTGCTCCTCCACCACGATGCGGTTGGCAACCTCAAACTCCTGCGGAGTCTGGGCGATACCGTTCTTCAGCTTGCCCAGGGTGTGGAACATCTGCAGCAGCGGCACGCGCTTGCCCTGCTGCCACTGCCAGCGTTTGCGAAGCTTAACCCCTACCGCGCCGCTCAACCAGTAGTGAGCGTGGATGATGTCGTAGTTGGGGTTGCCGTCGCAGCGGCGAAACATCTCCACATCCTTGACGAACTGATCAAGGTGGTCGAAGACGCGGTTCTTATCAAATGGCCCTCGCGGCCCGGCTTCAATCTGAATTACCCGCACGCCGGGGACAAACCGGGTTATTCGCGGCACATCGGGATCCTGCCAGCGGGTGAATACGTCCACCTTATGGCCCAGCGCCGCCAATGCGCGGCTCAGGTCGCGGACGTAGACATTCATCCCCCCCGTCTCCTTGCCGCCCAACGCGGCCAGTGGCGAGGTATGCACACTCAACATTGCAATATTAGACATTTATATTTCTCCTCTTATTACCTCTTATAATTATACCAACTGCAGGCCAGATTTATATTAGAGTTGTATAGGACTTTGATCGTGCTTACGACAAGCATGTGGCGGGGCAGCATTTCTCCCCCAAACCCCCGCTGGGGGCTTTTTGCTGCGGGCCTTATACAGGCTTCTCAATGCGGATGTTGAACA
>JBBRMT010000380.1:0-2541 GCA_038230695.1 Chloroflexia bacterium
CGATGGTCAGGTTACAAACCATACTCACCAGCCCAGCAGCCATCGCCCCAGCCAATGCGGCGACGCTGCCCCCGCCTGGCGCGGGCGACGATGAGGACAACTCATCCAGAAACGCACCAACGGTCAAATCTCGCAGCAAAGTTCTCTCTCCTTTGAACCCAGCACAAAGCGCTAGCTTGGTGCGGCGGGGCAGGTGGCGCAGTATGTATTCACGCTTGCGGGCGGCGCTAGCGTCGTCTACCTCCTCGAAGTACGCCAGGGACACAGGTAGGCGGGCGCGGGTATACTTCGCCCCACGCCCTGCTTGATGACGCGCCAAGCGGAGGGCAATATCGTTGGTCCAGCCAGTGTACAAGGTATCATCGGCGCAACGCAGCAGGTAAACGTAAGCGCTCATAGCTTACCTATTCTACCCGCTGGCCTTGAGCCTGTCAACCTACCAGATACCAATCGCCATCGGTGTCGCTATCATCATCAATCGGGCCAGGGGCGACCATCAGTCCGGCGTTGTGATATCCTGCAGTGCCGCCCACTGCCGCTGGAGTAAAGGCGAGCGCCTGCTGCACCGTACTCGCCTCGCGCTTGGCCGACGCGACGTTGGCCTCATTTGGCACGGTCGGCACCGCCATCACATTACCCGGTGCCATTTCGGCAGCGGCATTGACCAGCGGGTTGTAGGCGATGTGTGCGGGGTCGGGCAGCGCAGAGGTGTCGCCAGTTGCCGTCATATTCGCGCCAGAGGTACGCCCCTCACCCGCGAAGCTATCGCCAGCATCGGCGTTGCCCACCGCATTGCCATCATCGCTGCTGGGGTTGGCCTGGCCCTGCGGCGCGGGTGGCTGCTCACCTTTGCCCACGAACTTCAGGTGGTTAGTCTGGATCAACACCTTCACCAGCCTGTCGGCATCAAGCTCGTTCACGCCCATCGTCTGCTCCAGATGGGTTCGCATCGCGGCCTGTCCGCCGCTATAGCCACTCGCCAGTCGTGTTCCAGGCTCGCCTAGTGCGGCGATCGCCTGGGGTACCATCTGCGCGATGGTCGCGTTGTCGCTAGCGGCAACTACCGGCAGGACATCGCTACTGAGCACTACATTCGGGTTATCCATAATTTACCTCCTCTTGTTATAACCACAAACTACGCCTATCTTCAACATGGGCAAATTATGTGCCACGCCTGGTCAGTTGGTAAGTGTGCGATTAAGTGTGAAGGTTGCCAGATTTGTAACTCCGCACCCTAGCATGATTTGTGCGTAAACACACATGATTGCACGCCTACCTCGCGTTGGAACTTGCATACGAAGTGCATCAACGCAAATCGCCAGCATCCTCGGCAGGTAGCGCAGCGGCTTTGCCATTGGGATTTCCAGGGGTCGTCCGCCCACGAAATAGCGACTGGCCGAGCACGAGGATTGCGCCAAGCCCGACGATTGCCAGCAACCACAGGCCGAAGCCAGGACCGCCATCTGATGTCGGCGCAAGCGGCGCAGAGGGTGCCGTGAGAGTTGCGGTTGGACTAATCACTGGCATTGTTGCCAGCGAAACCGCCGTCGGAGCCGCTGTTGCTGCTGATGTCGCCGCCATACTAGGCGTAGCAATATCCATATTCACCCCCGCCGGAGTGGTTGCCAGCGTCGGGCCGTGGGCAGCAAGATCCGCGACAGTGACGGTGAATGTGACTGGCTGCGATGTGCCACCCGCGATGGGAACGTGCTGGTGGGTCTCCAGCACCAGGGTAACAGTATGCTGGCCGGGAGTGAGTAGGGTGGGATCGGGGTTGAGGTCGCTAGGGATCGAGGATATATCAGCAACGCCGACGTTGGCGAGTTTGTTGCCATCCACATAGACGTGATAGTGACCGATGCCCGGTTGTGGCGGCCTGTTAACCAGGTCGGGAGCCATCTTGTAGCCAGTGATCTTGGCCTGAATGACGTAGTGACCGCGCCCGTCGGGTTGAGGCGGGCCGACAATCTGGATGCCTGGCTGGCCTGGTGCAGCAGCGTAGCTCATCGCGTTGGCGAGATTGATGCTGATTTCGTCGTTTTGCGCGCCACCGTATGGAGTGTTGTCGCGGTTGTAGAGACTTACCGCCAACTTGTGCGGCCCCGCCTTGATGTTGGGCATCACATCGTTGGGCAGTGAGGTGACCGCGCCAAAGTCCATGCCCGCGAACTGGCCGTCAATGAAGATCCGATAGTTGCCCCGCCCGGCAATGGCAGGGTTGTTGGTGGCCGCCGGGTCGAAGGTAAAATTGCTCTTGGCAATAGTCAGCACGATGCGCTCACCCTTCAATGTCGCGCCGCTAGCTGGCGCGACTATCCTAATTGTAGTGAGCGCAGGAGTGACCGTCTGTGCTGCTGCCAATCCCAAGCCCAGGCTGAAGGTCGCCAGCAGGGATATAAAGAGGATGTCAATTGATCGCCGCATTTAGGCTGCTCCTTATGTAATACCAATTAGCCGAGGCGATGCTATAGTTCTGTAGGGGCGAACCGTTGTTCGCCCTGCCTCAATCTATAGCGGCACCATCGCTAATTGGTATAATCA
>JBBRMT010000381.1:0-2469 GCA_038230695.1 Chloroflexia bacterium
AAGCTCCTCAGCAACAGCAAGCTGACCGTGTGGATTGACAAGGCCGCCAACCTGCCGGTGCAGGCGGAGTTCGACACCGCAATGGGCAAGGCCACCATCACCACTAGCGGCGATGAGTTCAACCAGCCCATCCCCGCCAGCACCTTCACCTTCACCCCGCCAGCAGGCGCAACAGTAACCACGATTGACCCCAGCAAGGCGGAACACAATTCGCTGGATGGCGCTGGCAAGAACAAGTAGGACGAATAACAAGCACGTAAGCACGAGGGCTACATCCGCAAGGGTGTGGCCCTTTGTCGCTGGCCTAAATCTTGCCACATAGTTGCAGCATAACCGGACGGGAGTCTGCGATTCAGTGTATAATTACTTCGGTTCTATCTTAAACGAACGGATCACCACTAACCACCTCTATGCACAACTTCCTGAAAGCCTGGCTGCCCACTCGCAAACCCGAACCAGCGCCCCCCGTCTACTCCTTGCCGGATAACCACGCGGCCCCTTTGCTGCTACCCACCGCTGCGCTGGACGAGTACGCCCGCCTGCTGGCCGCCACTCACCGCCTATCGCAACACGCCCAGCGCGGTCGCCCGCTACTGCGTCACCTCAGCGATGCCGCTGCCTACCTCGACCACGTTCATGCCCTGCTGGCCCGCGATGCGGAGGTGGCTCAGGCAACCGTGCCAGCGGCAGAGTGGCTGTTGGACAATTACTATATCATCGAGGAGCAGATTGCCGAGGTCAAGGTTGACCTACCGGAGCGTTATTATCGTCAGTTGCCCAAGCTGGCAGCGGGTGAGTACGCGGGTTATCCGCGCATCTACGCAATGGCTCAGGTGCTGCTATTCGCCAGCGATGGGCTGCTCGATGATGAGCGCATCGTCACCTTCGTGCGCGGCTATCAGGAGGCGGGCCACGAACTGACGATTGGCGAACTCTGGTCGGTGGCGATTATGCTGCGCCTCAGCCTGGTGGAGCGCCTCAGCGAACTTGCCCGCGAGATGCTTGCTATCCACCAGCAGTGGCAGGCAGCCGATCGCATCGTGCGCGACATCCTTAAGCGGATTGGCCGCAACCCCATCACGCCAGTTGCCCTGCCCACCAGCCTCAGCAGCATCACCACTCCGCTCGACCCGGTGTTCGCCACTCGCCTACAACGCCTGCGCGAACAGGGCGAGGCCGCCCGCCCGGTGTTGGATTGGCTGGAGCGTCGGCTGGAGGCCCAGGGTACTACGTCCGCCGCGATGGTGCAGCGCGAGGTGCGCCTACTTACCAGCCTGGAGGAACTGGTTGGCAATATTGTCACCAGTATGCGCCGCCTCTCGGCAATTGATTGGGCCAGCTTCGTCGAGGAGTTGAGCGTCAGCGAGGCGACTCTGCGCCGCGACCCCGCTGCTGTTTACCCCCAGATGGACTTCGCCACCCGCGACCATTATCGCCACGCCATCGAGCAGTTCGCCCGCTACAGTCGCTACTCCGAAGCGCAGGTGGCCGCGCAGGCGCTGATGCTGGCCCAGCGTCCGCCCCAGCCGTCTATTGATGAAGCCGTCCCCGATGCGATTAACGCGGCAGCAACGGCGCAGCACATCGGCTACTATCTGGTGGATGATGGACGGTCACAGTTGGCGCGGGCGATTGGCTATCAGCCGCCACCTCTGGAGCAGCTTGCCCGTAATGTCGAACGCCATCCCCATCGTTACTACCTGGGCGCATTGAGCGTAGTGACTGGCGGGCTGGTCGCGGCAGCGGCTACCTACGCTGCCCGCAACGATGGCAAGCGCGGGTCAATCGCGGCTGCCGCGTTGGCGGCCTTGCCCGCCAGCAGCCTGGCATCCAGCCTGGTCAACCACCTGATCACCAGCCTGGTCAAACCGCGAGTGCTGCCCAGGTTGGCCCTAAAGTACGGTATCCCCAGCGACATGAGTACCATGGTGGTGGTGCCGGTGCTGCTGACCAGCGTGGATGGCGTACTTGAGATGCTTGAACACCTGGAAATCCTGGCTCTCGCCAACGGCGACCCCAACCTCAGCTTTGCCATACTAAGCGATTTCGCCGATGCCGACAGCGAGGAACGGGCCGAAGACGCTGACCTGCTGCGCCGCATTATCAGCGGCATCAACGACCTGAACGCCAGTCATGACGGTGGGGGCCGCCGCTTCTATCTTTTCCACCGCGCCCGCAAATGGAATCCCGCCCAGGGCAAGTGGATGGGCTGGGAGCGCAAGCGCGGCAAGCTGACCGAGTTTAATCATCTGCTCGCCAGCGGCGATGAGCGGGCCTTTGCCCAGATTGTCGGCGACCTTGACCTGTTGCCCCAGATCCGCTTTGTTATCACCCTCGATGCCGACACCGAACTGCCCCCTGGCGCACCGACGCGGCTGGTTGGCACGATGGCCCATCCGCTCAACCGCCCCCAGTTCGACCCCCATACCAACCGAGTAGTGCATGGCTATGGCATCCTCCAGCCCCGTG
>JBBRMT010000382.1:0-2449 GCA_038230695.1 Chloroflexia bacterium
ATTTCAAGCTTGCGGACGTGGTAGTCAATCGCCTTGTTGTACTTGCCTAGCGATAGGTATACAGTACCAAGGTTGCCGAGGGCGCTGGCCTGACCTTGGCGGTCGCCTATCTGCTTGGTCAACTTGAGCTGGCGGCTGTGATAGTTAATCGCCTTGTCGTACTTGCCCTGCGTTTGGTAAACATCGCCAAGGTTACCTAGCGCGTTGGCCTGACCCAAGTGGTCACCAGTTTGTTCCGCCAGCTTGAGGTGGCGGCTGTAGTAGCTAATCGCCTTGTCGTACTGACCCAGATCGCGATACACAGTGCCGAGATTGCCGAGGATGGAGCCTTGGATCCGCTTGTCACCCAGCTGCTCCATGACTCTATAGGCATGGCTGTAACAATCAATCGCCTTGTCGTACTCGCCCAGCGAGTGGTACACAGTACCGAGGTTGCCGAGCGCAACAGCACGGGAGTTATCGAGCAACGCACCGTCCGGAGCGTTGACCAGTCGCCCTAGCATCGCTTGTAGGAGGCTGAACTCGCTCCACCTGTCCAACAAGTCACGTAGCAAAATCCCTATGCCGCCGCTCATGTACTCCACCGGCGTACCCATCAGAACGATTGCAGCAGCCTCATAATCCCCCGCCGCGCAGAGTTGGTCGAAGGCATTGAGCAGCGGCTGCACATCGGCCAGGTCTCTGGCGGGGTGGGTGTGCGCGTCGGGGTGAGTGGCGGCGTACTGCTGCTGGAAGTAGGCGGCAGCGGCGCGATGATGGGTGGGTGGGTCGGAAAGCCGCTGGTAGGCGTAATCGCGCACCAGCGCGTGCATGGTGTATAGCTCATCCTCCACGTTCAGCAGGCTGCGGCGGCTGAGGGCCAGGGCGCAACCCTCCAGCGCATCTGCAGTCCACTGCTGCGCCGGGGCGGGCTGCAACGCGGCGGGCAATGCGGCCAGCATCCCCGCCACCTCGGTCATTGTGACTGGATAGCGGAACAGGTCGGGGCGGTCGTAGACGCTGACGTAGCCGAGCAGCCGCCGTTGCTGCTCGTCGAGCCGGGCGTAAACCTCATCGAGCAGGCCGTTCATCTCGCCCTGCCATAGCCGCCGCTCATCCAGCAGCCTACCTAGCTTCTGGCCTTCATTCGTTACCAACCCAGCCAGCAGCTTGAGGGCAAGGGGATGGCCGCCCGCCTGTTGCCACGCCCGCCGCAGCAGCGCCTCGTCGTCGGCAAGGCCCAACTGCCGCAGCAGGGCCACGCCATCGGCCTCGCCCAGCCCCTCGATGGGGTAGGCGTTGAGCAGCACTCGTCCCGCCCGCACCTTCTGCCGACTGGTAATCAGCAGACTGCTCTGCCCCAGCCCCGCCGCACTGCACAGCGTATCCCACGCGCCAACCGCATTGCCCGCCTCGTCCAGCACGCTCTCGCCGTTGTCCACCACCAGCAGCATCGCGCAGCCGCGCAGCAGGTTGACCAGCATCGCCGCCTGGTTGGCCTCGGTGGGATACTCGCGCAGGTCGAGGGCGATGCCCAGCAGCTCGGCTACCGCCTGCAGCAACCCGCCCACCGTGCTGTCCAGCCGCATATCGCGCCAGCAGACGAACCGGTACTCATCGCCATAAGCGCGGCAATTCAGCGCCGCCAGGGTACTCTTGCCGATGCCCGCCACGCCGGATACCGTGGCGCTGCTACCCTTCGCCTCAATCGCCACCGTCCCCGCCTGCCCCAACCGCTGCTGCACCGCCGCCAACTCGACGCGGCGGCCCACGGCGCTATCCACGTTGGGGATGGGGTGCTGCACTGGCCTGCTGGTAGGGGGCGGCGCGGCCTGCTGGATATAGTTCTGGGTGATGTTGCTGCCAGAGGCGGTGTTGCCGGTGTTGCTGGTAAGGTTGGTGGCAGGTTGACCCGCTGGGTTGGTGGACATAGCTAACGCTCCTTAGTTGAGTGGGTATATTGTAACACGGTATAGATGAAGGGGCAAGTTCGGGGCAATGCCTTCCAACCTCAACAACTAAGCCCCCAGCGGGGGTTTGGGGGAGAAATGCTGCCTTATAGTAACGCCAGGGTAAGCGCAAGGCTAACACTGCCCATGCAACATTGATACGCTTCAAGATTTCTCCCCCAACCCCCGCTGGGGGCTTAGTTTAACAATAAGCGGCGCTAAGGTTCGTTCGCCCTTTTGCCTGGTATCAAGGCTCATCACAACTACCAACCTTGACGTAGTGGCGCATCGCATACGCCCTCCTGCCCAGCGTTAAAGCCTATCGTAACTGATGTGAGCGGTGGTCGGTGTTAGAATCACGGAGGACACGGAACGGACGGAAGACACGGAAGGATAAGGCGGGATTTGTGGTTACGACGAGCATAGATGTGCTTCACCAGGGCGTATGTCATGCGCCCCTACCCAACATTGTCGCCGCCGATAGGCATCGGTGCGCTTCACGCGGGCGTATGCCATGCGCC
>JBBRMT010000383.1:0-2448 GCA_038230695.1 Chloroflexia bacterium
ATCGATGAGGTGGATGTCGCTTGCAATGGCTTCAACGAGGGGTTTTGTGCGCACGGCCAACAAGGCCTGGATGGCGAGCGTCACCTCTTCGACCTTCACAGGCTTGTTGAGATGCATGCAGTTCTGGACCTTGATGGCGCGCAGCGTCTCGGTGGAGATGTTCACATCAATCCAGCGGTCGCCCGCACCGCTGCTGGTGGGCTGGGCGTAAAAAACGCTGGGAGGCGGGGCGGCGGGTATATTGCCGCCTGCTGTGCCGCCACTGAACGCAGGAGGGGTTACTGGCTTGGGCAGCGACTGCTGCGCGGGCTTGGCTAGCGGCTGCGGCTTGCTTATCGGCTGGGCCGTGCCGGGGATAATCAGGTTTTGGCCGACGTAGATGGTGTTGGCATCGCTCAGGTTGTTAGCGCTAACCAGCGTATCCACGCTTACCCCATAATTGGCGGCAATAGAGCCCAGGTTATCTCCCGCTTGCACCGTGTACTGGCTGGGGGTGGCGGGCTGATTGGTGATAGCGGGCGCGGGTTTGTTGGTGGGCGCAAGCGCGGGTGGGGCGACAACTGCGCCGCTACCGCTATTCGCCTGTCGTGCCTTGCCAGGTAGGGTCAACTTCGCGCCGCTGTAGATCTGCGACAGCGAAACGATGCCATTAGCGTTGGCGAGGTCGGCAATAGAAACGCCGAAGCGGGCGGCAATGCCGCTCAGGGTGTCGCCATCCTGGACCGTGTACTGACCCTGGCTGTCCAGCTCAGGCGTGACTGCTACTGGTGCGGTGGGCGCAGTGGTGGCTGGCTTGGCTGCTGCTGGGGCGGAAGCGGCTGGCACATTGACCTTCGTCGCTGTAGTCGCTGGCTTGCTGGCGGATTGAGGGTTGACCACAGGGGCGGCAGACTGAGTGGCGGTGGGAATGATCAGCTGTTCGCCGCCGCTAAGTTTCTCATTGACGCTCATGCCATTGGCGGCGGCCAGCGCCGATGCGCTCACCCCGAAGCGGGCGGCGATGCCAGCCATAGTATCGCCGTTGGCGCTGATATATACCACCTGGCTACCGCCGTCGGGGGCAAGCAGGCCACCCGCATAGGTGCCATCATCGGCCACCAGGAATGCGGCGCTACTGAAATCGCTGCTGGGCGCAACGGTTGCTTCAGCCGTCTGGTTACTGCCGGCAATCGCCAGCAGGCCGCCGCTGATTGCCCCCAGCGTCAACGCTACCAGCATGATTACGCTATAGAGTTTCCAATGCTTTGCGATCATCGCTACCTCCAGAAGTAAGTTGGCCCGATAAGCTAAGTTGGCCCTCTCGTCTATACCTTACATAATATAACAAGTTTGCGATTATGTCAAGAGCCTGAGCTTCAAAAATGCCCTGATTAGCAAAAAGGCGCGGAAAAACTGCTCCCGCGCCCTCAAACTGATCCGATAGTGTGCTATTTGCCGGAGCCACTGCCGCTGTTGCTCAGGTTGGTGGTGGGCGCATCAACGCTGGCGGCGCTGCCGCTGCTGCTACCACCCGTGCTGCTGGCGCTGCTGCCGCCTACACCCAGGCGCTGCTTCATCGCCGCCAGTTCGCTCTCCACCGCAGTGTTAGACTGCATAGTGGAGAACTGGTTGTCGAGATTGTTCTGCGTACCGAAGTTCGACATCTGCGAGTTGGCATCTGCGGTCGCCGTTTCCTGATTAATGCGCTGCTCCATGCGGCTGAGGTCGCTGCTGTAATCCACGTTGTTGAGCGAGCTGGTGGCGGTTGCCATCTGCTGGGTAGCCTGGGCGCGGCGGTGCTGGCTGATGAGCATATCCTTATTGCGAACGGTGCTGTCGTACTTGTCCTGCAACTGTTGCAGCTGATCCTTAAGGTGGTTGACGGTCGCGGTCTGGCTCTCAAGCTGCTGGCCGTAGACGGTTAGCTGGCTGTCGTAGTCGTTCTTGCGCTGCAAGGCTTCGCGGGCGAGATCGTCACGCTGTGCTTTAACCGCCATCTCCGCCTTGCTGCCCCACTGCGCCGAGTTAGTCTGGGCAGTATTGAGTTCGTTTTGGAGTTCCAGTTGCTGGGCCAGCATCGCAGCAACCTGCGTCCGCGCCTGGTTGATCTGGTCGGCCATGTCACGGATAATCTGGTTCAACATCACTTCGGGGTCTTCCGCATGATCCAGCAGGTCGTTAACATTGGCCCGCAGGATGGTGCTGATACGGTCGAAGATGCTCATTAGCTTTATGCTCCCTTTCTTGTCTTACGCCTTACGTGCGCCGCTATTAGGCCGCGCCGCGATGGTTAAGTTGCCTCGTCGCTCACGCGGTTCGAGGGCGAACACGACCCAGCCGCGCTGCAAGTCGTATCCAGGTTATATTACGCAAACGGCGGCATTTTGTTGCGCCGTTTACGCCCCTATTCTACACCAGACGCGGCTAGCTGTAAACCGCCGCTATTGGTTATTCGCATCCCGCACCGCA
>JBBRMT010000384.1:0-2423 GCA_038230695.1 Chloroflexia bacterium
AATTGCACCAGGGCGCACGTCAGTGCGCCCCTACGGAGAATACCCTCTCTGTTCGGTTAATGGGTATAAATTGCACCAGGGCGCATTGACGTGCGCCCCTACGGATAGTACACTATCTGTTCGGCTAATTGGTATAAAACGGATGGGCGCGATAAATCTGCGCCCCTACGGATATGCACCTTCACCAAACCTAATTGGTATCATCTTGTTGCCCCATAGGCATCAATTTAGGGCGTAAGCCGCGGGTGATACCGGGGGTCTGGGGGTAAGCACCCAGCCGATGCAACTTCACCAATGATAATCGAAGGTGCAGTGGTTGCCCTCTCTGGCATAGCGCCCTGATAATTACTCCCAGCATGGTTGCTGGTCAGCCTCTGGGGGCTTACCCCCAGACCCCCGGTAAGTTCCCCACCCGGTTCTTAAATTGATGCTTATCGTTCGGGCATTTTCAGTAGTGGTTAGAGCTGAGGTTGACCACAGTATATTGTGGCACACTGAGCATGAGCTATATAGCAGCTAGTGCTGACCCAGGTAGTAGCGGCTTGGCCCTGTTCTCGCCTGACTAGTTGACCGACTTTGTCGTGCGTAAAGCTGCTACGATAGGAATTAGTGCGCTTGCCCGTTGGTTAAGACAAAGGGTAGTGGCTAACCCCATCTGAAAATGCCCGAACCTTACGTTGATGCCTATGGGTATTATCTTGTTGCCCCTACCGTTGGCTAAATCGGCCAGGTCGTGCTACAATAGCGCCAATCAACCGAGGAGCGATCGCCATGTCCAGCAACGACAAAATCAGCGGCGGCCAGCACAACTACGGTGGAGTTCGTGGCAACGTCAACTCTGGCAGCGGCAACCAGTACAACAGCTATTACACCAACGCCAACCGACCCCGCGACCGACTGTTTGCCAACGTCCCGCCCATGCCCAAATATGTGCTGGGCCGCGATCCGCTGATTGCCACCATCTGCCAGCGGCTGGTTACTGAGGGCAACACTGCCGTCACCGCGATTGATGGTAAGCCCGGCGTGGGCAAGACCACGCTTGCCACCCGCCTTGCCTATAATGTCGGCCTGCTTGACCACTTCTCCGCTGGCATCCTCTGGGCCAGCCTCGGCCCCACCCCCGATGTGGATACCATCCTCGGACAATGGGGTGATGCGCTGGGCTGTGATGTGCGTACCCTCGCCGACCCCGCCGCCAAAGCCGCTCGCCTGCAAGATTATCTGCCCGACAAGCCGCTGCTGCTCATCCTTGACGACGTGTGGCAGCCTCAAGCCGCCGACCTGCTGCTCAAAGTCACCGCGCCCAACTGCGCCTATCTGCTGACCAGCCGCGAGCCGCGCATTGCTGACGATTTCGACTTCGCCACCGCGCCGCTGGTAGTGGACGATCTGCCCGAAGCCGAGGCAGTGGCCTTGCTCATTGCACTCTGCCCCAAAGCCGCCTCCCAGCGCGACAGCCTGGCTCGCCTCGCCCGCCTGGTGGGTTGCTTGCCCCTCGCCCTGACCCTGATTGGCGCGGCCTTGCGTGAGCGTATCATTGCCCCCAGCCAGACCGACGCTGCCATCGTGGCAATGGAGCAGCAGTGGCTAACCCTGCCCGACCGCCAGCGCGGTCATACTATCGAACGTGCGCTGGCCCTCAGTCTCGATGCCCTGCCCGACGAAGCGCACCGCGCCGCTTTCGCGCAACTGGCCGCCTTCGCGCCCAAGCCCACCAGCTTCAGCTTCGCCGCCGCCCGCGCCGTCTGCCAGTGCGACGATGACAGCAGCATCAATCTGCTGGTGCGGCGTGGCCTGCTGGAGCAACTACCCGACAACCCTGAACGCCTCACCCTGCACCAGAGTCTGCACGCGCTGGCCCACGCCCGCTGCGCCGACCTACCCGCCGCCCGCCGCGCCCACGCCGACTTCTACCTTGAACTGATGAACGCTGACCGCGACGACTGGCAGATCATCGAGCCAGAGTGGGAGCAAATCCAACCCGCCTGGGGTTGGGTCAGCAGCACGCCCGATGCTGAGGTGCTGGTGCTACCCTATATCTGGGCGGCCCGCCGGTTCCTGAATATGCGTGGCTACTGGCGCGATGAGATCGCCTGGATTGAGCGTGGCATAGATGCCGCCCGCGCCGCTGGCAACCTGAAGGATGAAGCCCCGCTGCTGAGTAACCTCGGCTGGGTGTACGATGCCCTCGGTGATAAGCAGCAGGCGCTCGCCTACTTCCAGCAAGCATTGCCCATCAGTCAGCAGATTGGCAATCGTGCCATGGAAGCCGGCACCCTCAACAACATCGGCGCAGTGTACGATGCCCTCGGCGATAAGCAGCAAGCGCTTGCCTACTACCAGCAAGCATTGCCCATCCATCGTCAAGTCGGCAATCGCGCCGGTGAAGCCACCACCCTCAACAACATTGGTATGGTGTACCA
>JBBRMT010000385.1:0-2362 GCA_038230695.1 Chloroflexia bacterium
GCCGTCCGTTGCATCGGCAAGGGTGATCCGTCCGCTGAAGATCGCAACAAACATCTTGATGAAATTAAACATGGTTTCACCTCCTTTCCTGTCTGGTCTTACAGACTTTACCTTAGCACAAGGTACAAGCCCCGTCAATAGGTTGTCCACAATTTGGATGCAGAATAGTACCATTGTACTTTTGGGTATAGGACTACCAGCCAGCGGATTTGAAAAATGGATGAAGCGGATTTGGGTGGTCAACCCTACCTTTCTCATGCCCATCTAATGCAAATACCCACGCTTTTGTGTTATAATCGAACAGAAACTTGCACGCTTGTGCTGATCTGAGGAGTTGTCGGTTGCAATGTCCAAATTGCCAGTTTGATAATCCGACGGGGATGAAGTTCTGCGGCAACTGTGGGAAGCGGCTGGCCGTGGCACTGCCGCCTCAGGATGAGCGCCGCATTGTTAGCGTACTGTTCGGCGATGTCTCCGGCTTTACCGCCATGTCCGAAAACCTGGACCCCGAAGATGTCAAGGAGATGATGAACGCCTGTCTCAGCAAGCTCGCCGAGGCGGTACGCGAATTTGACGGCACGGTGGACAAGTTTGGCGGCGATAGCATCCTCGCCTACTTTGGATATCCCGTCGCCCATGAGGATGACCCGGAGCGGGCGGTTGGCGCGGCGCTAGTAATGCAGCAGGCGATGGGCAGCTTCAACGACGAGCTTGAGATTAAGCGGGGGTTGCGCTTGCAGATGCGGATCGGTATCAACACCGGCCTGGTGTTGGCTGGGCAGATGGGCAGCCAGACCAGCCATCAGGAATCCACTATCATGGGTGATACGGTCAACACCGCCAGCCGACTGCAAACCCTGGCCCGCCCTGGTTATATTACCGTCAGTGAAAGCACCCGCCGCGCCACGCAGCACAGCTTTGAGTTCGGCGCGGCACAACGAAATAAGGTCAAAGGTAAAGCCGAGCAGGTGCTGCACTATGAGGTCGTTGGCATCCGTAGCGAGCGTGCCAGCCTGCGCGGGCTGGAGAGTCGTGGCCTGGCTGCCCCGCTGATTGGCCGCGCCCACGAGATGCAAGAGCTGCAACACGCCTACGCGCAGGCTGTGGCTGGACACGCACCTCTACTAGCCAGCGTCTGGGGCGCGGCGGGCAGCGGCAAAAGCCGCCTGATCGCCGAGTTCTGCGCCAGCCTGGAGCAATCAGCGCCGCTACCAAATATCCTACGCGGGCGCTGCCTGCCCTTCGGTCAGGGCAACACCACCTACTGGGCGCTGGGCGAGATGGTCAAGCAAGAATGTGGCATTCGTGACAGCGACCCACTGGCCGATGCGCAGGGCAAGCTGGTTGCCCGCCTAGAAACCTTGCTGCGCGAGGCTGAGGGCATAGCTGATCCACGTGAGGCGTTCAGGATTGCGGCCTATATCGGGGTTACCATCGGCTGGAACTTTGGCGACCGCCTAATTGAGAGTCTAAGCGCCGCTAGCCAGCGCGAGGAGCGGGCCTGGGCCTGGCGACGCTTCTTCAGCCTCAAGGCGGCCATTAGCCCGCTTGTCTTGTTCTTCGAGGACATCCACTGGGCTGAAGACGAGTTGCTCAAGTATATCGAAGATCTGGTTGCCCGTAGCGAAGCCATTCCCATGCTGGTTCTCTGCGCCAGCCGTCCAGAGTTCCGCGAGGCCCACCCCAGATGGGGCAGTATGTGCAACGGAGTTAGTGTTGACCTGCATCCGCTCACTAAGCAGGAAAGCATAGATCTGGTCAACTCGCTGCTAGTGATAGACGAACTGCCCGACAGTGTGCGCGACCTGATCATCGAGCGGGCTGATGGCAACCCTTTCTACATCGAGGAGATCATCCGTCTGCTGATAGAAGACAAGAAGATCGAGCAACGCGAGGGGCGCTGGGTAGCAGTGGCGGGCATCGCGCAGAGCGTGCTTATCCCCGATAACGTGCAATACCTTCTCAGCGCCCGTATTGATCGGCTGGTACCAGCCGAGCAGAAGCGGGTGCTACAAGAGGCATCGGTAATTGGCCGTGAGTTCTGGGCTGGCGCAGTTACCAGTATCCTCAACGGTCAAATATCCGCTGAGGCGGTCAGTCGCCACCTTGCTGCGCTAGTGCAGCGCGAGATGGTCAACTCGGTTGACCATTCATCGTTCGTGGGCGAGGCTGAGTATAGCTTCCGCCACGTCCTCACTCACGATGTTGCCTACGAGATGCTGCCCCACCGTGAACGCAGCCACAAGCATCGCCTGGCCGCCCAGTGGCTGGAGCGGGCCGCTGGCGATCGGGTCGAAGAGTACGTCGAGCGTATCGCCTACCACTATCAGCAAGCCACGCAACTTGGCGCTGGCTCTGCCGC
>JBBRMT010000386.1:0-2322 GCA_038230695.1 Chloroflexia bacterium
AGGCGGCGGGCAATTGGATACTCACTGCCAGGCGTGCAGTACCACATTCGGGCTGCTGCTGACCCCTTTGACCCGCACTTGTCCGCTCTGGGGGTGGAACAAACAGAGCAGCTTGGCGGTACCATCGCGGATATATTCATGGGGCTGGATTACTGGTTTACCGGCTGGCTGCCAGCACTGCCCGCACAAGGTTGGGTGGTATATGGTCCCGCTTCATCCTGGGTCCACACCGCCAAACCCAGCGCCTCGGCCTTAGTGTACGCCTGCTCAATCAGTTTTTTTGGCTTCGGCAGCGGGGTCAACCACGGTGACTACCCCGCTCTTGCGCTGGCGCTGGGCCTGGCCGGTGGGACACCAGGTGCGGCTGCGTTGCCAGCGATAGCCTGCTTCGCGCAAGATGGCCCAGATGGTGACGGTGCTGATTTGTTCCAGTCCGTCGCCCAGAGCTTGCAAATGCTGCTGCAACAAGGTGAGCGACCAGCTAGCGCCGCCGTCGGTGGCGGGGTCAGGGGTGCGTCTGGCGGTGGCCAATACCTGTTCACGCAGGGCGGGGGTGTACTTGGCGACTGGCCCAGGCGAGGGCTTAGGCGCGAGGGCAGCCAAACCTTCCTGGTTGAAGCCGCTGACCAGATGAGCGACCGCATCACCCGATTTGCGACCAGCCGCGCGGGCAGCAGCAGTATAGGATTGGCCCACAGCGACGGCGAGTAGGGCTTTGGCTCTGGCAACTTGCGCCGCTGGCGCCGAGGCTACGCGGGCAAGTTTGCATAGATGACTGCGTTCCTCGTCGGTCAGGGGGCGCGGGGGGTCAAGTTGTTTGCGGCTCATGGGCAACCTCCGTTAATGAAGATAGCCCATTGTACCACCAAAACGCTATAATGGCGATATGGCCGTTTAATGACCCACTAGTGAGGATGTCAGCGAAGTGTCGGATGCCGGGCATACCACGCCAAGTGGGCCGCGCCGCCACACCAGGCAAGGTCAGGTGAAAGTGAGCGAAGCCGAGGTGCTGCGCCTGGTCGAGGAAGTGGGGTTGGCGAGTGTCAGCCAGGTATATCAGCGTCTAATCGCGGGCGGCAGCGTAAGTATCACTTATCTGGCGGTGGGTAGCGTGCTGCGAGAACTCGCGAAGCAAGGGAGGCTGGCGGTCGCGCGCGATGGCCATCGGCTGCTCTATCGGCTGCGCGGGCCGGATGATGCGGCACCTCCTCCCCGCTCCTTGCCTACTACTTACCCGCCTCGACCGAAGCTGCCGCTGCGTCGCCGATGGGACGTGCCGCTCACCGCACTCGATGAGGCAGTGCTAGAGGCGATCAGGAAGCTGGGCCGCGCCAACCTCGACCAGATCTACCGCGCTCTCGCGCGGCCAGTGGGCGCTAGCTACCCTGAGTTTGTCCATGCGGTGCGGGAACTGGTCCAGCATCGGCGGCTGGTTAGCCGTGTTCAGGAACACGCTCGCTCCTTCTACCAGTTGGCGAAGTAGGTCGGTAGCCTGGTAGGGTTAGATCCCATCTTGTGTACATATCGCGGCAAGCACTAGAAGAACAGACTCCGCAAGTAAGCAAAGAGGATGACTTTCGGCAGGGATCTCCGTCGCGGTGTTAATTGATGAGAGCCGGGCGGTTCAGGCATCGCCGCGCACGATCGTTTCGGCCTCGGCCAGGATTTGCGAGAGATGTTCCTGGCTGATGAAGCTTTCGGCGTAGACTTTGTTAATTTCCTCGGTGCCGGAGGGGCGCGCCGCAAACCAGCCGTGCTCGGCAACCACCTTGAGCCCGCCAATCGACGCGTTATTGCCCGGGGCGGTGGTCAGCCTGGCTAGCACTGGCTCCCCGGCCAGAGTACTCGTCTGTACGTCTCCGGGCGCGAGCTTGCCCAAACGCGCTTTCTGCTCCGGCGTGGCGGGAGAGTCGAGGCGAGTGTAGAACGGGATCCCCAGCCGGGCAGTGATGTCCTGGTAGTGCTGGCCTGGGTCCCTGCCAGTGCGCGCGGTGATCTCGGCCGCCAGCAGACCCATAATCATCCCATCCTTGTCGGTGGTCCAGACGGTGCCGTCGCGCCGCAGGAACGAGGCTCCGGCGCTCTCCTCACCGCCGAAACCCAGTCCGCCGTTCAGCAGGCCTGTGACGAACCACTTGAATCCCACCGGCACTTCATAGAGCTGACGACCGATATCCTGCGTCACCCGATCGATCAGGCTGCTGCTCACCACTGTCTTACCCACCTGAGCCGTAGTGGGCCAGCCTGGTCGGTGACCGAACAGATACCAGATGGCGACGGCTAGATAGTGGTTAGGGTTCATCAGCCCACTGCTGCGGGTGA
>JBBRMT010000387.1:0-2319 GCA_038230695.1 Chloroflexia bacterium
AGTCGTATCAGGCGAGTATCGGGGTGCAGCAGCAGTTGAACAAGGGAGAGACCCCCTTGCTGGCGCTATTCACCTCGCCCAGCATGACGGTTGACGACCCTGCCTACGCGCAGGCGGTGGCTGCGACTCTGGCGAAGGTGCAGGGCCACGCCGGGGTGGGCAGCATTATCAGCTTCTTTACCACGGGCAAGACCGCCACCACGCTGGTATCGAATGACCGCAAAAGCACCTACGCTCTGGTGGGGCTGACCGGCGATGAAGTGTCACAGGCGAACACGCTGAAGCAACTGCGCCCGCTACTTACCAATCCACAGTTGCAGGTACGGCTGGGAGGTGCGCCGCCCATCAATGAGGAGGTAAACGCGCAGGTTAGTAAGGATCTGGGAACTGCCGAGTCGCTGACCTTCCCCATCCTCGCGGTATTGCTGATCCTCATCTTCGGTAGCCTGGTGGCCGCCGCGCTGCCACTAGCGGTCGGTGGCCTATCCATCCTTGGTGCGTTCCTCATCGTGCGGATCATTGCCAACTTCACCGATATGTCCATCTTCTCAATCAACGTGATCACAATACTTGGACTGGGCCTGGCGATTGACTATAGCCTGTTTATGGTTAGCCGCTTCCGCGAGGAACTGAACCGCCAACAAGACGATGTATCCGCCGCATTGACCAGGACGATGCAGACTGCGGGGCGCACGGTGCTATTCAGCGGCCTGACGGTGGCGATTAGCCTGTTGAGCCTGAAGCTATTCCCGCTGATGATGCTGCAAAGCATGGGTATGGGCGGCGCAGCAGCGGCGATAGTTGCAGTGCTGGCCGCGCTGACGGTGCTGCCCGCGCTGCTGGCGGCGCTGGGTACACGGGTTAACGCGCTCTCGATACAATCATTGCTGCCAGGGCGGCGCAAACAGGCGGCCAGCGCAACCCCAACTACCGCGCCAGCGAATAGCGGCTTCTGGTATCGCACCAGCCAACTGGTGATGCGCCGTCCGGTGGTGGTGTTGGTCGTCACGCTTATACCGATGCTGCTGGTCGGCGCACCCTTCCTGCACGTAAACCTTTCCACCCCCGATGCGCGTAGTATCCCCACTACCCATGAGAGTCGCGTGGTTAGTGACATCTTGACCGCCCAGTTTCCGGGCAACGAGAACATCCCGATTGAATTGCTGATACATAGCGATAGCGATGTTCTTACGGCCAGCAACCTGGGCAAGCTATATGATTACACCCGTGTCCTCGCCGCAGTGCCAGGGGTAACGCGGGTTGATAGCCTGGTTACGCTCGACCCACGTTTGGACAAAACCGCGTATGCCACATTCTACGCCAGCCGCGCCCAGAACCCGCAGGCAGCGCAAGCCGCCACCCAGTATGCCAATGCGGACTATAGCGAGATTAAGCTGATATACAACAGCGACCCCCACTCCGCCGCTGCCCAGGCAATCGTGCAAGACGTTCGCGCCCTGCCCGCGCCAGCAGGGATGCAGGTGCAAGTGGGTGGCGAAAGCGCGTTGCTGTCCGACTTGCTCAGTGGGCTACTAGATCGCGCTCCTTACGTTTTCGCCCTGATTGTGGTGGTCATCTTCGTGTTGCTGTTCCTGATGCTAGGCAGCCTGGTGATACCGCTCAAGGCGGTCATCCTCAACGTGCTGTCGCTATCGGTCAGCTTCGGGGCGCTGGTGTGGGTATTCCAGGACGGCCACTTTGCCGACCTGCTCGGCTTCACCACCACGGGTAGCATTGACGCGACCCAGCCAATCCTAATCTTCGCCATCGCCTTCGGCCTGTCAATGGACTACGAGGTGTTCCTGCTCAGTCGCATCAAAGAGAGCTTCGATCGCACTGGCGACAACACCGCCTCGGTGGCGCTGGGGGTGCAGAAGACTGGCGCGATTATCACTAGCGCCGCAGTGCTACTGGTGATCGTAATCGGCAGCTTCATCACTGGCGAGGTGGTGTTCATCAAGGAGATCGGTCTGGGCCTGGGCCTGGCAATCCTAGTGGACGCTACACTGGTGCGAATGTTGCTGGTGCCAGCCACGATGCGGCTGATGGGTCGCTACAACTGGTGGGCACCCGCGCCGCTAGTCGCCTTGTACCGCCGCATCGGTATGAGCGAGGTCGAGCCGGTCAGCGAGGCGGCGGAGCCGGAGGTGGTCGCACCCAAGCAACCTAAACTAACCGGCCTTGAGCGGCAGGCTTTAGCGAAACAAAAAGCCCCCAGCGCAATAATGCTAAAAGCCCCCAGCGCAATAATGCTAAAAGCCCCCAGCGGGGGTTGGGGGAGAAATCTTGAAGCGCGATAATGCTGGGGGTAGGCACAAA
>JBBRMT010000388.1:0-2314 GCA_038230695.1 Chloroflexia bacterium
AAGCTGAGCTAACCGCCCGCACTGCTCTGCTATTATAAGCCAAAGCGGGTTGCTTGTCAAGCTAGCCCGCTACATCTTCAGCCGCGGATCGAGCGCGTCGCGCAGCGCGTCGCCAATGAAGTTGATGGATAGCACCGCGAGGAAGATGAGCAGGTTGGGCCAGAGCAACTGCAAAGGCGCGTTCCTGACCAGCAAATCGAGGCTAGGATCGGTGAGCATATTGCCCCAACTGGCGGCGGGCTTGTAGATGCCAAAGCCGAGGAAGCTGACCGAGGACTCAGCCACAATGAACGCGCCGAAGTTCAGGGTGGTCTCCACGATGATAGGCGCAAGCGAGTTGGGCAGCAGGTGGCGGGTGATGATCCGCAAGTTGCTCGCGCCCAATGCCCGCGTCGCCTCGGTGAACTCCAGGTGGCGCAGCGACAGCACTGCCGCCCGCACCAGCCGCGCCGTGCCGCCCCAGCCCAACAGCACAATGATAATTATAATCTTCCAGTAGCTGGACAAGTCAGGATACGTCCCGCTCAGGGCGATGCTCACCGTGATCAGGGTGGGCAGGAAGGGTAGCGACAGCACCAGGTCAACCAGACGCATCAATATGGTATCAATCAACCCGCCGAAGTAACCGGCGATTGCTCCGACAATCATGCCCACCAGGGTGACGGCGATGGTGCAGATAAAGCCGATTGACAATGAAATCTGCCCGCTGTAGGCCAGGCGACTGAGGACATCACGCCCGATAAAGTCGGTGCCGAGGATATAGTAATCGCCATTGTGCGGGTTGGTATAGCCGGGGGGAGCGTTCACCTGCACGTCGGCAGCCAGCGCCGCCTGGATCGGGTCATAGGGTGTCCACAGCGATGCAGTAAACGCCAAACCAATCATTATCAGCAGGATGAAGGTGCCGACCAACGCCAGCTTGTGCTTGCGAAATCGCCGCCACACAATTGCCAGTTGTCCGCGCTCTTTTGGGGTTGCCAGTTGCTCTGTATCTACTGCCGCGATGCTTGCCATTGCTGCCCCCGCTTTGTAGGATGTAGAATGTAATTTGTGACGAATTGGCAGCGTGGGCAGCTTACGATAGCCACGATACGCTTTACCATCACCCCTGACCAAACCCCCTCCAAGGGAGAGGCTTTTTGCCGCTCATGCTACATGGCCTAGCTGTACTTGATGCGCGGGTCAATCAGCGCATATGCGATGTCGGCAATCATATTGCTCAGGACAATCATGACCGCGCCAAAAATCAGCAGGCCCATCAGCACCGGCCAATCGTCAAGCTGACCGGCGTGGTAGACCAGGTTGCCGATACCGGGATAGCCAGTGATGCTATCAACGATGACCACTCCACCGAGCAACGCTGGCACCGCCAGGGCAATGCGAGTGACTAGCGGGATGAGCGCGTTACGCATCGCGTGCTTGAGGATGACACTGCGTCGCCGCAACCCCTTGGCCCAGGCGGTACGCACATAGTCGAGGTGTAGCACTTCGAGCATCGAGGAGCGGATGAAGCGGCTGAAACCCGCCATCAGCGCAAAGCCCAGCACGATACCAGGGACAATCAGGTGCATCAGCCTGATGCCCACATCGCCATACTGCGAAACATCGTCGGGGTTATCTACAACGCCGCCAATGGGTAGATCGAAGAGCCAACCCTTGCGCTGGGCCAGAATCAGCAGCGTGCCGAGGCAGAAGCTGGGCAGGCCCAAACCCACGAAGCTGACGAATGAGAAGACGTAATCGCCAAAGGAATATTGTTTGACCGCCGAATAGATGCCGATGGGGATCGCCAGCAGCAGGGCGATTATGATCGAGAACAAAATCAGCACCAGGGTGTTTGCCAGTGGCCCATGCAACGCGCTGGCAGGGCCATAAACCGGCGCGAAGGTGATGGGATCCTGGCCCACTTCGACCATGCGCCCGGTGATCAGGTCAACAACTGGCTCACCCTGGGCTACCTTCCATGATATACCCAGGTTGCCGGTTAGGATGCCACCGCGCCGCTGCAACGATAGACATTGACCGAGACTATCGAGGTTGAACAAATCGCCGCAGGCAGCCAGCTTGGCGTTGGCTGATGCAATCTGCAAGGGCAGGTCGTGCAATTGCTGCTCCACGAACGCCTTGCGGTCGTGGTCGGTAACAGTTTTGTACTCGTCCTGATAATTTTGCAATTGGATGGTCAGGTACTCAGGGTCATTCGCATCGGCGGGCTTCCAGTTGTACAGCCAGAGTATGTACTGAATGGGTAGCGGCTCATCAAGCCCCAGGCGGCGCTGCGCCCGTGTAATCGCATCCCGCTCTTGTTGCGGCG
>JBBRMT010000389.1:0-2306 GCA_038230695.1 Chloroflexia bacterium
CAGTACCGTGAAGCTCAACCGTATTAACGCCCTCGCTGCCATGGCGGTAGCGATCATGCTTGTGGTCGGTCAGTTCGTCAGCGGGGTCAAGGCGGCACCGCCCGCGCAGTACAGCGCCAGCATCACCGCCCATGTTGACAAGGCGGTAGGCGCAGTCGCCAACAAGGGCAACAAGCCCGTTGCCCACTCCCCCGGCAGCCCCGCCGACCAGTCCCCCCTGGACTTCACCGTGCAAGGGCGGCTCACCGACCCCAGCGGCAACCCGATTCACATCGCCACCACTGTCACGTTCAAACTCTATAATGCCCCCAGCGGTGGCACTGTGGTGCTGACCCAGAGCGCGAGTGTCACCCCCGACCTCAACGGCCTGTTCACCTACGTGTTCGTGGTGGACACCACCGCCAACTTCAACAACGTATCATACTTTAACAGCAAGCTGTACCTGGGCATCACGGTAGGCAGCGATGCGGAGATGACTCCCCGCTTTGAGCTGACCGCCAGCCCTTACGCGATGAGCCTCGCGCCCGGCGCACAGATAACTGGCGACTTCAACTACGACATCAATTCTGACAACGGCCTGCTCAACCTCTACAATAGTGACACAGCATCCACTAGCAGCGCGGGCCTCTACGCCAGCGGCCCACGTGGAGTGTGGGGTTACTCTGCGGCAGGGGCTGGCGTTTACGGTCAATCCGATGCAGGGAATGGTAGTGGGGCCAGCATAGGGGTGGATGGTGTCAGCAGCGACCCGACCGGCGAAGGTGGGGAGTTCACCGCCCCTTACTACGGCGGCCTCTTCAATGCTACCGATACCAGCATCAGCGGGCACGCGGGCATAAAGGCGACTGGCGCGACCGGCGTATTGGGCAGTAGCAACAGCACTGGCATCAGTAGCGGCTTCGGCGGCTTTTTCTTCAACAACGGCAGTGGCACTGGGGAGCAGGATGGGGTTTATGCTTACGCCTTCAAAGGCTTCGGTGTCTACGCTGAATCTGAATTCCCCACCAGCAGCCAGCCCATCTGGTCAGTCTTCGCCAGCGATGGCACGCAGCCAGCTGGCTACAACCTTGTCAACGCTGGCGTTACCGCCTATCGCAGCGATGGTAACGGCGCTGCAGGTGTGTTCGGAATTGGTCCTTACGTAAATGGCAAGGGCGTGCTAGGCCAAGCTTACGACTCTCTCATCGGCGCCGCTGGTGATCCCAGCTCCGTCGGCGTGTACGCTGTCAGCTCCGATTTCACTTCTGGCGCAACTGGCCTTTATGTGGAGGGTAGCGGCCACTCCAGCGGTGGTTTCTTCTCACCGCGCGGCTTTGGCATGATTGTTCGCTACAATGGCAGCACCGATCTGCACCCCGGCGACATCCTCGCCCTGGACGGCAACAACACCACCCTCAACGGTGACACCCTGATTGGCGTAGTCAAGGCTGACGGCGCGAATGCGGGCGCGGCTATCGGCGTGGCCCAATATCGCATCGCCACCACCACCACCTATCTCGACCCCAGCGCCAAGAAGGGTGCGACGCAGCAATTTACCTATGTTGACAACAAGGCTACAGTAATCAAGCCAGGCGAGATGGTGCAAATTGTCACTTCCGGCCAGGCAAGCATCAAGGTCAACGGCAGCGTCAACATCGGCGACCACGTCGCGGTCAGCAGCGACGGCAGCCTCGCCACAACCAAGGATAGCGCCAACAGCATCGGCAAGGTTGCCAGCAAGCCCGACAGCAACGGCAACGTCACCGTCATCGTCAACTTCAAGTGAGCCACTCGCTACGAGAAAGGAGCTCACCATGAGCAAGTCACGTATACCAAAGGCTCCGCTGCGCGCTAGTTTGCTGGGTGTGGTCGCTACCCTGGTAATCATCAGTTCTTCGCTGGCGGCAAGTTCGGCCAACTATGCGATCAACTACGCCCAAATCGGGGCAGGCGGTGGGGAAGGCGCAACCTCGTCCAACTACCAGCTCTCCACCACGATTGGACAAGGAGTGGCAGGCACCGGCAGCAGCAGCAATTACATTGCCCAAATCGGCTATCGTCAAGGGTTCGGCCAGCTTACCCCCGCCCCCACATTCACGCCGGGCGGCCCGACCAACACGCCAGGGCCGAGCGCGACCCCGTTCCCGACCTTCACGCCAGGTGGCCCGACCAACACGCCGCACCCGACCGACACGCCGGGTGGCCCGACCAACACGCCAGGGCCAACCAACACGCCGCATAACGGCACCCCGACGGTTACGCCGGGCGGGCCAACCCCCACCGATTGCCCCAACCCGTTCGTGGACATCAATGGCAATATCTTCTAC
>JBBRMT010000390.1:0-2281 GCA_038230695.1 Chloroflexia bacterium
ACACCACCCTCCACAGCCTGTTCCTGACTAACACCTTCACCTGGAGTTGGTCGCCGAACTCGCGCACTGGCAGCGATGGTGGCCTGTGGCTGCCCCTCATTGCGGGCGGGGGACGCACCGCTACCGCGCCGCCATTGCCATACAACAACGAGCAGTCGCTGGATCCTGGCTATCGTAATGTGGTGACTGCCACCAGCGTAGCCGCCGCCCATGTTGATCAGCAGCAGGCAGTTGACTATTTGCGGGGACTGGGAGTAAAGTATGCTTACATCGGCGCACGCGGTGACAACCCGGCGATTGCTCCCGCCAACCAGAGCAGCAATCCCAACCTTGCCGCCGCCCGCGATAAGGGCGTGATCATCAGCGGCAATCTCGACCCCGCCCAGTTCCAGCGGGCCGCGCAGTGGTGGCGGCAAATCTACGCCCATGATGGTGTGTATATCTTTGAACTTAAGTAGCATCCAACCAGCGGTTATGACCAGCGGATATGCGGATAAACGAATGAAGATGTAGGGGCTAGCCGTTGTTCACCCAGTTGGGTATGCAAGAACGTGACGCGCACCTATCAGCGGCAAGGAGACTGACAATGAGCGTAGTGACTAAACCTGCGAAGGAGGCAGCGGTGACGACTGCGCCTCCTGCCGCCCCTGCCGTGCCGCTGGAGAATGAAACCCCAGCCGCAGTCAATCTGCCGCTCATCTCGATCATCATCCCCGCCTACAACGAGCAGGCACACATAGACGAGGTGTTGCGCCGCATCGTGGCCCTGGATTTCGCCAAGCAGATCGTGGTGGTGGACGACGGTTCGCAGGACCGCACCCCCGAACTGCTGCGTAAGTGGGAGGACAACCCCCAGGTAGAGGTGGTCTACGCGCCGAAGAATCAGGGCAAGGGCGCGGCCATTCGTCTCGGCTTGAAGCATACACTGGGTGACATCATCATGGTTCACGATGCCGACCTCGAATATCGTCCCGAAGAGATGCGCCCCCTGCTGGAGCTAATCGCCAGCGGCAAGGCCGAGGTGGTCTACGGTTCGCGCTTCAGCGGCAGGATAAAAGGGATGGCGTTCAAGAACTGGCTGGCGAATCGCATCCTTGCCGTCGCCGCCAACGTGCTGTTCCGCGCCCACATTACCGACGAAGCCACCGCTTACAAGGCGTTCCGCGCCAGCGTGCTGAAGAGCATCCCGCTCAACTGCGAACGGTTCGAGTTCTGCCCCGAAGTGACCGCCAAGGTGCGCAAGCGCGGCTATAAAATCATCGAATTGCCGATCAGCTACGAGGGCCGCACCGCCTTGCAGGGCAAGAAAATCAGGATGAGCGACGGCTTCGAGGCGCTCTGGACGTTGATCAAGTATCGTTTCACCAACTGAGCATAAATCCTCTCCCCTCGCGGGAGAGGCTGGGTGAGGGGCAATTGAAACCACTAACCGTAATCATGGGAACAAAGGGCGAGTACGTAAAGATGGCCCCGGTGCTGCGCGAACTGGATCGTCAGGCGGTGCCATATCGCCTGCTGCACACCCACCAGCACGTGCAAACCACCGCGACCATTACCCGCATCTTCAAGCTGCGCGAACCGGACATGATCCTCGACCCTCGCACGGAGGATGTCACCAACGTGACCGACGCGGCCCGCTGGTTCTTGCGTGGCAGCATGGCAGCCGCCCGTCAGGCGAAACGCTACTTCCCCTACGGCAAGGGTATCGTGCTGCTGCACGGCGACACGCCTAGCACCCTGCTCGGCTTGATTATTGCGCGGCTGGGCGGGCAGCAGGTAGCGCACATCGAGGCGGGATTGCGTAGCTACGACCTGCTCAACCCCTTCCCTGAAGAAGGCGTGCGCGTGATCACCTCCAAGTTCGCGGACTACCTGTTCGCCCCTGCTGATTGGGAGTACCACAACCTGGAGCAGGAAGGGTTGAAGGCCCGCAAGTGGAACACTCGCGTCAATACCGTCTATGAGGCGCTGCAATACGCCCTGGAACGCTATCAGCAGGCCCATGCCGACGGCGGTCACGACATCACCACCCCACCTGACCATCCCTATGTGGTGGCGGTCATCCATCGGTTGGAGACCATCCTGAACCAGTCGCGGCTGAAGCTGGACATAGATACCGTGCTGCGGGTGGCGCAGCAGCACCACGTCGTCTTCATCCAGTACAAGCCGACCATGGAGAAGCTGAAGCAGTACGGGATGCTCGATGCGATCATGAACCATCCCAACATCGAACATCGCACCTATCAAGATTATTTCAGCTTTATGAACCTGATCGCCAACT
>JBBRMT010000391.1:0-2268 GCA_038230695.1 Chloroflexia bacterium
CTGTCGCACCGTCGCCATCTTCGGCCCTACCAGCGTGCTGCGCTATGGCCTATATGGACCCCCAACCGTGGCGCATAGCCTGTACCCCGCTGGCTACGTGGACGGTGGTGGCGACACATCCGCCGTTTCGGTGGAGCAGGTGTACGCCGCTGTCGCGGCAATGTTGAATTATGGATCATGAATGTTGAATTGTGGGATTGGAGGTTCGCCAATGGCATCTAACTCATGCCTCATGCCTCATGCCTCATGCCTTCGCCTATGAGCAATCAGATTCGCTACATTCTACTCTGGTTGATTAGCCTGCTGACCGCGCCTTACCGCTGGTGGCTGCGGCGACGGATGCGGCGTGGCGAAGTGCGGCGGGCGCTGGTAATGCGGCCCGATCATCTGGGCGATATGCTATTCGCGTCGGCGGCGCTGCGGCGGCTGCGGGCGGGGTTGCCTAAAACGCAGATCGTGCTGGCGGTGGGGCCGTGGAGCGTGGCGGTAGCCGAGCGATATGCCGAGGATTACGATGCGTTGCTGACCATACCCTTCCCTGGCTTCACCCGACAGGCGAAGGGCGGCCCGCTTGCTCCCTATCGCACGCTGTGGCGCGAGGCGGGCAGGTTGCGCCGCTGGCAGCAAGCGCACGGGCGCATTGATCTGGCAATCAATCTGCGCTTCGACTTCTGGTGGGGCGGGCTGCTATGCCTGCTCAGTGGCATACCACTAATCGGCTATGATACGCCGCTGCTGCGCCTGTTCGCCACGCTGAAAATCCCCTACCAGCGGGGCAAACACGAGGTGGAGCAGAACCTTACCCTCGTAGACTTCGTTACCCATAGATGGGGGCAGCCAACTGACACCCCCGCCATGCCATTCTTCCCCATAACCGTAGCGGAGCGCGACTGGGCTACTTCATGGCTTCGAGCGCAGGGCTGGCGCGAAAATGAGCCGCTGCTAGTTATCCACCCCGGCGCAGGCGACCCCACCAAACAGTGGCCGGTGGAACGCTGGGCGGCAGTGGCATCAAACTTGCTTGGGCAAATGGAATGTTGGCTGTTGTTGACAGGTAGCAATAGTGAGGGGCTGCTTTGTGCCTCGATAGCCCAATTGCAACCGCACAGCCTAAGCCAGCGTATAATAAATGCAGCAGGACAAACCAGTTTGGCGGAACTGGCCGCCTTGCTCGAACACACCAATCTGGTGATGGGGGTAGACAGTGGCCCACTGCATCTTGCCTCCACTTTGGCGCGGCCCACACTGCGACTGTTCGGCCCCAGCGATGCTCAAATCTGGGGGCCATGGCCGCCTTCTTCAAAACTAAATCAGGTGATTAAAGCGCCTAATCTAACCGCAATCAGCGTTGCCCAGGTGGTAGAAGCTGCCCGCAACCTGCTCGATGAGAAACAGAGCTAGCAGCGTGGCACAGCTCTTGTAATTATGTCTACTCAACCATCCTGAAACAACCCCGCGAGAAAGATAATCCTTTATGGAGACCAAAAAAGTGAAAGTGCTAGTTGTTGATGACGATCCGACAATTCGCCAGCTTTGTGCCGATGTGCTAACCGATGAAGGTTATACGGTAGACACTGCCAGCAACGGGCAGGAGGCGCTCAACCGCCTGGCACGCAACGGTATCAAGGTGGCGTTGATAGATATTATGATGCCAGTAATGGACGGGATGCAGCTATGTCGCATCCTACGTTCACGCGATGAAACCCGCCACCTGCCCATTATCGTGATGTCGGCAGCAACCAACCTGGCAAGCAAGGCGACCGAGGCGCTGGCAAACGGCGTTCTGGTCAAGCCTTTCGAGATTGACAAGCTGATATCCTGCGTGGAGCAATTGGCAAACTTATAAGCGGCTGAATATGGGATTACAGCCACTTGTAAGGGCTAAATAAGCTATAGGAAACCCCGGCCAGATGTAAATGGTCGGGGTTTGTGTATACTAGCTTTAGATGCAACTAGCTCTGCGTATTGTGGGCAGCATCGTTGGCAGCCTGACCGACTTGATCGGCAGCGTGGCTAGCCTTGTTCGCCGTGGTTGCCGCATCGTTAGCCGCCTGGTTCGCCGTATTAGTCGCAGTAGTCTTCACCGTATTGCCTGTGCTTTGCGCCACACCCTGGATGTTGGCGGTAGTGTCGCTTGCGGCCTGGGCCATATTATCTGCGGCGTTGTTGGCTGCATTTGACGTGCTGCTGGCGGTGCGCTTGGCCGCGTTAGCGGTATCGCTAGCGGCGTTCTCCGCCTTGCTGGTTGCGGTGGCAGCAGCCTGATCC
>JBBRMT010000392.1:0-2236 GCA_038230695.1 Chloroflexia bacterium
CGTCTGCTGATTGCCCGTGCCATCCTGCATAGCCCCCGCGTGCTATTCCTCGACGAGCCAAGTCGCGGCCTCGATCCCAGTAGCGCGGCGGAGGTGCGCGAACTAATCAAGAGTCTGGCCGCAGGTGGTGTCACCGTCATCCTCACCACCCACTATATGGATGAAGCCGACGAGCTATGCCAGCGGGTCTCATTTGTCAGCGAGGGCAAGATCATCGCTGAGGACACGCCGCAGAACCTGAAGATAAAATACGGCGAACATAGCATCACCGCGCTATTGCGTGATGCCGATGGCACGACCCACGAGCAGAAATATTGCATGGGCGATCCTGCCGATGCCAACGCCTTTGCTGTCGCTCTTGCCACCGATAAGGTAATCACCGCCCACACCGATGAGGCCAGCCTCGAAGAAGTGTTCATCAAGCTGGCGGGCCGCTCACTGCTATAAGGCAAAAGCCGCTCCCCGCGGGAAACCCCTTGTGGGTTCCCTGTGGGTAAGTTTGGTGAGGGAGAATCTCGCCACACTCTCGTGCTTATTGAAACGATTTAATTAGCTAAGGAGAACAACCGTGAACCTGCGAGTTATCCGCGCCATCATGGCGAAAGACATCAAGGATGTGGTGAAGAACAAGACCACTCTGTACGGCCTGCTCACCCCCATCTTCCTGGCGGTACTCTATCTAATCATCAACCTGGCCCAGAAGCAAGGGCCGACAGTAATCATTGCCTACAATCCCGATAACGTTGCCATTACCCAGACGCTGGGTTTGCGCCCCAACGAAATTGTGCAGATCAGCAATGCGGCCAGCGCCGATGAGGTACGCACTGCAATGCACGCTGCCAGCCCCGATCAGGATTTTGGCATCGTCATACCCGCTCACGCCCTTGCCGACGCGCAGGCGGGTAAGCAGCCCCTGGTGGAACTCTACATCAACGCTACGAAGCAAAAGGATGAGATTGGCCGCCAACGCACCAGCATATACTTTGGTAACTTCTTCATCGCCGCTGCCAACCAGCAGCCGCCAATCAAGATGGTATCCGAGACGGTGAACGTGCCGAAGGATGCCAATAGCAGCCCGATGAGCAAGTTCTTCAGCAACCCCAACGCGCTGGGTTCGTTCTATGGCGGCTTCACCCTGGCGCTTACACCGATCATCATTGGGATGCTGGTGCTGCCGGTGCTGCTGGTGGAGGAGAAAGAGAAGAAGACGCTACGCTTCATGCTCACCACCCCCGCTCGCACCAGCGAGGTTGTCATTGCCAAGGCGGCTATCGGCTTTATCTACTCGCTGCTGTTGGCGGCGCTGGTGCTGCTGATTAACTCCGGCTCGGTCAACGACATACCAACGGTAGCTCTATTCGTGGTGATTGGCTCATTGTTCGGGGTGTCTATGGGCATCCTGATCGGCGCATTCTTCAACAACGTGCAGGCGGTCAACACCTGGTCAGGAATGCTGATGACCCTGATGATGCTGCCTGGCATCTTCGTCCTCTTTGGGGTAACTGGTATCTTCGGTATTCTGCTGAAGTTTATCCCCAGCTACTGGCTGATGGACGGCACGGTCAATGCGGCAATGGGCAACCTCGACTTCAACGCAGCCGCCCTCGACATTGGCCTCAGCATCGTG
Organism: Chloroflexia bacterium; assembly: GCA_038230695.1. Lineage (GTDB taxonomy): Bacteria > Chloroflexota > Chloroflexia > QHBQ01 > QHBQ01 > QHBQ01. Next base: position 1,628 of record JBBRMT010000392.1, read on the forward strand.
GTGGTAGTCGTGTTGTTGGTTGCCTCGATGCTGCTGCTGCGCCACCGTGCTTTGGAAGCGGCTTAATAGCGAATGATCAGGGATGGGCCGCAGTTGTAGCCCATAACGCGCGGCCCATCCCTCAAGTGAGGAAGCAATGGCTAATTCAGAGAAGGTTAGACGCATCTATAATCGCTGCGCGAGCAGTTACGATAGCGCTGACAGCAAACTGGGGCCAATGCGTAGACGACTATACAGCCGCGCTCAGGGTGATGTGCTGGAGCTGGAGGTCGGTACTGGCGCAACCTTTGCCCACTACCCATCTACCCTGACCAGCCTGACTGCAATGGACATCAGCGAGGCGATGCTAGCGCGAGCGCAACAGCGGGCAAATAGCCTTCCCTTCCCCGTAACACTACAACTGGCCGATTTCCAGACCTTGCCATTTGCTGACGCTTCGTTCGATACGGTGGTTAGCTCACTCGCGCTCTGCGGCATCCCTGACCCAACCCTGTTGTTTGCCGAGATCAAACGGGCGCTACGCCCTGGCGGGCAGTTGCTGGCCCTCGAACACATTCGTCCCGCCAATCCTGCGCTAGCTGCTATCACCAATCTGGGCAACCCCATATA
>JBBRMT010000393.1:0-2170 GCA_038230695.1 Chloroflexia bacterium
ATGGACATCAAGATGCTGGGCCTCAGCTACGAGGTGATGGAAGAGGCGTTCGCCCAGGCCCGCGAAGGTCGAATGTTCATCCTCGGCAAGATGGCGGAGAGCATCACCCAACCCCGCGCCGACATCTCGCAGTACGCGCCGCGCATTATCGCTATCAAGATCAACCCGGAGAAGATCGGTGCGCTGATTGGCCCCGGTGGTAAGAACATCCGCAGCATCACCGAGGACACGGGCTGCAAGATTGACATCGAAGAGGACGGCACCGTGCGTATCGCCAGCACCGATGGCGAGGCGGCCAAGCGAGCAATCGCCCGCATCGAAGCGGTGACGAAGGAAGTCGAAGTCGGCCAGGTCTATCTCGGCAAAGTTGTACGCATCATGCCCTACGGCGCGTTCGTGCAAATCCTGCCCGGCAAGGATGGTATGGTTCACGTCAGCGAACTGGCCGATTACGATGTGCGTAACGTCGAGGATGTGGTCAGCATGGGCGACGAAATCAACGTGATGGTCACAGACATTGACCGCATGGGCAAGGTCAGCCTCAGCCGCAAGGCGGTGCTGACCGGCCAGATGCCTGCCCCCCGTGCCGAGCGCGGTGGTGGCGATCGCGGCCCCCGCCCCGGCGGCGGCGGTGGCTTCAGTGGTGGTGGCGACCGTGGCCCGCGACCCGCTGGCGACCGCCCCGGCTGGGGTGGTGGCAACGGCAACGGCGGTGGCGATCGTGGCCCGCGCCGCTAACTTAATGGGCGCAGTGGCTAAAGGCAAAAAGCCCCCAGCGGGGGTTGGGGGAGAAATGTCGCCACGCCTCAACGCCCAGGGTGACTACGCCGCAAAGCTAAACCAAACGAAAAACGAGGGCTGGCGCGATAGCGTCAGCCCTCATCATATATTTATAGCCTTGTTCAGCGCAATCAGCTTACGCCCGCCAGTGGTCTGGCAGCAGGAATGAAGTCAATCACCCCGATGCACTTCTGCTCCGCCAGTGTAGCATGGTGCAATAGCAGCCGCTCAAGCTCATCAATAGTTTCGGAAGCCAAATACTCCTCATGGCAGTGCGGGCAGCTATACACAGGGATGTTGCGGATGACGTACATATCGTCACCCTCACCATGTACCTCATCCATGTGGGTAATCTCTACACCTTCTTGCTCACAAATATCGCAGCGCATTTGCTTCTCCTTGTTAGACTACGTAAGCAGTGATAACCACTAGCCTACCGGCTTTGCTGAGTTTTGCCACTACCTCTATGTAGTCCACTCTTTAGGCGCGTCCTATAATGACGTACTTTAGTTCCCTAGTTGCCTGATCCCGCTGGTGGTCTCTTATCCTACTTGTAAAAATCGCTCTTTCCACGCCATAGAAGCTAATGCCACGCTCTGTCATCATCTCCTGTGCTTGGTTAGTAACGATTTGATCTCTTCGACGCAGGCTTTCGCGCATTTGGCGCAGAATGTCTTCAAACACGGTTGCTCTACTAGCTTGGATGGTAATCCAATTATACCATACCCGCGCAAATTGCGCCCCGCATAAGGAGCAAAAATAGTTTCGCAAACTTTAATGGGCGGGCCAAATGTGGTATGCTACAATTAGGTTACGAGTTGAGCAGGGTGAGCAACGGTTCGCCCCTACAGATTGGTTGATGGTTCAGGAGATCGGCGATGCTGCAACTGACCGGGATTTGGATTGCGCTGGTGACATTCGTAAGCATCTGGTGGGGCCACGTGGGGGTGCGCTGGGTGGAGGCGCATAGCCGCGTCATCTGGCCGCCGATGGCCGCGCTGGGGCTGGTTGCGCTGGGGCTGAACGTCTACGCCCTGTTCGCGCCCAATCTGGCGATTGGCGGCGCTTGCAGCGTGGTGGGCTTCACCATGTTCTGGGATGCGATCGAAGTCTACCGCCAGCAGTGGCGGGTAATCCACGGCCACGCCCCCGCCCACTCTGCTAATCCGCGCCACGCCGCGTACCTGGCCGCCGGACTGGGCCGCACCGACGACCCACTAAAGCGTGAGCCGCAGGGCGTGCCGGTAGACGCGCTGCATATCGCCCCGCTTTGCAACCCTTGCACCGGCACGCCCTGCCTGGTCTGTCCCCGCCGCAAGGGCAACCAGAAAATCACCCGCCGCCAGGAAGCCCACGCCGCCGCTATGGCCAAGCTAGCCCAGGTAACCGA
>JBBRMT010000394.1:0-2145 GCA_038230695.1 Chloroflexia bacterium
GCCCAGCTTACGGATGCTGTCCTCGGCTGCCACCAACGCGGGTTCCTCCACCTCGGCGACGAAGGCGATACGCTTGCCGTCTGGCGACCAGGCGAAGCTGGATACCCCCTCGCGCACGAAGGTAAGCTGGCGGGCCTCGCCGCCGTTAAGGTCGATCAACCAGAGCTGCGGCTTGCCGCCACCACCCGCCTCCTCGGCCTCGTGTTCTCGGCCCCGGTCAGAGATGAACGCCAGGCGGCCATCGGGCGACCAGCGCGGGTGGCTATCCGCCTTCTGCCCACTGGTGAGACGGCGCGGTTGTCCGCCGTCAAATGGCACGCCCCAGATGTTCGAGCGGAAGCGGTTGGCGGCGCGATCGGTGGTAGTCACCACCATTGCCACCAGGCTGCCGTCCGGCGCAATGTGCGGGTCGGCACAGGTACGCATCCGGTACATATCTTCGGGGGCGAAACGACGCTTGTTATCTGCCACTAGGGAGTTCTCCTTTAGTTGGGACAAGCGTCGTGTGAAAGTAGCGGGGCGAGTGCAACCCGCCCCTACGCTAGCCCAATCCGTTTATCCGCTTTTACAATCCGTTGGCTGAACGTTGGTCCGATCAGTGTCCCGCCACCACCTGATCCACGTGTGGCCCTTGTGGGCCGAGCGCGTAGGGGGTCTGGTAGATGGTGGTGCCGCCAGTGTTGTAGACTGGCAGGTAGCCAAGCTGGATGAACTTCTGATCTGCGTTGGGGATGGCCTTCATCGCATCCTTCTCGATCTTGCCGACGAAGATGTAGTCAATCTTGTACTTGTCCACTGTTGCTTTGGTCTGGTCGGCGCTGCCGGTGAACAACGTTTGCACGTCGGTGGTGCGGCCAGGCAAGGTGTCGAGGGTTTTACTGTCTCCATTGTGCCACTGGTATTCGTGACCGCGCCAGGCCAGCACTGCCGCCAGCCCCGTGTACGAGGAAACCCGCCCACCATCCACACCCATCTGGTATTCGACCTCCGGCGCTCCCTCCACGATGGTCGAGTTGGGCGCAGCGTTGGCCCGCAGCCAGTTCATTGCCGCGTAGTCGCTGGTATTGCTTTGGCCGAAGTCATACCAACCGTCGAGGGTGAGCGGGCGATTGACCGGCTGCCCGCTGGGGTTGACGCTGCCGTAGAAGATGCCCTTCTCGCGCATCGCGGCGGGCAGGTAGAGAGCAGAGGCGAACAGCAGCAGGGCGAAACCCGCCGCCCACACGAAGGCAGCCGCGCTGATTGCCGGGATACGCACCTCGTCGCGGCGTTCGCGCAGCCAGCCCAGCGCCCGACTCAACCCCCACCACACGGCGTAGACCGCCGCCAGGTTCCAGATCAGCCATAGCTGGAAGTAGAACTTGAACAGGGTGTTCTGGCGGTTGTCGAACACGTCGCGCAGGAAGAACATCTCCGTACCCAGCGCGATAACCGCGCCAATGCCGATTATCAGCGTCACCATCGTATCCGCATCGCTGAGGCGGGGCAGGCGGGCCAATGCGTAGACCGCCAGGGCGATCATCGGTGGCAGCAGCGCCAGCAGCGGGAACTTGAGCAGCACCGCCAGCAGCAGCGATACCACCACTACGCCCACCACTACATACGCGCCGATCTTCACCGCGTTGACACGATATGCCTTCCACGCTTGGGCCAGCAGGAATATCACGGTGGCGTACAGGCTGATGCCGAAGATGATGGCGAAGCCGCTCCAACTCTTGTCCCACACGTTGGGCGCAACGTAGTTAAGCAGGGTGGAGATGATCGGTAGCTTGACTATGCCGCCGAGCGTCGGGTCATTTGTCACCGCGCCGGGCAGTCCATTGCCAAATGGCGCTTTGTAGGTGAGCAGGTAGGGGAGGTAGAGCAACAGGCTGAGGATAGTGACCGCCGCCGACTGGATCAGCCAGCTAGTCCATGAGCTGGCGTTAATCCGCATCCACCAGTTCGGTGCCTCCTCCTCTTCGGCTTCCAGATCCGCCGCGTTATCGTCCTTGACCATCTGTGGTTTTTCTTCATCCAACTGCGATTTTTCCTCGTCGCTAATCGCAGGAGGGGCAATTTCCTCATCTGGGATGGTGGCAAGGTCATCCTCGCTGGGCGCATCGGTGACCATGCCCGTGCTGGTTGCCGCCGGGCGCATCGCTA
>JBBRMT010000395.1:0-2136 GCA_038230695.1 Chloroflexia bacterium
CGTCGGGCGTGGATAGCTTGAGATGATCAGCATCGCCTGCTTTGCGCGCGGTTATCACCACGCTGTCTACTACGTCGACCCCGCTATCCCGCTGGGCAAACTCTAGTTCGCGGCCATGCTTCTCCGCCTCATCCTGCTCGAGCATTTTCTTAAACAGCGCCTCGGCCAGATTTTGGGTGGGGTTCTGGGCCTTGCCACCGGCACCGGCGGCTTCCAGCGCGGCCTGCCAATTCTGCCCGTCGGCTTTCTGGCTCTCTGCCACTTTCTCCAGCCACAGCGCCATCATCGCCGCTTGACTGGTATCCTTATAAAACAGGATAAAGATACGCACTTCCTTGGTTTGGCCGTTGCGGTAGACGCGACCGTTGGCCTGACGGAAGGTGATCGCATTGCACATCGGGTTCTCGAACCAGATAATGGTCGAGAAGTAGATGAGGTTGTTGAGGCCGGTCTCGACCGCTTTGGCATTGACGATCAGTACGTCAACCTCATCCCTGCTGCCATGCTTGTCGAGGATCTGTTCTTGTATCCAGTCCTGTCGGTTTCTAGCATCGACCTTCTTGGCATCGAGTACCGCCACCCGCACCATGGCGCGGCTACGCAACACTGTCTTCAGCCGCTCGATCAGCCCGGCTTCATCGCCAGTATTCCACAGATAGACAATTACCTTGCGGCCCTCAGCGTGTTCCTGACGCACCAGGCGCACCAGTTCCTGCTCCTTGGGGGTTAGCATCCCCTTATCCCAGAGCGGGGCGGCCGCCACCAACTGGCCGCCGATGTCTTTCGGGTAGCGGATGACGAACGCGGGTTTACCCCCGTCATCCTGCCCGTGTCCGGTTCCCTGGATACAGCGGTCGGCGTAGGTGCTCACCATTGGCAGCGCGTACATCAGCTTACCGGCGCGGCCCTTCTGGTAGCTATCCTTGATGATGGTCTTCAGTACCTCACGCTGTATATCTTTGGCCGCCTCGATCATCGCCTTGCCCATCAGGTCGTCTTTGGCGGGGGTAATCGGCACCGCGAATTGCTTCAAGGTGGGTAGCTTGATGCCGAGCGAGGCCAGGTCGATTGGCACCGCGATGCGTAGCAGCTGCACGATGAACTGCGGCATCACCCCTGGAGCTAGGCCCCGGTTCTCGACCCGACCATCGTCGCGTCGGTCGGACATCCGGCCATAACTCTTGTCGTTTCCGTCGTCATCGTAGTAAACCGTGCGCTTGTGGTAGGCGTAGCGGTCACAGAAATCGGTGCAGCCGTTGTAGGGATAGCTCTCGCGGAACCAGCGTGCTGCAGCCCACATATTGGCGAACAGGCTATCGGCGTAACCCTTCATGATGCTGCCAGTCAGCATCATCACCGGCTTACCCATCTCCATCAGCCGACCGGCTGCGAGGCGCTGCGCTGAGTTCTCCGCGCTGTACTCGTGCGCCTCGTCCACTATTACCATATCCACCAGATGGCGGCGGTAGCGGGCAATGTAGGTGGCTATTGGATAGCGGCGTGGCGCGGCGGTTATCTGGTAGAGTGGCGCGTCGCACTTCTCGGTGGTAACGTGTTCGGCCAGGGCATTAAGAGCAGCAAGGGCGAATGTGCTACTGCCCAGCGCGTGTCCACCGTGCCGCAACCGGCCGCCACTGGCAGTGATGTGCGCGAAGATGTGATCTGGCTCGCTGCCGTAGGAACTGGTACTGCTCGTTGCCTCGCGGACGAGCCGGGCCTGGCTTTTCGCAAAGCTGGCCCACAGACTGGTGCCATTACCATAGCTGGGCGGGGTGTTATCCTCCGGCGCTACATCCTTCAATTCGGCGATGAGTGCCGCCTGGAGTTCACCGCCGGGGGTCATGGTGAGGATAAGCTCGCGCATCCGGTGCCGCACCTGGCTGCCGCACTCTTTGTTCGTCTGGTCGGTGCTAAGTTGGTAGAAGTGGGCGGCCAGGTCGGCAATCAGTTGGTCGCGCTCTACGCTGGAGGGCAGGGCGAGAGCGAGGTTAACCAGGGCGGAGAGGTAGCTGGTGGCGTTGCCGCGCCGCTCCTCATCCAGTCCGACGGATGGCAGATAAGCGGCGAGGTAATCGGCAAGGGTACGAGCCAGCGCCGCCGCCCGCCCGCACCTCTTTTGCCACGCGACTTCACAGC
>JBBRMT010000396.1:0-2079 GCA_038230695.1 Chloroflexia bacterium
CGTAGGTGAGCGCAGGGTAATAGTTGTTGCTGCTATCCACCGATACCTGGGTGGGAATCGCATCCCACTGCTGGCTGGCACCATCAAAATGGCTATATAGTATCTGCACCCCGGCATCGTTCATCTGCCAGACGGCACCCACGCCACCGTTATGGTCGGCGGCAATCTTCGGCCAAAAACCACGCCCGCTGTATATCGTGGTCGCGTGCCATGCGCCATTGATCAGATCGCTGGCGATAATGCTGTAGCGCCCGCTAGGACCTTTGTCGTAGACGATGTGGGGGCGGTTGAGGGTATCCACCGCAACGTGGGTGGTGACCACCCAGGTCTTACTGTCGCTAAGAACGGTGGGGCTACTGAAGTTGTTGCCACCATTGGTGGAGTAGATGTACTCGACCTGGCCGCTGCTCCCACTGGCGAACACATTGATGAAGGAGACGTGGATTACCCCATCAGCGCCGACCGCCACTGAACCGCCATTAGTGTTGGAGCTGACGATCTGGCGGGTGGGCAGCCACTGATTGGTGGTAACATCGTACTTCTTGAAGTACAACTGGCGAGTGCTACCGCAGTAGTCTTCCCACACCATATAGACGTTGAGGTGGATGTCTTCGGCGATGCTGGGCGCGGTCGAGCCTGCCACGGCACCACCGTCGCAGCCCCGATACCTGGGTCCAGACCAGGTGTGACCGTTATCGGTGCTATAGGACTCGAAAATCTCCTGGGGAGCGCCGCCCTTGAAGTTTATCTGGGCTTCGCCGCCGTTCATCGCCAGGCCAGGGTAGAGTTCACCGCTACCGCCCGATACGTTCTGGGCATCCGACCACTGCACATTGGTGTATGCAGGTTGCGCCCCCGACTTGACCGCAGGTTGGGCTTGGCCGGGCGGGTTATTGGTTGCTGTGACCGGCTGGGCAGCGCTGTAGGTAACGCCCACCGTCATTAGCAGGGATATTGCAACCAGACCGGCGACTGCGCGGCTGGCAAGTTTAGCTTTATACATTAGGTTGCTATTCCTCTCCAATTCTACTGCAGTGCGCTGACGCGCAGGTTGCTGAAGCGCGCCCCGCTAGCCTCGGCATAGAATCCAACGCTGCCCCCCGCGTAGGTGGCATCGCTGACGCTGGCCGTGGGCTGGCCGTTGATGGTTACGCTAATCGTGCTGCCTTGCGCCGTCAGCTTGAGGTGATTCCACTGCTGAACGGTGTAGCCGCTATTGAGCGCGCCGCTGGCAAGGGTGGTGTAGGCTTGCTTGCCACTGTCGTAGCGTTGTAGCAGCCAGCCCGCGCCCGTGACCGTGCTGCGATTGACCCGCAGGCGGTAGAAACCGGCCTTCGAGTAGCGAGCTACCAGGCCAAACGGGCTGCCGCCAGAGTAGGCTTCGCCCTCCACGCTGTAGTTGGTCCAGGCGGCATCGCCAGTGAGGGCGTAGGTATCGTAGAAGGCAGGATTGCCGTCGCTATCACCATTCTGGGCGAGCATCCCGTTCTGCACCTGCCAGCTAGAGGGGGGGGCATCGGGGCCAGCGCCAATGTCAACAATGGTGTAGTTGCTAATCGGGGTGTTGGCAAAGTTATCGGCAAGTAGGATGGTGCCGCTGCTGGGGGGCAGGGCGGGGGCAGGTGGAATGACGATGGGAGGCTGGGGGGTAGCCTGCCCGCCGGGGCGGTAGGCAGTAGCTACCTTGGGGGGATTGTTCGAGCTTACCGTTTGCGGCTGCGGTTGTGATACCACCGCCTGACCCGGTTGTGCGGCGGTACCGCCGCTGCTGCAAGCGGACATGATCAACGCCGCGCTAATTAGCGCGAGGCCGACCCAAACCCGTGCAACCCTATTGCTTGACTTCTGATTTGACAAGGTTATTATCCTCCTGGTTCTTACATTCCGCTCTTATATCACAACGGCATCGCTAGTAGCGACTCTCCCACATGACCACTACCTGCCATTATGAGCGATTGATGGGGTTGATGGTTTTACCTTCTCGCAACGTTCGCTTCACTGAAGCGAAGTATAGGGTAGCTGCTCCCCTCTAGAACGTGCGTATCAACGCACGCCAACTAGTAATCGCCAACCAGCAAG
>JBBRMT010000397.1:0-1980 GCA_038230695.1 Chloroflexia bacterium
GTCGGCGTGGTGGCGGGAGACGACCCGCTGCGGGTCGAGCCTGCTGATATCAATCGGGGGGGCAAGCGAGGCATCGGGCCGCCCCAGCAGGCCGCCGGGTTCACGCACTTGCACTTCACCATTGGTGCCGCGCAGGGTGGCGACAGCAACTTCGACGCTGCGGGGGGTGGTTGGTAGGCAGGCTGCGCGACAACTGGCGCGAGCGGCTGGTAGCGGGCAACTGCGCGGGCGATTGCCTCCGCCAGTCGCTGCCGCGCTTCGGCACCTAGCGGCAGCGAATTGCTGTCCGACTCTGGCTCTATCACGCCCAGCAACGCGATGATCGCATCGCTGAAGGCGCGGGGGCCAGGTGGACGACCGGTGGGGCGCTCGGCGGCGGCTTGCAGCAGCAACGTGGCAGCGGTGGGGTAGCTCTCGGTAAACGCGGCGGGCAGTTTAATCCTGCTGCCGCCCAGCAGCGGGTTGCCGGGGCTACTGCCCAGCAGCTTGAGCGCAATCGCGCCCAGTTCGTAGACCACGCTGCGCTCGTTCAGCGGCTGGCCGGTCGCCATTTCGGGTGGGTAACAGTAGCTGGGCAGGTTGATGATGCCCTCGCGCAGCGGGTTGCTTTCGCCGAAGAGGGCCAGGTTAATGGCGTGGGCCAGCGCGGGTGGCACCACCCGCACGGTGAGATTATCTTCAGCCACACCCACGAAGATGCTGCCGGGGCTGACCTCGACATAACTGGCGCGGCAGAGGGTTTGCTGGCTGCGGGCGGCAGAGTAGATGATCGCCGCCACCTCCGGCCACTGCAAGACGCTGCCAGCGGCAATCATCGCCTGCAGACTGGGGCCAGGCGGCGTTTCGATTTGCAGGAACGGCGGCTTGCGGTTCAGGCCACTGGCATCGAGTACCGCCAGCACGCCGATCCCAGCAGGAATGCGCGGCTCGTTCGAGGGTGGCACCCCACTCACGCCGTAGCGACTCAGCTCCCGTTGCAGTAGCGTGTTGAGCGCGGCGCTATCGAACACCGCACTCGGCAGATCGAGCCTTATTGCTCCCGCTTTCCCAGCCATTTCCGCGCCAGAGGAGTCAGCCACGCGCTCCTGCCTTCCTATCATGCGATCGGGTACATCGGTTATGCCCCGCCAGCTTCGCGGTGGCTGCCAATCAACGGTTGTATTATAGCATAGCTGCGAAAAAGCTGTCAAGAGGTTAACCGGCCTGATAGCAAACTTTTGTGCTATAATGGCATTGGCTGTGACTTTTAAGGAGGATTGCTGTGAGCCAGGAACTCGACCTGAACGAACTGAAGAGGGCGGCGCGGGACTTCATCGCCCAGCAGAACCAGATGCCGGTGGCCAATCTGTACCGAGTCACTGATGGCAAGGCGGTGGGAACATATGTATAGCAGGCGTTTCGTACCTATCTCACCGCCCGCTATACCTACCGCCCTGGCAATTCAGCGCTGGGCATCGACTTCCCTGAGCTGGGGGTAGATCTCAAGGTCACTTCAGTGCGCCAGCCGCAGTCATCCTCGCCATTCGCTTCGGCCAGTCAGAAGGTTTACGGCCTGGGCTACCACCTGCTCGTCTTCATCTATGAGAAGCTCGATGACGATGCCACTGCAACCGCCCGACTGAACTTTCTCCATGCCATCTTCATCCCGAAGGAGCGAACCGCCGACTATCAGACCACTTACGGTCTGCGCGGTATTTTGGAGCGGGGAGGCAACCTGGACGATGTGGCAGCCTTCCTTGAGGAGCGCAACCTGCCACTGGACGATATTGGCAGAACTTCTCTTGCCGAACGTATACTGCGTGAGCAGCCGCTACTGGGCTACCTCACCGTCTCCAATGCGCTACAGTGGCGGCTCCAATACGGGCGGGCGATTAGCATGGTTGGCACAGAGGGGGCTGAAGAATTGGAGAACCTGCTTGAAACGTGAGTTTGGCGACTTCCAAACCCCTCCTGCGTTGGTAGATGCAGTGCTGGACAGAC
>JBBRMT010000398.1:0-1960 GCA_038230695.1 Chloroflexia bacterium
CAAGCGGCACGTTTCCACCCCGCGCCGCTTGCCGTTTCGTTGTTAGGGCGAACAACGGTTCGCCCCTACTGATAAAAGCTATTTGCCCTCGGCGGCAGCCTGCGCCTCAGCAACCGGCGCGGTTTCAGCTGTGGTCGCTTCAATTACAGGAGCGGCTTCGGCAACCGGCGCAGCCTCAGCGGTGGTCGCTTCAGCAACCGGCGTGGCTTCAGCAAGCGGCGCAGCCTCAGCTACAGGCACGGCTTCAGCAACCGGCGCGGTAGCAGCAGCGGCAACTTCGGGGCGGGGTTTGCCACGATTGGCCTCGTTGTCAACCACCAGGTTGAGCTTGCCGCTGGTGCCACCCGACAGCTTGACGTTGGCGGTGTAGTTGCCCAGACGGTGGATAGGCTCATCCAGGCTGATGTTGCGGCGGTCAATATCGAGGCTGTGCTGCTCGGCAAGCGCGGTGGCGATGTCGGCGGTGGTAACACTACCATAGAGGCGGTTCTGCTCACCACTCTTGGCGTAGATATAGACGGTGGTGGCGCTCAAGCGGTCGGCCATGTCCTTTGCCTCATTGACGGCATTGGCGGCGCGGCGCTCGATGGCGGTCCGCTGGCGTTCCAGGCGCTTCAGCGCATCAGCGGTGGCAGGCGTTGCCAGACCGCGGGGCAGCAGGTAGTTGCGGGCGTAGCCATTGGCTACATCCTTCACTGCGCCAGCGCTGCCCAGCGCCTCGATGTTCTCCATCAGGATAACCTTCATGTAAACTAACTTCTCCTCTCTGCTTCTTAGGGACGGCGTTCGCCCCCATTATAACACAAAACATCGAACGTTGGTACTGGTTTTCCCCAAATGTGGGAAACTCTTTTTAAGCGTCTCCGCCGCGCTGATGTTGGCTGCTTAGGGTCAGCTTGCAGGCACAAAACTCAGCGCAACGGCTCCTTAGCCGGAGTACCTGCTGGACGCGGGTATTGGGGAGGAGTGGTGGATTGCTTGTGGATAAGCACCACCTGGCGCGGTTCGCGCTCCTCGCCAATTGTATCGTCTGGCCCGATAGTTGGTAGGGTAAAGCGGGCAATGCTGATGTCACCCTTGCCCAGCTTCTGCACGGCGACTTTGGCCGCCGCGATCTCCTCGGCCAACCCCTCACCCTTCTTGGGGGCAGCCAGCCAGCCGCCGCGCTTGACAAAGGGTAGGCAGTATTCAGCCAGTACCGTCAGAGATGCTACCCCACGTGCAGTGACGATGGCATACTGTTCGCGCTGGTGCGGGTCGCGGGCTACATCCTCGGCGCGGGCGGTTAGCACGTTCAGCCCCTTCATGCCATAGCGTTCGCGGTAAAGCGTCACCATATGTTGCAGGAAGGCGGTTTTCTTACCAATCGAGTCGAGCATCGTCAGTTGCAGATCAGGCCACAGCGCCTTCAGCGGCAAGCCGGGGAAGCCGCCCCCGCTGCCGAGGTCCAGCATTCGCCCTTCAATCCGTGCGCCCGCATCGCGTAGTGCGGCAGCGACAGTCAGGCTATCGGCGAAGTGGCGCACCTGCGCGGCGTGCGGCGCGGTAATCGCAGTCAGATTCACCCGCTCATTCCAGATGACTAGCTCCTGATAGTGGAGCGTCATCTGCTCAAGCTGGGTTGCACTCAGATTAAAGCCGAGGCGGGCGGCCTCGGCGGTTAGCAGGTCAAAGCTCATCGTGTCTGTAGGGGCGGGTTGCACTCGCCCTACGCCCCTCTCCCTGGCCCTCTCCCCCAGTGGGGCGAGGCGATGTTGCAAGGTCGGATTGCACTCGCCCAGCCGCAATAGACAAAACTATGCCGCCTTCCGCAAGGGAAGGCGGCAAGAGTAGGGCCGCGTTTGGTTAGTGGCAGCTATTGCAGGAGCGAGCTTCTGCTCCATCGCTGCCTGTGTCGAACGAGTGACCGCAGGAGCAAGAGCTAACCGCGTTGGGGTTGTAGATGCGAAAGCCACCACCC
>JBBRMT010000399.1:0-1866 GCA_038230695.1 Chloroflexia bacterium
CTTCACCGCAGCGCGAAGCTTATACTTCGTTTTGTATTCCTCCCACATACTGACCAGGTTGGGCGGACACAGTATCAATACATTATAGCCATAGTCATCCTCGAAGATGCGGGCTACCGCCGTTGCCATCAGCGTCTTGCCCAATCCTACAACATCGCCAATCATCACTCCACCGCGTCTGTTGACGTGGTGCGCCGCCAATTGCACCGCTGCTGCTTGGAACGCGAATAGCTTATTACCGAATACTCGTGGGATACTGAACTCAGTCAGCCCTGCCCGCGCTTCCTGTGACAAATGATAAGCCATCTTGAGGTAGATGTGATATGGTGAAAGCAGCTTCTCCCGCGCCCAACTATCGTCAATTGCAGCAGCCAACGCAGAGGAGATGTCCAGGCACCATTTATCATCCCAGCGTGCGTTGAACCACTGCTCCAGCTTGAAGGCGGCATCGTGGTCGAGTACGTCAAGGTTCAACTCCCCTTGCGCTGATAGGCCAGCCATGGTCAGGTTGCTGCTGCCCAGGAATCCAGTTATCGGGTTGTTGTAATCGTCGCGGTAGAGTAGATATAGCTTGGCGTGCAAGGGGTAGTTTAGATGCAGTTTCACCACCACCTTGCCATCTTTCAGTTGGCGGCTGAGACAGCGCAAGGTCGCTTCATCATGGGCGTTAGGGGTGCCGAAGATCAGCTGTTCGCGGAACTGATGCGCCATCCGCTCGATCATCTCGGCAGCACGACCCAGATCCATACCCCCGTCAGGGTTGACGGTAAGCAACTGGCGTAGTTCTTGCTCGGGGGCGGTCTGCATCCCTACCAGCACGCGGGCGCAGCGCCCTTCACCGCCAGGCCAGCGATCAACCAGATCTTCCAGTCCACCCCAGCCGCGCAGGTTGAAGTAGCCAATGCAAAAGTCGGCGCGGTATACCTGAGAGTCAGTAAGTGTGGCTCTCAGAGCAGGCAGCAGTTTAAGTTCAATGTTGTCGAAGACGCGGGGCATTAGGCTAGGATCTCTCCGTCAGTCATGGGTGAACTGATTATATCAGTTACGTGGCTAGCTAGCAACCGTGATTCATGCCAATGGGATCAGGTTACAGTTACCATTTTGGTAATGCTGCGATGTGGTTGAGCTTACTTTTGGCTTTTTGCATTATCCACCTGCGCCGCCTATAATAGCTACTACCAGACCAATATCAAATGCCGAGGCAGACAATTTGACCGCCGAGACTATACCCGCCAGCTGAACGCCGCATCAACCGAGATCGCTCTGGTCTACCTTGAGCGAGTGCGACGCACGTTGGAAGAGAATCCCTGCATTGTGCCAGTCAGCCGTGTGATTCTATCCATCTGTTATATGGGTTGTGCTACTTATACAAACACAAACCGAGATAAGGGAGTAGTTCATGCCCGACCAACCCGCCACCCTTCGCGCCGAAGTCCTCGCCCACGCTACCCGCCTCCTCGCAGGTGGCAGCAGCATGACCGCCCGCGACATTGCCGCTGCCCTGGTGAAGAGCGGCTTGGCTGGGGTAGACAAGTCAGTAGTGAACAGCGTACTCTCCATCGAGGGCAAGGACCGTTTCAGCTACGATCGCGCAACCTACACCTACGCGCTGGCTAACCCCGATGCGCCCGCTGCACCTGCTCCCTCTACTCACACCGCAAGCGAACCCACCGCCAACCGTGATGTGGTGCTGGTTGCCTGCCGTAAACTCTTCTCTGATGGCAAACCACGCACCGCAAAGGAGATCGCCGCCGAGCTTACCAGGCAGGGAATGACAGGGGTGGATAAGGCGCTCATCGGCAGCGTGCTAATGCGCGAAGGTAAGGAGCTGTTCACCTATGACCGCACCACCTACACGTACTCACC
>JBBRMT010000400.1:0-1850 GCA_038230695.1 Chloroflexia bacterium
AGGACATCGCTGTATTGATATGGCCCGAAGATAGCGCCAGTATTGACCCCCAGATATTCGACGCTGAAGGAGAGCAGCAACACCGCGCCTGCGAAGCCGAGGCCGCGCTCCAGCCCGCGATTGACTACCACCCACAACGCCGCGCTGAGGCCAGCGAGGATGAGCAGCAAGCTGCTCACCCATTCGCTGTTGGGGTACTTGATGTCGAGGGCTAGCAAGACCACGCTGGGGACGTAGATGAAGGCATACGCACCGAAGCTACTGAGCAGCAACACGCGGGTGAGAGGGTTGTTCATCCGCCGCTAGCTGGCAATCGCCTCGCCACCATCCACACGGATTACATCACCAGTAATCCATGCCAGGTCGGGGCGACTAAGTGCAGCGATGGTGCGGGCAATGTCTTCCGGCAAAGTTAGCCGTCCGCCAGGGTTCATCTCCAAAGCGCGATTCGCCATCCGCTCGTTGCCGGGAATCTTGCGTAGCGCAGGGGTGTCGGTAACACCCGCCTCGATGCAATTGACGCTGATGCCCTGCGGCCCAAGTTCGAGGGCCAACTGGCGCATATGCGACTCCAGCGCCGCCTTCGCTGCGCTAACCGCGCCGTAGGTGCCGAACACCCGTCGCGCCCCCATGCTGGTCATGGCATAGATATGACCGCCGCGCAGCATCAGGTTGCGGCGCACCAGATCCTGCGTCCAGTACACCAGGCTGTGGGCCATCAGGTCAAGGGTCATGTCCATGTTCTGCTGGGTAATCGCTTCGTCAGGATTGTCGGTGATGAAGGGCTTGAGGGTGCCGAAGGCCAGCGAGTGCATCATCACCGCCACGCTGCCTGTGCGTGAGTCGCCGCCTACCCCCAGGCGGGTGACAAGCTCATCAAGCACCTGCGCCCGCTTCTCGGCGTTGGCAGCGTTGACGTTGAAGTAGAGCGCCTCGCGGCCCACCGCTTCGATGTCGGCTTTGACCTTATCCACATCGGGCATGGTGCTGGGCCGATCAAGGTGGACTCCACAGATGTTGAAGCCATTTTTAGCCAGTTCGCGGGCGGTGGCCGCGCCGAAGCCGCTCGATGCGCCCAGGATCAGCGCCCATTTCGCCATTTCATTATCCAAGCTAAAATCCCTTTCATTGCCTGTAGTAGCGCATGGCAATGCGCCGTGCAGACATACGTAATTGCCTATCGGTGAGAGGAGTCTAGCACGCAGGCAGGGTGTTGTCAAGCCAACTGTTCAATATGGGTGTGCATCACGTTCCTGCAAATCCAACCAGGGCGAACGACGGTTCGCCCCAACGCATATCTGTATTGCAAGAATATGAGTCGCGCCCCTGAAGTGACATTTTGTTGCGCTCCACCGCCAAATATGCTATAATGCAGAACGTAACTAGAACAGATGTGCTGCTAACCGAGAAACAAAGCGAGGGGATCAAGAGCGTGGCGAAGAATACGATGGGGGCAAAGCCTAAGACAATTTACGTCTGCCAGAACTGCGGCAGCGAGTCGCCAAAATGGCAGGGCAAATGCCCCGACTGCGGCGAGTGGGATACATTCAGCGAGGCGGTTGCGCCCAGCAGCAACCTGAGCAGCCACAATG
Source organism: Chloroflexia bacterium (assembly GCA_038230695.1). Classification (GTDB taxonomy): domain Bacteria; phylum Chloroflexota; class Chloroflexia; order QHBQ01; family QHBQ01; genus QHBQ01. The sequence continues at coordinate 1,593 of JBBRMT010000400.1, forward strand.
CCTGGCTCGGCACGGCAGCGACAATGAGCAAGCCGGAGCCAATTACCAAGATCAGCAACGCGGGTTGGAAACGGATGCAGGTGCCGATTGCTGAGTTCAACCGCGTGCTGGGTGGGGGCATCGTGCCGGGCAGCCTCATCCTTATCGGCGGCGATCCTGGCATCGGCAAATCCACGCTGCTGCTGCAGATCAGCGGGTTGCTGGCAGCCAGCGGCAAGGTGCTATACGTTAGCGCCGAGGAGTCCAACCAGCAGATCA
>JBBRMT010000401.1:0-1823 GCA_038230695.1 Chloroflexia bacterium
TGTTTGGTGCCGGGGCCGAAGCTGGGGTTGATTTCGTACTGGTTGGGCGGCGGTGGCACCTGATTGCCGGAGGTTGCCCCGCTCATCTTCACCACGCGGCCTGCCGGTTTGGTGCCGTAAAAGTTGATGGTGAGGTTCTGGGCATTCATGTCGGCAATCGCTTCGACCAGGATATAGTTGCTGGTATCATTAGTGAACTTGAGGTCGGTGCCGGGGTCGAACACTGCGGCATCGAAGCCCACCGGGCTGCCGTCCTCCTCGTACCAGGAGACCCGATAGGCGTGCTGGTGGCGCTCGACCATGGGCAGGCCGCTCCAGAAGGCGGCGCGGAAGGCAGTGGTGCTGACCTGGCAGACTCCGCCGCCCACATCCTTCTGGGTGCGCTCCGCAACGATAACGTAGCCCTCTACGTATCCCCGCGCCAGGGTGATGCCGCCGAGAGTATCGAGGAAGGAGAAGGTTGCCCCCGGTGGGATGATCGCGCCGTTGAGGTAGCCAGCCGCCACCTTGATGTTGGTGGCGCGGGCGGCGGTCGACCCGTGGAAGGTACTCTTGCCAGTGCCGAGCAACTGCTTGATGCCCAGGCTGGTAATGTCCTTGCTCGACACGGTGGGGGTGAGCACCGTAACCGGCACCGGGGCAACGCGATTGGCCTGGCTGGGCGGCACGGCAGTCTGAAGCTGGGTGCGTAGCAGGTTGACCGTATCGGTAATCTGCACCGCCAGACCGTCGGTACTCTCGGCAGTGACGTTGACGCTAGCGCCATTCCAGGCGAAGCGGGCGTTCTGCGGCGGGCGGTTGAGGTCGGCGGCCACCTTGTCGGCGAACTGGCGCAGTTTGTTGTCGGGCAGCGTGAGGTTGAGGTGCTGGGGCTGCTGCGCGTCCACGATGCGGCTGAGGGTCAACCAGTTGGCGATGGTCGGCTTATCCACCACCCAGGTACGGTCGGCGTATTGCAACACCAGCGGGGCGCTGAGGTCGGCGGCGGCCTGCTGCTGCACCCGCTGCACCTCGGCTGCGCCAATCACCGGGGTGGTGACATTGACCACTAGCGCAACCTGGCGGCTGGCGATGGTGTTGAAGCCGCTCTTGATGCGGGTGATGCTGGCGTAAACATCGAGGGCGGCGCCATTCTGCGAGGGTGTCACCTTCAGAGTGCCGTCGGGGTTGACCTGCACATCGCCCTCGACCAGCGGCTGGTTTACCTCTCTGGCAATGCCTTGCAGATACGCGCTCAACTTCTGCTCATCGAGGCTGATGGGGATGGCAACGACTGTGCCGTGCTGATAGGCTTGCCATTGCGAACCGAGGTCAGTAAGCAGCGCGTTGCTGCGCCCATAGTGGTAGGCGGCTTGCAGGGTCGCTTCGGTGTCCACCGTCAGGCCGAGGGCATCCATCGAGGGTGTCCACGTCTTACCATTGTAGGTGAGCGTCAACGGCTGGTTGGTGAAGGTTTGCAGGCTACCGTTGACCCGATCCGCCGCCTGGGCGATAGTCAGACCGCTGAGATCCTGATCGAGGACGTGGACACCGGGGTAGATGCGGTCGCTGTAGCTCTGCTCGAAAATGGCGATGGTGGCGAGTACCAGCACAGCGGCAACGGCGATGACGATCGCCAGCCAGCTAATCAGGCGGGCGGCCAGGTTCTCGCGCGGCGCACGACGCGATTGCAGATTGGCATTGGGATTGACAGGAGGTATCGCCCCCCGCCTATCTCTTGAGTCCTGGGGCAGACTTGCATTGGCCCGAGGGGCGGCAGCAGGGTTGGGTGGGCGATAGTTGGGTATACGGGGCGGAGCAACCGGGCGCGAGGGTGGGATGAA
>JBBRMT010000402.1:0-1778 GCA_038230695.1 Chloroflexia bacterium
GAAGCGACCACCGCTGAGGCTGCGCCGGTTGCCGAAGCCGCTCCTGTAATTGAAGCGACCACAGCTGAAGTCGCGCCGGTTGCTGAGGCTGCGCCCGCCGAAGATACCATGGCTGGTGAGAACATGGTAGTCGAGTCGCACCCGCAGATAGTTATATCCAACGTGGCGGAGGATACCGCCGCAAGCGACGCTGGTGAGAGCAGCGCTGCCACAACTGCTATCGCTACCCCCGCCGAGGAGACCGCGCCGGTTGCTGAGGCGCAGGCTGCCGCCGAGGGCAAATAGCTTTTATCAGTAGGGGCGAACCGTTGTTCGCCCTAACAACGAAACGGCAAGCGGCGCGGGGTGGAAACGTGCCGCTTGCCATAACCAAATCCTCATAATTGTGCTTTGACGTAGAGAAGGGCCAGCTCTATGGCTACTAACGCACCCGCAATTACCGGCGTACTTGATCGCCAGGTTCCCTTCAACCTTGATGCAGAAATCTCTGTACTTGGCAGTTTGCTGATCGATCGCGATGCTGTTATCAAGATCGCCGCTTTCCTCAAGCCCGCCGACTTCTATAGCGACGCGAACGCCACCATCTATGAGTTCATGCTCGACCTCTACAACCGCCGCGAACCAGGCGACTTCGTCACCCTAAACGCGGAGTTGCAGCGCAATGGCAAGAGCGAGTTCGTTGGTGGCCCTGCTTACCTCACCTCTCTGGCATCAATGGTTCCCACTTCGGTCCATATAGAATATTACGCCCGCATCGTGGAGCGCACGGCGGTGCTGCGTCGCCTGATCAGCGCAGGCGGTCATATCGCCAGCCTGGGCTACCGCGAGGATGAGGATGTGGAGCAGGTGCTGGATGAGGCCGAGCAACTGCTATTTGGCGTAACCCAGCGGCAGAGCCTGCAGGATTTCGTAGTCATCAAGCAGGTGCTGGAAACATACTTCGACCGCATTGACGAATTGCACCAGAATCGCGGTGAGCTTGTCGGCGTTCCCACCGGCTTCGTTGACCTCGACCAGCTAACTGGCGGCCTGCAGCCCTCCGACCTGGTGATTGTGGCGGCCCGCCCCAGCGTAGGCAAATCCAGCTTCAGCTTCTGCGTGGCCTACAATGCGGCGGTTCGCGCCTCGAAGAAGGTTGCCGTGTTCAGCCTGGAGATGAGCCGCGAACAACTGGCCCAACGCCTGCTGGCAATGGAAACGGGCATTGACACCCACCGCCTGCGCCTCGGCTACGTCAACGATGACGAGTGGCACCTGATCTCCTCCGCCTTCGGCACCCTGGCCCAAGCCCCTATCTACATTGACGATACCCCCGGCCTGAGCGTTTCCGAACTTCGCTCCAAGGCCCGCCGCCTGCACGCCCAGGTGGGCTGCGACCTGATCATCATTGACTACCTGCAACTGATGCAGGGGCGACGCAGTGGTGGCGACAACCGCGTGCAAGAGGTCTCCGAGATTACGCGCGGGCTGAAGCTGCTGGCCCGCGAACTGAACGTGCCGGTCATCGCCTGCGCCCAGCTATCCCGCGCCGTCGAAAGTCGCCAGTCGCACATTCCAATGCTCAGTGATCTTCGTGAAAGTGGATCCATTGAACAGGACGCGGATATAGTGATGTTTATCTACCGTGAAGAGCTATACGAACCCGATACCGAGAAGAAGGGCATCGCCTAAATCCACGTTGCCAAGCACCGCAATGGCCCGACCGACGTGGTACGGCTGTTGTTCCAGAAGGAGACCACCCGCTTTGTGGATCTGGAAACCCACTATCATCCTGAATA
>JBBRMT010000403.1:0-1729 GCA_038230695.1 Chloroflexia bacterium
CTCCTGTCTAATGTATTCCCCTCCCACCGGGAGGGGTAGGGGAGGGTGCGAGAAGCGCCAATTGTACTCCCCCACCAAGCATGAAACACCCCTAACTTTGCAAGCGGCGGGCCAATACTTCTCCTTCAATCACCAGCGCGGCGTTACTACCTGACCTTGCCGCCGCGCTGGGCAAGCCCCTTCGTCGGCGTACTGCTGGCCACCAACGCCACTCTTGCCATAGCCACATCAGCGCCTCCCGTAGCCGATACAGCGGTAGCGCCGCTCGCCGTCGCCCCGTTCGTGGACAGCCGTAGCGTAGCAGCCACTCACATAGCTGCGCCATTTCATCAGCCAGCAACCCCAACAAGTAGCCGTAGCACAAACTCGCCAGCATCAAGAGCTTCTCGCGGCTGTCCTCATCCCACGTCCGCACGCTCTCGAACCCCAACTCACTCTTGCAGTAGCGAAAGCCCATCTCGATTTGCCAGCGGCGCACATAGCCAAACACGATCTGCCAAGCATCCTGCTCATTGCTAACTGGGCAGTTGGTCAGCAGATACCAGGGCGGCTGACCTTTCACCCCGCGACACACCACCAGCCAGAGCGGGGTGGCGTGGTCGGGGTGCTGTACCGCCATAAAGATTAGTCCCGCCTTGCGCCAGCAGCGGTGGCCGCTATCCCAGATGGCGCGGTGGTACTGACTACGCTTACCCCTCGCCATCTCCCACGGCTGGCGCAGGTTGCCCGCCGCATCAAGCAAGCGGTAGTGCGCGTTCCAGCGTACAACGAAGCGCACCTCCTGGGCGACCAACTGCGCCAACCAAGGTGCGCCTGCATAGCCACGGTCGAAGACATGGATGACCCGCCGCCCCCAGCTCTGGGCGGCATCTTTGAGCATTTTGGTAGCAACCTCCCGTCCGCTGGTTTTGTGTTCGCCGCGAGTGGTCCACCAGCGCATCGCTGCCAATCGCGGTGCGCCCTGCGGTCCTACCAGCAGCAGCATCAGCCAGGGAATACCGGCCACGATAATCTTGCCTTTGGGCGGTTGGTAGTAGCCAGGACGGGGGCGGGTCAGCCGCGCCGCCTGGCTGGAACGCACTGGCGACAAGCCCGCAATCTTGTTGCTCTCCGGCTTCTCGATGACACTCTCATCCCATAGCAAATAGGCAGACGAGGCTGCCTGCTCAAGTTCAAGCAGCCGCTGGTCAGCGTGACCCCACAGAAAGGTGTGGATTAGCTGAGCCGACCACTTGCTAGAGTGGATGAGCTTGGCTAGGCGCTTGGTGCCAGCAGGGGCGTGCTGCGGCGAGGCGATGTAGGCACCAAGTTCACTGAGCAACAGGGCGCGGCTAGAATTGCGGAGCATGATAATCGCCGCGACGCTGACCAGCATGGTGACGACCAAGCGACGGTCAAGCTGGTCATCGGCGGCACTGAGCAGCGGGGCAAGGTAGAAGGCCAAGCGCTGGGCGAGATAATGAGCAACTTGCGAAGCTTGCAAATCGTCAGAGGATGGGGCATAATTAGGTGACATGACAAAGAGACCTCCTGTGGCTAAGGGTTGGTTTTGGATAACTACATCTTAGCACAGTTGGTCTCTTTTTTCACCCTAAAATTAGGGGTGTTTCATGCTTAGGGTCCGTAAATATATAATCTCCCGCACTCGCTATGCCAGCGGTGCCGGGCAGCGTGGATGGATAGTGTAGTTCCAGGCCGGACAGATCGGATGCGCTTGGATGTGCAAACC
>JBBRMT010000404.1:0-1706 GCA_038230695.1 Chloroflexia bacterium
ATTCAATACCAACCAGTCGTTGAGCTGGCGCAGTATCTCGTTGATGTCGGTAGATTCGCCGCACGTGATGCTCAGGCTGGCCCAGAAGTGGTCACGGGTGCGCTCGTAGAGGCGGTAGGCCAGGCTCGACTTGCCGATGCCACCCGGCCCCACAATCAGGCCGATGCGCATCTGCTCGCCCAGCAGTTCGCGCACCAGCCGCCGCTGCTCGATCTGCCTGCCCACGAACAACTCACCGGGGTTGTTCAGATCCAGGCGGTCGGTGCCGTGCGGTGGCGCTTTGGCTGGCAGTGAACCAGGGATGAAGCGGAACAGCGGCGAGTTAGCCGCCTCGCTGAGTAGAAGCGGTAGCCCCCAATCGCTCATCCCTTCCTGCTTGAGGCCCAGACGGGCCTCGCCCATCGCCCGCGCCACGCTGCGGCCCTCGACCAGGTTCTGGTAGAACCGCCCCGCCCAGGCGCTGGCGTGGTCGTCGCGCACCGTGTCCTGCATCGCCACCACGGCTGGCACGCCTGCATCCAGCACGGCAGCGCCAACCCCGGGCAACGCCTTGCGATTATCCCCGGCGGTTGCCTCCCCGCTGCGACACGAACTGAGTACCACCAGGCGCACACCCTGCCCGCCGATCAGCTGGGCGAAGTCGTCGGCGCGGATGGACGCGCCCTGGTCGTGGCCGTCCTCGATTTGCAGGCTGCCGCCATGTTTCTCGTCGTAGTTGCCGTGGCCGGTGAAGTGGACGATGTGGGGATGCCACTGCATCTCCTGCTGGATGTTGCGATACGACGGCTCATCCAGTTCGTACAATTCAAGTTCACCCTTCTCGCGCAGCGGAGCAACCGCCTGGCGAATCAGGCGCAACTCGCGCAGGGTATCCAGCTTCTTTGCTTCGGGCAGGTCGGGTGGGCTACTGACGATGACCAGCATCCGCAGCGGGCGGGGGATGTCCAGAAGCTGGGGTGGCTTCTGTAGCACAGTTGGGCGGCGGCTTCGCGCCAGGGTCAGCTTGCGCTCCAGCAGCAGGAACCGCTCCGTCGCGCCCTCTGGCTCACACAGGTACTCCCAGGGTACGTCGTCAAGCTCAGGCGGCAGATAGAGCTGGATGTATACCCGCTCGGCATTATCGAGCACGTGGTCGAACTCAGTACCCACCTGGCCGCCGAAGAGGAAGCGGTAGAGCTTGCGACCAAACACGACCAGCTTACCATCCTTGTCGGCCTCACCGGCACGCACCAGCTTGAGGATTTCGTCCAGTTCGTTCATCTCAGCGACACGGCTGCCAAGTTCCCACTTGAAGCTGGCGCTAACCTCTGGCTCGCCATTCAGCCGCCGCACCTTGTACTCGCCCTTGCCCACACTCTCCACGAGGAGCGGGAACGATGCGCCAGCCTCATGCGCCACCTGCACGGTGGGCGGCTGCTGCTCCACTGGTGCGGGTGGGGCGGGCATTTGGATATCGATGGTCTGCTGCGAGAAGGTCTGGGTTATGTTCTCACCGAGCGCGAGGTTTCCACCGCTGGCGCTGATGCTGTCGCTGCGAATGAAGGTGGCGGGTGGGGGTGGCGCGGTCGTAGGTTCGGAGGCAAGCGCGGCGGACTTAACCGGCAAGGGCGGTGTACTGATCTCGTCAGCCACGCGACGGAAATCGGCAGCAACCTCAGCGTTACTGGCCGCGTCCGCTTGCGCGGCATACTGGCGCAGCAGATCGG
>JBBRMT010000405.1:0-1581 GCA_038230695.1 Chloroflexia bacterium
GCGATGCGGCTGGCTAAGGTCGCGCACATAGAGCGCACTCTGCGTCCAGCCGATAAACTCCATTACCAGCAGCCAGCGACCATCGGGGGAAAGCGCGATGGAAGGCTGCTCGGTCATATCGCGGCCAGCGCCAAATAGCTTGGGGTCGTTAAGCCAGTCGTCGCCGAGGCGGTGGTGAAAGATGTGCTGATGATAGTTCTCCTCCCCATCAGGCACATCGCCGGGCGCGGGATTGCGGGTGTAGTAGAAACCGCTGCCATCCATCTCCCAGGCCAGCGAGGAGTAACGGGTGTGGGGGATCTGCTCGGCCAGCCGCTTGCCGCTATCCACCTCCAGTACGTAGAGGGTACTCTTCTCGTCGCCGTGTTCGCTGTAGCCGTAGGCCAGCAGCTTGCCATCGTCGGAGGGGTACCACCAGTCGAGCGCAACTGTTGCTAGCTCATGCACAGCGCTGGGGTCGAGCAGCACCCGTTCAGGACCGTCTACGCCGTCGCGCATATAAAGCATGGGCTGGTTCTGCTCCCCCTCACGGCGGGTGTAGAAGTGACGTTCACCGCGCACTGCCGGGGTGCCAAGCGTGCCAATGGCGATCAGCTGGCGCATCCTTGCTTCCAGCGCCGCTCGCCCCGGCACAGTATCAAGCACCTGGCGGGTGTGCACGTTCTGCGCCGCCATCCAGTCGGCAACCTCGGCGCTGGCATCGTCCTCCAGCCAGCGATAATCGTCGCGGATCTCCTGCCCATGTAGCGTCTCCACTACGGTCTCTCGCCTGGTCGCGGGGGGAGTATGGGTTGCTTTAGTCATATTGTTCCTTGTACGCTGGTGTTTATGCAAGTATAACCCAGCCCGGCAATTTAGTCAAAGTTGTAGGGTGCTGTTTATCAAATTGCAATGCGTGGCTGGTGCAGGAGTGGGCTACGCTCCCTTGGTATGCAACGGCAAAACTGTGAACTGCACCCCCTGGATCAGCATCCGCTGGGCTAAATATGTTATAATATCGGCGTTCATTCAGCAGATGGGGCGCGATTGCCTGCGCCCGCTTTTCTCAGAGAGGAGAAAGTTGTAAGTTATGCACAATCAGAATTACATAGATGGCAAGTGGGTAGCCGCCCGTAGTGGCGCAACCTTCAAGACCATCAACCCGGCGACTGGCGAGGTGATCACCGAGGTGGCCCGCAGCAGCGTCGAGGATGTCAATCGCGCAGTCGAAGCCGCCGCCCGCGCCTACCCCAAGTGGCGGGCGATGCCTGCGCCCAAGCGCGGCGAACTGCTTTTCCGCGTCGGCGAACTGCTGGTGCAGCGCAAAGAAGAATTGAGTCGGCTGGTAACCCGCGAGATGGGCAAGGTGGTGGCCGAGGGTCGTGGCGTCGTGCAGGAAGCGTTCGACATGACCTACTACATGGCCGCCGAGGGGCGGCGGATGAGCGGCTACACCGTTCCCAGCGAACTGCCCAATAAGTACGCTATGTCGGTCCGCGACTCGATTGGCGTGGTCGCAGCGATTACCCCCTGGAACTTCCCAGTCGCGATCCCTAGCTGGAAGATTACCGCCGCCCTCATCCTAGGCAACACGGTTGTCTA
>JBBRMT010000406.1:0-1561 GCA_038230695.1 Chloroflexia bacterium
CCGGGGTTGGTGTGCGGGTGCTGGCAGGCGGCGCATGGGGCTTTGCCGCCACTGCCTATCTGGACGCTGCCCACCTAGAATCCGCCGTCCGTCTGGCGATTGACATTGCCCACGCCAGCGCAGCGGTCAATGGCCCCGGCCTTAGTCTGCCCACTCGCCCGGCGGTAGTTGCTACCCACACCATGCCATTCGAGATAGACCCCTTTACCGTGCCGCTAGATCAGAAGGTGCAACTGCTGACCGAGGCCGACGACACCATCCGCGCCACTCCTGGCGTGAAGGTATCGCAGGCGTTCATGGACTTTCGTCGTGAACACAAACGGCTGGCAACCAGCGAGGGCAGCTACATCGAGCAGAGCCGTATCGAGAGCGGCGCGGGTATCTCCGCCACGGCGGTTGGCGATGGCGATATGCAGGTGCGTACCTACCCCGGCCTGCCCACCCGTTGCCAGACCCTGGCCGCCGGTTATGAGCATATCATCGCCCTCAAGCTGGTGGAACACGCCGCCGACATCGCCCGCGAAGCGGTTGACCTGCTCACCGCCGACCCCTGTCCTGCTGGCGAGTACGACCTGATTATACACCCTTCACAGCTAGTCCACACCATCCACGAAACCTGCGGCCACGCCGTCGAACTCGATCGCGTGCTAGGACTGGAGGCGGGCTACGCTGGCACCTCGTTCCTCACCCTGGACAAGCGCGGCCACTTCCGTTATGGCAGCCCCATCGTCAATCTCACCGCTGATGCCACCACCCCGCGCAGCATTGGCAGCTTCGCCTATGATGACGAGGGCCAGCCCGCCAATCGCGCCTTCCTGGTGCGCGAAGGCATCTTCGAGGCTTACATCACCTCACGGGAGACGGCATATGAAACAGGCGTGCCATCGGTGCCATCGGTGCGGGCGGAAAGCTGGCAGTATCTGCCCATCAGCCGCATGACCACTATCAGCCTGGAACCGGGCGACAGCGATATTGACGACATCATCGCCGATACCAGGCGGGGCATCTGGATTGCCAACAACAAGAGCGGCAGCATTGACGATCATCGGCTCAACTTCCAGTTTGGCGCGGAGATCGCCTACCTGATCGAGAATGGGCGGCTCACCCGCCTGCTCAAGAACCCCACCTACACCGGCATAACCCCAGACTTCTGGGCCAGTTGCGACGCAATCGGCGATGCCGCCTCCTGGCAACTCTATGGCCTTACTATGTGCGGCAAGGGCGAACCGCAGCAGATTGGGCGCATCGGCCACGGCGCATCGCCCGCCCGCTTTCGCAATGTGCGCGTTGGGGTGATGAAGTTATGCTTGACGAGCAGCAGCTATCCGCCGCGATGAGTCGCGCCCTTGCCTTCTCCACTGCCGACCAGACCGAGGTGGTGGTGCAGGGAGAAGAGGCTGCGCTTACCCGCTACGCCAACAATATTATCCACCAGAGCGTTAGCAGCGAGGATGCCACCCTTAGCGTGCGGGCCGTACTGGGCCAGCAAATCGGGGTCGCCACCACCAATCGGCTTGACGACGAGTCGCTGCGGGCGGTTGTGGCCCGCGCCGCCGAGATC
>JBBRMT010000407.1:0-1560 GCA_038230695.1 Chloroflexia bacterium
GTTGCCATGAATGGTTATCTGTTTGACGGAGCCGCCAACGGTGGGTATCTGCGCGTTCTTGCCGCCAATCAGCCGGAACGAGCGGTTGCTATCGTGATAGGCAAGGTTGTAGCCCCAATCGCCGCCGCTCTGCGCCTGGGCGAAAGACGAACCTTGCGAGGCTTTGACTTCAAGGTGCAGGTCAGGGGCGACTCTCTCCGGCCAGAGGAAGCGCACATTGGCACCACTTACCACCGGTGCCAATGTGGGTGTAGGCAGCAACGCTTCGTTCCCAACTGCGCTGCCCACTACTCCGGGCGGTATTGCTGCCGCTGCGAGGAAAGCGACGATCAGCAGTCCGATTAGCACCAGCGCCAGGGCGCGCGGTGAGGGCGGCGCGGCTTCGGGCGTAGTGTTCATCCCAAATGTTTGCTCCAGCCCGGCAAACCCCGCCAGCCGTTCGCTGGTCAGCACCCCGGCCAGTCGCTCATTCTCGGTCACAGGTAGGATCAGCTGGCGCTGCTTGCCACCCTCACCGATGCTCCCCTCCGCCGCCCCGCTGTCCGCCGCTGGCAGCAGTCTGAGAGCGTCCAGCAGGGTGGTGTCAATTGTCACCGACATCATCCCCAGTTTGCCGATCATCTTATCGCGGACAGTAGTGCTTGCCCATTCCCCTTGTAGTGAATCCTCCAGAAGATCTCGCGGCAGGATGCCAACCAGGGTATTGCCATCCAGCACCGGTACCTGGTTCAAACCGCGTAGCTCTAGTCTGCCCATCACCTTATCCAGCGTGTCACTCGCCTGCACGGTGGGATAATTCCGCGCCATCATCTCGCCGGCATAGACCGTGTTCATCCCTGCCCGTAGCGCCTGCCGCCGACTCACGCCGGTGGCAAGCTCCCGCACTGCCCATCCGAGGAAGATCAGCCACAACGCCAGGTCAATATCCTGATTTACGAAGCCTGCCCATGCGCCCCAGATAATCAGTACAATCGCCAGCACGCTAGTCAGCAGGCGGGTGAAGCCGCCCGCTGCGGGGAGTATTGCCTGCAATGCGGCGGAGCCATCGAGCGGCACCGCTGGGATGAGGTTGAACACGGCTAGAAAGCCGTTCGCCAGCGCCAGCGCCGCGCAGACCGCAGCAATCGCCGGGTTGCTTGTTTCAAACGCATTGCTCAACAGGCTGAAGATTATTGCCAGCGCCCCGCTACCCAGCGGCCCGGCCAACACCGCAACCGCCTGCTGCCTGCCCGCCACCCCACCCTCTAGCACAGGGGAGGTTGCGCCAAAGATGCCTAGATTAACTACTCCTGGCGCGGGTGAATGGCTAAACGCCCGCCCCGCGAATATCTGAAACGCCGCATGGGCAACCACGCTGAATAGTATCAGTAGCGCCGTAATCAAAGCCAGCAACGCCGCGCCGAACCCCACCAGGTCAGGCGCTCGCCCCGGTAGCCAGCTCTGCACCAATGTCCACAGCCCCAGCACCGCCGCAATCACCCAACTATAGTGCAGATTGAGGCTGGTGTTGCCTACGCGCCCCAAGCGATACCATATGTTCATCCCGATCCTCCCTCATAA
>JBBRMT010000408.1:0-1530 GCA_038230695.1 Chloroflexia bacterium
AACCCCGCTTGTTGCCGACCGCGCTAGCCGCTGCGTGTTGGTGAACCGCCACTCTTGATCGGTGGCCTCACAATAAGCAAGCCAATCACGTACCGCCGCCCGCATATTCGCCATCCGCTCCTCGCCGCCGGTGGTAACGGTTAGGATCGGCAACGCCGTATCGCAGCCCAGCGCCGCCCGCCAAGTGCCTTGCGCCATGTAGCGGCGGTACTTGTCCACCTTCTCGCCGAACTTCGGGTTTTCTTCGCTGCCACAATCCATCTCCAAAACGAAGCTGTAAGTAAGGCCATAGAATGTTACTCGCCCGTACGCATCCCAACGTGCGCCGTAGCGATTACCCCGGTCGGGGCTGTTCCAGCCGCCGCGCCAGTCTACCTCGCCACCCAGGTCGCGCACATCGAGCAGCAGCGCAGCCATTACATCACTGGCGTAGGTATCGTGGGTCAACCGCGAATAACGTCGATCATACATCTCGACCAGCGACTCTGGCTCCGCTTTGCGGCCCAGCTTCCAACGTACCCAGACCCGCCCCGCATCGCCCAGCACATAAGCCACTTTGCCCGACTTTGGCATCTCCAGCGCATAAATAAAACCTGCCGCCGCCATTTGCCCCAGCAAGCCTGCATCCACACTGCCATGGCCCAACCGCTGGTTAGCAATTGCCGCCACCACCTCGCCGCGCAGTGGACGATAAGCATACAGCGCCTTCACCACCTCGCCTATCCCTCGCTCGTCGCCCACCCCCCTTGCCCGCGCCTCAACTTCCCGCTTGCTAAACATCACCTCGCGCGGCGGTCGCTCACCTTGACTATAATCACCGCTGACCATTCACTTCGCCTTTCGCTTCGCTTTCCCTGAGTTGCCCACCAGCCCTTGCCGCCATTTGCGCCGGTGGATACCATCACCACTTCGCGTTTCGCTTCGCTTTTACCAAATTAAAACATCGGTTACGGCCTAACACTGTGTCCTTATCCCCATAAGCAAAACCTAACCGATTACAAGATTAAGTGGCAATCGCAGCAGGGACTGTCACTGGCAGGCACGCTTATGTCTGTCCCTACCCAGTCCCTGCCTGTCTCCACCCTGTCCCCGCCATTTTGGGCTACTGTAGCGGGTTATGGCGCACCAGGAAGTAGCCTTTGCCCTCGGAGTAGCTCACCAAACCTCGTTCGCGCATCCGGCCAAGAATCTTTTTGATATTGTCGTAGCTAACCACCACGCCAGTGATTTGCAGAATGTTGTCGCGCATCGCCGCCGGTGCGCTCGGCACGCCATTAAGCTGATAGAGGTAGCGGAGGACGGCCTGCTGATCGTCGGTAAGTGGTTGCTCCATGACTTCCTTCTTCATCTGCCAGCCAAGCCTATCGCTGGTGCGTAGCAATAGCAATTCCCAGCCTTCCTGCCCCACCCATCGGTCCAGCAAGCCATCGGTACGGTTTGCTGTCGGTGCAGGCAATGCCGCCGGTGCAGGCAATGCTGCTAGTGCAGGCGGTGTTGCCATCGGCGCGGCGAAAACCTGGGGCGACAATC